>JAFPTK010000028.1 GCA_017400305.1 Lachnospiraceae bacterium | reverse complement strand
TTCCGTGCAGAAGAAGGCCTCCGAGGGCATGCTGGCATCTGCCGATGCGGTATTTCAGCGAATGGGGGAGCAGCTGTCCACGCACCGGGTCGACTTTATCCAGCAGACGGACCTGTACGCCATGGAACTTGACGAGTTCATCCGTCAGTCCGACGAGTATCTGAACCGCATCCGTGAGGAAATCCGTGCCAAACGGGACGAGATGGTCCTCATGCTGAACAGTCCGACCTATGCCCGCCGGATGGTCGCGCTCATTAAGACGGAGCAGATGACGGATCAGATCCATGCCTTCGCGCTGGAGGAATCGCAGCGTTTCAAGGAACTACTGCCGATCCGTCAGCAGATCTACCGGCGTTACCTGGCGATGACCAGGGGCGGCCTGACAGCGCCCGGGGCGGCCGGGGGAGCCCGGATCTATACCGTCAGTGCCTTAAAGGAACTGACAGCGCCGCAGGGAGAGCCTCCGCAGAGAGAGGAGGCCCCTCCGGCCGGAGAGCGCCCGGGGATGTTCCGCTGGCTTCAGAAAGCCTATGACAGCTACGGGATCGTCGAGACCGGGGAGGAGGAGAGAGCAGTTCTCTTAGAGAACATCATCTACGGTCTGGGAAGACTCGCCAATCTGTGGGATGCCCCGGTGCCGGCGCAGCTGGAGAGCATCTCGGATGACCGGGATGCCCTGATCGCTGCCATGGAGAACCTGCTGTCACAGGCGGACCGTTATCTGGCTGTCGCCCGACAGGAGCAGGATGAGACGAAAAAGGCGGGAATGCTGATCCCGCAGACCGAGTACGTGAAGAAACGCATGGAGGAGGATCTGGCGGGGATCCGCTGGCAGACCGCTCTGATGATCACCTTCCCGGAGCAGCGGACGGGGAGAGGGGAACAGCGCTGGGAGGAGATCTGGATCTATCGGGATACCTCCCGACAGGAGGAACCCTCCGCCGGAAATGGGCCGGGGGCGGGCGGATCCGGTCAGAGGGGGCAGCAGACCATCCGGCTCACGGAGGGGAACCGCCTGGAATACCTGGACGATCTTGCGCGGATCGCCGAGGAGAACCCGGACACGGAGGGCTTCTTCCGGAGGAGCGATCCGCTCCAGCCCGTGCTGCAGACCATCAGCACGCAGAAGGACCTGCTCTCGGAAGCGCTTGACCTGGACTTTAAAAACATAACCCAGGAGGAGCGTGAGAACTTAAAGGAGACGGTACGGGAGCGGATCGCTCAGATCCTTACGGCTCTGAGGGGTTACCTGGAGACGCATGATGCCAAGGGGAGCGAGGCACGCATCACCCGGAGAGCTGCGGTGGTGGAGATCAGGAAACGCCTCCAGGCGGAGGCCGAGGGGATCGGTGCGGCACTGGATCACGGCCTGGTGATCCTCAGGATACAGCGTCGCCCGGAACGGGATGTCAGCGTTCTGGACCTTCTGGACCTCCGGAATGTTAAGCTTGCCAGCTTCGGCGAGAACGAGATCGGGAGCTATACCGTATCGCGCACCGTGCGGCTGACCGCCCCGGATCCGGAGGGAGGGCGGAAAGTGATCGCTGAGCTGCCGCACACCACCCAGGCGCGGTTTGATGCCTGGATCCGGGTGACCGGCGATCCGAAGACGGCGGTGGAAACCATCCTTAAGCTCGCCGAGTACAAGGAACGTTTCGCTGCGCAGGTCCTCTTTACCGGAGAGGAGTTCGCGGTCTACCGAAGCCTCCTGCAGATGGAGGAACGGGCGGCTGAAGAGGAGCAGGTGCTGCTGCAGCTCTCTCGGAGGACAGCCTTTGACGAGGAGGAGGTCCGGACCGCCTTTGCCACCTCGCAGGGCGAGGAGGAGATCCTGCAGGAAGGGGTACAGGGAGTGGGACCGAAGCGGATCGGAGATCAGAGGACGCCCCTCACGGGACAGGCCATGACGCAGGCACTGATCTTCGATCAGATCTACCGCGGGATCGAGGAACGGATGCTGGCGGATCATGTGGATCACGAGGCGCCGGACCAGCTCATTCCCTGGTTTGACAGGATCCTGGCCGAAGGCGTCACGCGGGAGACCGACCGCTTCCGGCAGATCCTGCAGGCATTTCTGCAATCCTGCCCGGAGGCGATGCGGCAGGACAGGGAGGCCTGCACCGCGCGCTTTATCAACCAGTTTTACGCTGTTTACCTCTCCCGCGCCTTTGACGAGAGCCACCCTTTCACCGGCATCGAATCCCGGATCCTGGAGCAGATCCTGGGGAGCCTTTTGATACAGAATGGGCAGTTCTACGACCGGGTGAGGAGGATCCTGAGCAGAGTGAACTTAAGATGAGAATGGAAAGCGCCCCTGTGTGATCGGGGCGGGCAGGAGATGACAGGATCTGTCATGCTCTTGTCATGCAAGAGGGTCTATATTGAGGTAGAAACAGCCGTCCGGATCCCGTGGAAGACAGCGGTCTCTCACGGATCGGGACAGGATCGTTCACAGAAGGCCGGATCATTCGCACAAGACCGGATCAGAGGAGGTTCCCATGGCAAACGCAAACGACGAAATGCAGGTACAGATCAGTGAGAACAAGACCTTCACCTATCCCATGACACTGGAACGGTCGGATGAGAAGGATATGTTCCGGATGAACGTGGACAAGAACGGTCTGGAGCAGGACCGCACGGTACGCAGCACCAACCGTGAGATCCTGGAGCTGAACCGCAAGTACACCTACAACCGGGAGAGTGAGCTCACGGAGGAGCAGCGGGCGAAGCTCTCCAAAGAGCTTACCTATACCGAGCGCACGACGAAGGAAAAGGACCTCTTCGCCAGCGAGAGCAGGCTGCTCGTCAATGACACGAAATGGTGGACCTTCTGGAGAAGCTCCAAGGACAGCGACGAGATGAAGCAGGTCAAGATGACGCTGGCCGCGCTCAACAACCTGCTCGATGAACCGCTCACGAAATACGCGGTCAGCGAAGAGGGCGGTGTCTATCAGTACAACTACCTCTCGGAAAAGAAGATGAATGAGACCTTTGAGAAGGCATACCGCGCCGTGATCGAGGCCTGCACGGCCTATGAGACGGCAAAGGATCCCAAGCACGCCACCGGGATCCGCCGCAAGGCCAAGGTTCTGGAACTCCGCAAGCTCTGTGAGAACGATCTCTCCAATTTCCGCATCGGCACCGAGGCCTTTCTCAATAATACCATGACGATCAACCGCGATCAGGTGGCGACCGGGCGGGATCTTCTCTCCCGCGTGCGCTGCGAGGATGAGATCGGGATCGCGGAGATCCAGAAGGAGGGCAATTCCTCCAATGTGTACAAGATCCGCCTCGCCACCCGCGATGCTGACGGCAATCAGACCGGTGAGGAGACCTATTATCTCAAGGAAAATCTGGCATTGCTCTCCCGGGATCTGCCGGGGTACTTAAACCGCCGGATCGAGGAGCTCACGAGGAGCCGTGACCTGCTCCGACAGTCGCAGGAAGAGAGCGGGGACCAATACCGGGAGAATGCGAAGTATGAGATGACCGAGGATCGCATGCGCAAGGCCGGGACCACGCTGGATGAGTATAACGACGCCATCGAGTTCCTCACGACGATGCAGCGGAATCTGCAGGATGAGCAGGATTCCCTCAAGAGGGAGGCGATGGAGCAGCGCTATATCAAGATGTTCTCCCACGACTTCGACGAGATGTTCAAACAGCTGGACGACTACAATGTGGCACAGCAGAAGGCGGCGGGGACGGCTGCTTTCGTGTGGACCAAGGAGGATAAGCTGGCGGAGTGGCAGAAAAAGTACGACCAGCAGGTGGCGAATCAAAGTACCCTCGCTCCCATCACCAAGCAGACCCTGGATGAGCTCAAAGCCGAGAGAAAGCTCGCGGAGGAGAAGCACAACAAGGAGATGGAGGAGAACCGCACGAAGCGTGCGGCGGAGGGCGGCGGAGAACCGACGCTCCTGACAGGACTTCAATGGATCGAGCGCGCGATCGATGCGGGGAACGGGGCGCAGGATGAGGAGAACCGGAAACAGGCACTCGGCTTAGACCGCGAAAAGGATGCCGATCTGATCGATCTGATCAGTAGGATGCAGACGCGCGGGGAGCGCTCGGTGAGGAAGTTCTTCAACACCTCCACCGGGAAGGAGGCCGAGATGTTCGGCCAGGTCAGACAGCGCGGCGGCTCCGGAGACGATGAGATCAACGCCATGCACAATACGGTCTACTCCCGGATCGCACAGAAGTTCCATTTCGAGGACGTGATCACGACGAGCCACACGCAGTTAGTCAATTTCACCCACGCGGGAGCCAGGAAGAAGCGGGAGGCCATCTGCACGGTCACCGTGGAGGCCAAGGGAGAGGAGTTCCTCGATGTGCGCAAGCGTGCGGAGGAGGCAGGAAAGCAGGTCGTCTACACACCGGAGGCCGTCCGGCAGCTCATGCGGCTGCAGTCGGTGGATACGACGCTGCTGCAGGTGGACCGCCACGGCCGCAACTTCAAATGCGAGACAAAGACACTTAAGGACGGGAACATCCTGATCACCGCCATCAAGAGCTATGACCATGACCAGTCTCTGGGGGAGAAGCTCTTAAAGGACACCTTTGCCCTGAAGGACGGAAAGGTGCAGAAGGCAGGCTTCCTGCCGCCGCTCATCAACAAGATCAGCCCGGAATCCGCCATGTATAAGTATATCAACAAGAAATACTTCGCGGGCAGGAAGACCGGTCTGATCGATTACTGGACCAGGGAGGAGAATGAACCCAAGCTGTACAAGGTGTATACGAGCCTAAACAAAAATGTGAAGGCTCCCGAATACCAGCGGGCGGCGGCTCTCATGGGACCGATCCTCCAGGAGATTGAGATCGAGCTCCGGGATGACTATGTAAAACAGAATGAGAAACGGATGAAGGAGGAGGCCGAAAAAAGAAATATACCTCTCGAGGAATATAAGTACGAGCTTCATGAAAAAGATATGCTGGATGAGAAAAGGGAGATCTACAATTCTTGGACAGGGAATGAGACGATCACGCTGCTTAATAAAAAGGACCGCAAAACTCTGTCGTCATTGTTGAAAGAGCTGGAGAACATGCTCTATGAGCCCGCGAAATCTGTCTCCAAAAGAAAGTTAAAAAGCATCGCCGAAATGGATATGGCTACCAGGAAGAAGCTCTACCGGATCATAGAGCAGCTCAATCCCTATGTAAAGAAGCTTAACTGGAACGGTCTCTATGATCAAAAGTTCAGGAAAAAGCGGGAAGGCGCCGACCCGACGATCAACGACGAGGTGAGGAAAACGACCGGGGGGTATAGCGGGGATGATCTGCGATTCGGCTTTGAGTGTATCTTTTACCACCTCTGCGGGATTCTCGGCACAGATGAGGATCTGATGGAGGAGATCAACAGAGAGGATGCAAAGAACAGAAACCAGGATGCGGACGACCCCCTGCAGGCCGGGGAGGACGGTCTGATCGAGATCCCCGCCATGCTCCACTACGATGCGGCAGCCTGGCGTGAACTGAATCAGATGAAGGATGCCTTTGATACCGGGACACTGGAGGTGGAGCTCAAGGACCTGAAGCTCTCGGATGCCAAGATCAACGCGCTTAAGTCACGTGTCTACGAGCAGATCGAGCAGGTGAAGAAGATGCAGGAGCTGGTGAGGCGCTTCAATAAGGCGCGGAATGTCTCGGAGGATAGGGTCGAGGGAAAGTTCTTCCTGGAGAAGGAGGACTATGATAAGATCACGGATCTCTCCGAGCTTGCGATCGACGCCGGCGATACCTACTTAAGCATCGACAATGACACCTATCTCTTCTCCGATGAGAAATACTTCAACGCGACCGGTCTCAATGAGAGAAAGAACGCGCTGGAGGCGGACAATTTCGCCCGGAAGGATGTCAAGCGGATGCATACCACCGAGAGGGATAAGGTGGACGATCAGTATTCGGGACTTAAGAAAAATGTGCTCAGCAGCAAAATCATAAAGAATACGGGATCCGCGGCCTGATCCTTTTAAAGAGGAAGGTTGCGGGAACAGGGAACGCACGGAGGGAGTCATATGGCAACGGTAGAGATCGGAAAGGACACGAAACTGGAGATCGCACGTCTGACTGCACGGGACGCGGGATTTTTTGCGGAGCTTTTGCCGGCGGAATACGCCGGATGGATCGGATCAGAGGATCTGCTGGCACTGGGAGCGCTCGTAAGCGAGGGGGAGCGGCTGATCCCGGCCGGGGTGCTCTGCGCCTCCCATCATGAGGAGAACCGGATGGAGATCCTCTGGCTGTATGTGGCGGATCCGTACCACGGAAGGGAGATCGGAGACGAGCTTCTGGATACGGTCTTTGAGGATGCGAAGGGCATGGGGGTCTCCCGCGTCACGGTCCGGATGACCGGGCTTTCCGGGGAACCGGCATTCCCGGCGGAGGAGTGGTTCACAGAGCGCGGCTTCCTGGAGGGCGGAACGGTCGGCTGGGAGTGGAGTCTTACGGTCGAGCAGCTGAAATCCCTGCCGCTTGCGGGCAAGGCGGGAGCCGGGAAGGAGATCCCCGGTGTGGTCTGTCTCCGTGATCTGACAAGGAATGTAAGGGAACAGGAGAGGAGCAGGTTCGAGGAATATACGGCGCGGACGGACATCCCGCTCCTGCCCGGGGCCATCGAGGAGGAGCTCTCCTGTGTCTATGAGGAGGACGGAGAGGTAAAGGGAGGCCTGATCGTGCAGCGCCTCGGCGGGATCCTGTATCCGACGCTCCTCTCGATCCGCACGAAGAACGCCAAGGCCGGTCCCGCGATGATCCGGCATTTCCTGCAGACGGCCGTCCGGCAGTATCCCAACGACACCGTCAATCTGCGGGTCTTCACCACACGCGGATTGAACCTCATCCGCGGCATCGCCGGAGAGATCGCGCCGCGACCGGTGCGGCGCCTGGCGGCGACGGAGACATCCCGGAGGATCACCGCTGAGGAGGATCTTCGGATCGCGCGCGAAACGGAGACGATGGGCGATCTCTTCCGGGAACCGCCGTTCCCGAAGGATCTGGAACCGTTGGAGATCATCTACATGACGGATCTGTGAGAAAGGACGAGGTTATGAACGAAGCAAAGGAACCGAAAAAGAACGCTAAGCCCCGGGAGAGTGCGGAGGTCAGAAAGGCCAAAGCGAAGGCCGCGAACGGGATGCGGGAGCAGGCGGCCATGGAACCGCTCACCAAAGCGAAGATCAAGGAGGTCGTGCTCGGGCATCCCGGCATCCAGGAGATGGCGGAGACACTCTCCACCATCCCTCCGGAGGTGATCTTCTCCGGGGAGAAGTATCTCGGGGAATACGTGAAGCGCATGCGGCTCAGGATGGAGCATCTGGATGAGGTCGGCAACAATCCCGACGATCCGGAGCGGGTCGCGGAGTGGACCGATGCCCTGCTGGGACTGCACTACAAGCTGATCAAGAATGTCAATCCCTTCTGGAGTGTGGGGCAGGACAGGATCGACGAGTGGCATCAGGATGTGGAGCGCTTTAAGGAGCGGACGGAGGGCAGACATCCGTTACTCATGCGCCTGAATAAGAAGAACCGCCGCTTCGGAGAGGCGGTCATCCCGGAGGATGAGCTGGCCTTCGCCGGAGATCCGATGCATTTCCTCCTCGTGGCTCTGCGCCCGGTCCCCACGGACGGAAGTCAGAGGGAACCGGATGAGAACCTCCAGCCGGAAGTCATCGGGGAGGAGGACATCCCCTACATCGGGGAGACCGCGGAGGATCTCCAGGAATTCTTAAGCCGGCCGGAGGTTCAGTGGGATCCCTCCCTGACGACGGAGATGGGAAATATCCCCAATGAATTCTTAAATCCCAATGTCCCGCCGGCGTGGACGGAGACGGCGGCATCCTACGGCAACGAGCCGGTGGGAGGCTTGAGCTGCCGGGTCGTGCAGGTGGAGTCCTTCCTCGTCGCTGAGATCACCTGGCTCTTCGTCGATCCGGCCTACGAAGGCCGGGGCATTGCGCACTCGCTGATCGCGGAGCTGATCCGGCTGCTGCGTCCCATCGGCCCCATCGGGATCAATCTCCTCTTTGACCCGACGACCCTCGAGGATGACGGTGATATCTTAAGCCGGGTGCTCGGCGATTTCCACTTCCAGATGGATCTGGCCGGGGATCCGACCTTCCGGATCCGGCTCGGGGATCTGATACAGAGTAAGGAGCCGCAGACATCGGAGGACATCCATCCCCTCGCGGATCTGCCGCCCGGCGAACTGTCCCGGGAATTAAAGCAGTTCGTCAGACAGCAGGGCCCCGCCTACGATCCGTATCTCCCGTTCGTACCGGATGACTACTGGGATAAGAAGCTCTCCCAGTACTGCTATACCGGCGGGACACTCGATTTCTTCCTGGTGCACCGCACCGACGGCGGGGAGCTGGAGATCGTCGCGGCCAGAGGGGAGCGCAGGACGTTACTGCGTCTCATCAACGCCGCGGGAGCAGCTGCGAAGAACGAGGATCCGGATACGATGATCCGCTTCTGTGAGAAGAGCGAATTTGCCGCCTATATGCGGGAAAAGGTCCTCCACATCAGGGAGCAGTCCCTTAAGATGATCGCAGTGCTCCAGAATCCGCCGGATGATGTCACCACGGAGGAATTCGACCGCTTCATCAAAAACCTCGGACAGACGGATGCCGCGGCGATCCGCGGGGAGATGGACGAGGAGGAACGGGAACTGGAGGAGAGTCTGGCCGGCTGACCGGCGGAAAGGATACGATATGGCTAATCAGGTACATAAACAGCGGCAGCAGCATGAGGTCGTGCATCAGCAGGAGGAGCAGCAGGAACAGAGACAGCGGAACGTCAATTATAGCAGTGACGATGATTATGATAGTGATAATGATAATGAGCCTGAACTTGCCTTTGAAACGACCACAACCCGTAAGAAATTTGTCAACAGGGTGACAGGGATCGGTGGCGCCGGCACGTCCGTCGCGATCGATACGACGGATACGCTGACGGACCGCGTTATGAAGCGCAATCTGCAGAGGTACAATCTGGAGACCACGCGGGGCAGCAACGATCCGGTGATCCTGGCCAAACAGAATGTGCGTCTCGCCAGGATCTTTGCGGCGGGATCCGCGCAGCTGCTCTACCGCGCACCGGCAGCCATCTTCATGCCGAGCCTCCGGGAGGATGTGGCGGATACGGCCAAGGTCATGGCGGGCTGCATCGGGAAGGGGGTTGTCAATACCACCAAAATGGCGGGCATGACAGCGGTCAATCTGGTCAAGGGCACGGCATCACTCGCGGCGTTCCCCATTGCCTCCCTCTTTCAGGGGGTGCGGGGCCTCTATCGCATGATCCGCGGGAGGAAGGCGCCGGAGGAGGAGGGGTCGATCTCCGGCAGGCTCTTCCGGAGCGCCTACGCCAATCTCCTGGGTCCGATCCGGAATCTGATGAGTATCCCGCTGCGGGCGATCGCCACGGTCGCGTCTCCCTTCTATACGATCGCGAAAAGTATCCTGGCTCTCGGCTTCAAGCTGACAGTAGAGAATATTGGAAAACTGGCTGATAACATTCAATTCCTGTGGGGGAAACATAAGATCAGCAAGGAATACGATCCGCAGAGAGCTGAGATCCGGGAGGAATATGAGCAGGATATCGCCCGGATCAAGGAGGAATTCGATCAGGAGATCGCTCAGATCAGACAAATAGCGGATAAAGATGAGAGAGAGGCACAATTGAAGGCCAAGGAGAAAGAGAAAAAGGAGACCCTGGCGGAAAGAGCGGAACAGAAAAAGAATGAACTGGACAGGATAAATGAGCAAGTGAGGGATCAGGCGGAAAAGGAGGTCAAGGTGGATAATTTCGTCGGCAATGCGGTCCACGCCATTGGGAAGTATTTCTTCTATGTGAACGGCACGAAGACGGAGATAACCAAGCGGCACCGTGTCACGTTCTGGCAGTCGCCGTCGATCTCCCGCGGGAAAGAGGCGGATTATGGCTGGTTTATGAAGCTGTGCACGCTGTTTAACGGCCTGAATGTGGGACAGATCCGCCCCCTGACGGAGAAGGAGCATATGATGTGCGCCGAGATCATGTACAATCTGGAGGGTGTAGATGGGGGGAAAGTGATAAAGGATTTTGATAATTCTGAGGTTAAAGAACAGAGGCATAACTGGTTTGTCAATATCTTTAAGCGGATCGGGGATCAGGGATGGATATCCTTAGTGACTGGCGGTGATATGGGCAAGTGGGGCATCGCACCCAGACGAAATGATATCTACGGTACTAATAGAAACGAGGCAGTGGACTACAACAATATGCAGCAGATCTGACGCCTGACGGGTTGACATGAGACTATCGGACCGCCTGATCGACGCGAACCGGCGCCTGGATCGGGAGAACAAAAAGAGAGATGAGAAGCAGCAGGAGCCCGAGGAGGATGAGCAGGGCTACGCCTATCAGAGTCCGCCCAAATGGGGGTATCTCAATGATTACCGCGGTGTGTTCACCGACTCTGCGGCGCAGGGCATCAATACGGCGCAGAGTGTGTTCGACCGGACGGCGCTCTTTCGCACGGGGACCGGTACCGGAGGAGAGGACGGGAGAGAGCGTACCTGATGTATCGGATGACGGACTATTATGACAAAGCCCTGCAGGGCATTCCCTTCGCGGATCTCAGAGAGGAACGGGAGGAGGCGCTGAAGCTTCCGGACCTGGTGCTGGAGTCTCTGGCGGAGTCCCGCGGGCTGCGGACGGATGCGCACATCTTCTATCGGGGGCTTCCGGCCACGGAGGAGGAGGTGCGGCGCTACTATGAGCTGGCGCCCGTGCTGCGGGAGCTGGATCGCACGGAGCCCGGTCTCCTCGGTGCCTTCGCGGAGGCATTGGCGTATCTGGAGAGCCGGTGGTCGGCGGGGGCGTCCGCAGAGGACGGGGAGGTCTTTCTGCCCATCCGGTTCTTAAAGGAGCGGTTCGCGCTCACCGGGTCGGAGCTTCTGGGACTGCTCCTTGCGCTGGCGGCACAGACCGACAGGCGCTACGAGCGGATCTGCGCCTTTCTGCAGGACGATATGAACCGCACCGTGCCGGAGACGGGGCTTCTTGCGGCGCTCTTATTACGGATCGGCAGGGCACCCGATGAGACGGCCGCACTGACCGATCCCGCGGGGAAGCTCTTCACCTGGCTCCTGGAGAGTCCGGAGGGATCGACCGGCCTCCACAGGCCGATGGTGCTCAAACCCGCGGTGCTTAGGATCCTGCGCGGCAGTACGCCCTTAGAGGCCGCGTCGGCGGCGGACGGTATCGTATTTCCGGCGGCGGATCCGGCGGAGACTGCGCCGGACGGGAACGGCGGAGACGGCGATCCGAAAGGGAAAACCGGCAGGAAGCGGACGGGCACCGGGAAGAGGAAGGGCCGCGGGACGGATTTCTTCCCGGAGGTCTCCGGAGCGCTCCGTGCAGCGATAGATGACGGTCCGGAGGGGATCGTCGGCCTGGTCACGGAGGATGCGGATGCGGCGATGCATGTGCTCTCCCGCGCCGCCGCAGGGCGGGAGGTCTGGTGTCTCAAGGAGGAGGACTGGCGGGATCTGCCTGAGGCGCTGAGGGCAGAGGCTCTCTGTGAGCTTAAGCTGTTCCGGCGTCTGACGGACGGGATCGGTGCGGTCTTTCTGTCGGAGGAACGAGAGGGACAGACGGCGGGACGGCCGGGAATGTCTCCGGACGGGTTTTTCGCGCGGTGGCTTTCAATGTCGGCGGGGGAGCCCTTCGTCCTTGTCTGCCCGGAGAAGGAGATGCACGGAGCGCTCCGCCTCCTCGAGCGGGCAGGCCGCGGTAAGCCGATGCCCTTGAGACGGATCACGCTGCCGCTTCCCGATGTATCGACGAGGGCCGCGATCTGGGAGCATGATCTCGGGAAACGCACGGATCCGGAGGTGTCCCTGCCGGATGTGGCGGACAGCTATGAGGTGTCCTACGGGATGATCCGGCGGATCTGCCGGAGACTTCTGTCGGAGGATGCGGGCAGGATCTCGCGCGCACGGCTTTTGGAGGCGCTCACGGCGGAGGATGCCGCGGATTTCGGCGGTCTGGCCGGACGGGTGCGCACCGTCTACCGGTGGGAGGATCTGATCATCGATCCCGCGGGAGAGCAGGTCCTTAAGGCCGCGTGCGACCGCTTCCGCCTGCGCAACCGCGTCGGGGACGCCTGGGGCCTCAAGTTAAGGAACGCCTACGGCAACGGGGTCAGCATCCTGCTCTACGGGCCGCCGGGGACCGGCAAGACCATGGCGGCGCAGGTCGTGGCGGGGGAGGTCGGTCTGCCCCTCTACCGGGTGGATATCTCGCAGATCTTTTCCAAGTACATCGGGGAGACGGAGAAGCATCTTTCCGCGATCTTCCGCGAGGCGCAGAGAGTGAACGCGGCTCTCTTCTTCGATGAGGCGGATGCGCTCTTTTCCAGACGGACGGAGGTGAGCGGCTCCAATGACAAATACGCCAACGCCGAGACGGCGCACCTGCTGCAGAAGATCGAGGAATACAGCGGTCTGACGATCCTTGCCACCAATTACTACGGGAATTTCGATCAGGCCTTCATCCGCAGGATCACTTACGCCGTGCGGCTGGATCAGCCGGACGCGGCCGCGAGGCTCAAGCTGTGGCAGAATACGCTTCCCGCGGAGGCGCCGCTCGACCCCTCCGTCGATTTCTCCTTTTTTGCGGAGCAGTTTGACTGCACGGGGAGTCAGATCAAGGCGATCCTCTACAGTGCGGCTTACCTGGCCGGCGCGGAGGAGGCCGGTCAGATCGGGATCCGTCATATCGTCCGGGCGATGCGGCTGGACTTCGAGAAGCAGGGACGTCTGATCGAGACAGCTGCCTTCGGGCCGTACGCCAGATACCTGTGAGGGCACCCGGGCCTTAAACCGGGCGGCAGGGGCTTCCTGACCATTCAGAAGGGGTTATTGTTCCATGGCAAATGAGCTTAAGCAGCAACAGAATAAGGAGAGCTTTGTCATCCGTACGGACCGGGAGATCGATCGGGAGATCGAGAGACGGACCGAAGCGTTCCGCATGGAGCAGCAGGTGCAGCAGATGCCGATGGCGAACCGGTTCCGGATGCCGGGGAGGATGGAGTCACTCTCACAGTACGGCTCGACCTTCAGCTCCCGTCTCTCCTGGAAGAAGCGGGAGACCAAGTTCTCCAACAAGCGTTCCCGTCTCTACCAGAAGAAGGCCTGTACGAAGCTTCTGTTCGACGGGGCCAATAAAGCGACGCAGTCGGCTTTTCAGAGGATGCGGGGGCTCTTTGATACGCGAGAGGTGGGCTGTCGGGACGGGGAGCTCTTTCACAGTCTGTCCTGCTTTACGAGGGAGGGGCAGCAGGAGGAGGATCAGAAGCTGCTGGATGCCTTTCTCGGAAAGACCCGGGATGCGAAAGGGGAGGTTCAGGGGCAGGATCTGCAGGCCGGGATGGACATGGCGGCGGATCGTCTGCTGGCCTTTGATCTGCGGGCGATCAATCTCACGGATGAGCTGGCGTTCTCTAAGAGTACGGAGAAGCTGGAGGCGCTGACCGAGATGATCGGGGCCTGGGACCGGCTGACAGACCGGTATCACGATGCCTATCAGTCGCTGCCTGCCGAGCGCAGGAAGAGGCTGGAGGAACACGCCTGGAAGCTGCGCTCCGTCGCCGCTTATTACGTGTCCAAGAAGGAGCTGATGACGGATCACAGTTACCGGCAGTACTACAACGATGAGCTCTCGATGAACGTCCCGGAGGATGCAACGGCGGACCAGCTCATCGTCGCGAAGAAGCTGATGAAGACCTGGCTGATGGCCCGGCTCATGATGTCGGTCTATGATACCGACAGGGAGCAGCAGGAGGCGCTGGGGCAGCCGGCCTTGACGACGGCAACGGCAAAGAAACTGTGGCAGGAGGCATTGAAAGAGTGCACCCAGAATACCGTCCTGGATACGGTGCGGGCGGAGCATGCGCGCAAGGATTATCTGGCGGAGGGACTGCAGCTGGATCCGGACAATATGTGGTATGGCAGGGGGGAGAGCTGGAAGTACCGAAGCATGTCGCAGGGCGGCGATTTCATATCGGCATCCTCCGAGGAGGAACAAAAGAATTACTTTCGCCGGGAGGATCTCGGTGAGATCAAGGCGGAGGTCTGCAGGCGTCTGGGCGTTGATGCTGAGTGGAGTGCTGTGCTGGCGAATCCTCTTACCGGATACGAGGCCTCAGGGGTCCAGTTTATGCGTGTATTCCCCAATTTCACGAAGCAGCTTACCGCCGGGATGTGTAAGGAGGAGATCATCCGGGTCTTTACCGGCCTCTTCGCACCGGCCACCAAAAAGGTCAGGGAGCTGGCAAAAAAGCCGGAGAAGGACCGGACACCGGAGGAGAGGAAACAGATTGAGGAGATCAACCGGGAGTTCGTCTATGGGATGCAGGAGTATAAACGTCTGCAGCTGGACGCCTACCGGCGGATGATCGGCAGCTTCGGGATGCTCCTGACCCAGCTGACTTCGCAGGATTCCCTGAATCTGCTGCAGAACTACGGACAGCACCTTGGGGGATATATGAATATCGCCCAGGATGTCGAACAGATGTTCCATGATGACAGCCAGTATTATGACAAAAAGGGAGCGGATGCGGAGCTCATCCTCTTAAACCGGTCTACGGATATAATGATCCGGAGCTTTACCTGCTGGGTATCTACATCAGAATACAGCGCTACGTTGAAGGCACTGGAAGAACCCGGATTGACACCGGCACAAAAGAAAGTTCTGGAAGCAAAAAAACAGAGCCTGGAGAAGGAAGTCGGCGAGTCTCGTCTGGATACCATGAAGATACTGGTAGAAACATCTATGGGCAATCCCAACGCGGACCTTCTCGCATCCCCGTTTATGCGGGGACCGATGCTGGAGGGCGCCAGATTAAAGCGCTATCAGGATGCGAGACTGGCCGGGATGAGTGAAGAGGAGCAGAAGAGCTATCTGGAAATGCAGGCTTACTTAGAAACCGGAATGAAGGTGGAACTGACGAAGGAAGAGCAGAAACCGAAGGGGAATTCCTAGGAGACGACCGGAGATGATCGAGTTTCGCCATGTGGATATGGCATTTCCCTCCGAGGGCGGACGGGAGAAGAGCGTGTTCCGGGATTTCTCCCTGTCGATCGAGGACGGGGAGCTGACCGTATTCACGGGGCAGAGCGGGATCGGCAAGAGTACGCTGATCCACCTCCTGCTCAGGGATTATGTGCCGACCGGCGGGGATATCCTCGTGAACGGGAAGTCCTTAAAGAGGATGAAGAATTCCCAGGTGCCGTATTACAGGCAGGGGATCGGTGTGGTATTCCAGGATTTCCGCCTGTTAAATGATCGCACGGTCTATGACAATATCGCGCTGGCGCAGCTCGTGGCGGGAGGCCGGACCGGCGGCTCCCGCGCCAAGATCGCGGGGCTCTTAAAGCTCCTGCATCTGGAGCGGCTGCACAACCGGTACCCGGAGGAGCTCTCCGGCGGGGAGAAGCAGAGAGTGTGTCTGGCGCGCGCCCTGATGAATCATCCGTCGATCCTGCTGGCGGATGAGCCGACCGCGAATCTGGATCCCGCCAATTCGGAGGGACTCAAGAGGATCTTTGAGATCATTCACAGTCAGGGGACCACGGTCGTGATCGCGACCCATGATCCGATCCTTCAGGATTCCCGATACGCGCGGATCATCCCGCTCTCGGATCCCGACGATCTGCCGGTGTGGGCATGAGGAAGCGCGCGGGTTCGGCCGGTGTGCTGATCGGTCTGTCCCTCCTGCTTGGCGGCTGCCACTGGTGGGCGGATGCCGAGGCGAAGCTTCAGGCCATCGAAGCGGGAGAGGCGGGGACCGCGGTGGATGGCGGCGCCGATGAGGCGGATCCGGACGCGGCGGGGATATCGGAGCTGCCGGAGTCGGCCCCTTTGACGGGGGATGACCTTCCCTCCCGGACGGATATCTGTCTCGGCGACTGGTACGCCGACGGGGAGGAGATCTATTTAAGGATCTCAAGGGCGCCGGAGGATCCGTATCTCACGGAGAGCATACAGCCCGGTGAGGAGTTTGTCGTCTATGATGTGGTGGCGACGAGGACGGAGGGGGAAGCCCAGATCTATTGGGAGCTGACGGCGGCTCCGTCGGTGCAGGGGATCGCGCTGGTCTACTACGACTGCCGCACGATCCGGACGGAGGGAGAGGAGGAACAGGTCCTTTCCGCTGAGAGCACCGGGAAGATCGTCTATCAGTCTGCGGACGACACCCTCCTGTGGACCGACGGGGAGGCGGAGAATCCGCAGGAGCTGGTCTTTGAGAGAGGGATGTGAGGACAGGGGACCCCGGTCTGTGAGAGGAATGTACGTACAGGACATCATGGGAAGAGCATGCGCAGGATAAAGACAACCTATGACAGAAAACAGCTGGTGCTGGCAAGCATCACCGTCGCCTTTGATCTGACGCTCATTCTGGCCGTGATCCTCATGATGCATCTGGGGCATGTGGATCAGCTGAAGCCGCTCAGGGCCATGAATGTCGGGCTGGATCTCATCGGCATGGTCATCGGCTTCGTGATCCTGATCGCCTGCTATTTTGACTTACAGCGCACCGGAGTGGATTACCGCTTCTTCCGTTATCTGGTGCAGGTGACGATCGTGGGACTGTTCACGGATCAGGGAGCCTGGATGCTCATGGACAAGCCTGAGCTCTGGATGTGGAACCTGCTGGACAATACGGTGTTTTTCCTCGTGATGCCCGCGGCCGTCTACTTTTTCTGGCGGTATGTCACGCAGATCATCGGCCGGGAGGATCGCTGGGTCAGGAAGGCGGAGTACTGGATCCGGATCGGGTTCATCATCGAGAATTTGGTGTGCATCGCCAATATCGGCGGCGGGTATTTTTTCACGGTGGACCGTCAGGGGGTGTATCGCAGGGGGCCTTTCTTTAACCTCCATATGCTCTACATCATCGTCATGGGGGTCGTGACCGTTGCGCTCATCATCAGCAGGCGCAGGCACCTGACCAGGCGGCAGATCATCGCCCTCGCGATCTATCTGGGGACACCCGGGCCGGTCATCATCCTGTCGATCATGATCTACGGTCTGTCGCTCAATTATATCGTGTGCATGATCGACACCCTGGTGATGTACTGTATCCTGAATGTGGAGCAGAGCAGGGAGCGGCTGGCGGCGGAGCAGGAGCTGGCCACCGCCGCATCGATCCAGGCGGGGGTGCTTCCCCATGTGTTTCCGCTGTTTCCGGACCGCACGGATTTTCATGTGCACGCGTTCATCCAACCTGCCCGTGAGGTGGGGGGAGACCTGTACGATGTCTTCCTGACGGATGAGAGTCATGTGGCTTTTGTGATCGGCGATGTGGCCGGGAAAGGGGTTCCCGCCGCGTTGTTCATGGTGATCGCGAAGACGCTGATCCGGGAGCAGCTCATCAGCACCCGCGCACCGGGGGAGGCGGTCACCCGGGCCAACCGGGCCCTCTGTGAGAACAATGAGGTGGATATGTTCGTCACCGTCTGGGTCGGACTGCTGGATCTGGAGAACGGGCATGTGCGCTTCGTCAACGCGGGGCATAACCGGCCCGTGCTCACGGCAGCGGACCGGGGGAAGGACGTGGCGTTTCTCTCCGGCGGGGAGCCGCAGCTGGTGCTCGGCTGGGTGGAGGATATGGTCTACGAGGACGAGGAGATCGTGCTGTCCCCGGGGGATCGCATCTTCCTCTACACCGACGGTGTCACGGAGGCGCAGGATGAGAACGCCGGCTTCCTGGGGGACGTGAGGCTCCTTGCCTTCATGCGGGAATACCGCGGCGAGAGCGTCACCCGCAAGATTGAGCGGATCCGGGATGCCATCGCGGCGTTTCGCGGGAGCGCGGATCAGTTCGATGACATCACCATGCTGGAGCTGGAGTACCGCCCGGCGGAAGCGGGGGGATGAGGTCGCTGTGCCGGAGTGAGAGGCTTTTCCGGCGCGGGAGCCGGCCGTTGCCGGAAAAACAGGTGTATTCTATAATTTTATATATTACAGTCAAGGAAGTAAGGAGGTTACTATGCTGGACATCAAAACCGTAAAAGAGGGAAACTGCTGCATCGTCAGTCTGAACGGACGGTTGGAAGCCGATATGGCGGCCAAGGCCGAGGAGAAATTTCTGGAGGCGGCCGCTTCCGCGGATGAAGTGATCCTGGACTGCAAGGAGCTGGAGTATACCGCCAGTGCCGGGCTCAGGACGCTGCGCCGTCTTCAGCAGGAGATGAAGAAGAAGAAAGGTTCCTTAAAGCTCCGGAACGTCAAGCCGATGGTGGCGGATGTGCTGGTCCTCACGGGCTTCGCCAAGATCCTTACGCTGGAGTGAGATCACTCATCGTTATGGCGGAACCGGGTGAGAGGATATGAAGAGCATCACGCTGAGAGCTTCTTATGACAATCTGCAGAGCGTCATGGGGTTTGTGAACAGCGAGCTGGATCAGTGCGACTGTGATATCACGGTGAAGATGCAGATCCAGATCGCGGTGGAGGAGATCTTTGTCAATATCTCCGATTACGCCTATGCGCCGGACACCGGCGACGTGGAGATCTGCTGCGAGCTCCGCAGGGATCCGGACACGCTGATCCTCCAGTTCAAGGATCAGGGGGTCCCCTTTAACCCGCTGGAACTCCCCGATCCGGACCGCTCCTCCGAAGCGCTCATGGAACGGATCGGCGGCCTGGGCGTCTTCATGCTGCGGCAGTACATGAACGACGTCCGCTACAGCTACGAGAACGGCCGCAACGTCCTCACCGTCGAGCGACGCCTCGACTACATCGTGGAATTGTGAGTCAATGGGGACGGTGAGTCAATGGGGACGGTTCAGTTTGACTCATTTTAGATTTCCATTTGATGATTCTATATTTTTGAAAAATGAGTCAAAGAGAACCGTCCCCTCTGACTCACCGAAAATGAGTCAAAGAGAACCGTCCCCTCTGACTCACCAAAGAATGAGTCAAACTGAACCGTCCCCTCTGACTCCAAAATGAGGAAATATGGAAGATTACAGGGTGCTGATCATCGATGACGATGAAGTGATCGCGCAGTCGACGGCGGAATACTTTACGATGTTCGATGTGAAAAGCGCATATGTGACGGGCTATGAGGAAGCGGTCGATTTCCTGGAGGAGAATCTGGTGTCGCTCCTGCTGCTCGATATCAATCTCGGCGACCGCTCGGGATTTGATCTGTGCCGGAAGGTGCGGGAGCGCTATGACATGCCGATCCTCTTCATCAGCGCCCGCACGAGCGACGACGATGTGCTGATCGCGCTCAACATCGGCGGGGACGATTATATCAAGAAGCCGTTCACCTTAAGCATCCTGTTAGCCAAGGTGAAAGCGATCCTCGAGCGTTATGAGAAGGCTAAGGAGGCGGTGCTTCTGGCGGGGCAGGCGCGCGGGGTTGCGGAGGTGGCGGCAAAGCCGCGGGAAGCGGACGAGGTGCAGATCGCCCTCACGGACACGGTCTTCCTCGATACCGCGAAGTACAAGATCCGCAAGGGTACGGACGAAGCGGGTCTCAAGGCGATGGAATACAAGCTGTTAAAATATCTGTTGGATCATGCCGGCCGGGTGGTGACCAAGGACGAGCTCTTAAAAGAAGTCTGGGGAGACGAGTTTGTCGGGGAGGGGACACTGGCCGTGCATATCCGTCATCTTCGGGAGAAGATCGAGGAGGACCCCAAAATGCCGCGCGTGATCAAGACGATCTGGGGCGTCGGCTATCTGCTGGAGCCGGAAGCATGAAGCATTACCGGAAGGCGGTGATCGCGGCCGGCATTTTCTACTTTCTCTCTGTCCTGTTCTTTGCGATCCTCACGGCACCCGGTAGGGAGGATCCCGCAAGAGAATCCCTGATCCTAAAACTCAACGAGATCGTCCACACGCTCGAGGACAACCGGCTGGATCCGGATGGCCTGGGCGATACGGACTGCGACGTGTCGTATGCCGTGACGGATCTAAACGGAGCGGTCCTGTATACGAACGGGACGGTAAGAGACGGGCGCCTGCCGGTGGAGACGGCCATCAAGAAGGGCTATCCGTACCGGTATCTCTTTGTGGACGGGCAGCTGCGGGGGGTGGCTGTGATCCTCGACGACGGCGCGGGGCGGATGGGGCAGATGCGCCTTCGGATGATCGTGGGGCTCTGCGCGCTGGGCGTACTGCTGCTTGCGGCGGCAGCCTTTTTCGGACGGTACGTGACGACACGCATCTACCGGCCGTTCCGGGAGCTGGAGGACTTTGCCGGCCGCGTGGCACAGGGCAGGCTGGACGAGCCGCTTTCCATGGACCGGAGCAATCTGTTCGGCGTCTTTTCCGAGAGCTTTGACATCATGCGCGAGGAACTGAAGAATTCCCGCATGCGTGAGGTGGCGCTGCAGAAGCGGGAAAAGGAGCTGGTCGCGTCCTTAAGCCACGACCTCAAGACTCCTATCACCGGGATCAAGGTGACGAGCGAACTGCTATCCGCCAGGCTGGCGACGCAGGGCGGAATGGCGGATATCGCGGAAAAGATCGGAAACATCTATCAGAAGGCCGATCAGATCGACGTGCTGGTGAACGACCTGTTCTCGGCGACCCTCGAGGATCTCGGCGAATTCAGGGTGAGCTGCACCGACGAAAAAGCGCAGATCCTCACGGAGATCGTGAAGAAATACGACGACAGGGGACTGGTGCGGGTCGCGGATGCGCCGGAGGTGCTGATCCGCATCGACGCGCGCCGCATGAGTCAGGTGATCGGGAATATCCTCGCCAATTCCTATAAATACGCAGGAACCGCGGTGGAAGTGAGCTACCGCATCGTGGAGGAGTACCTGGAGATGAGCATCCGCGACTTCGGTCCCGGCGTGCCCGCGGACGAGCTGGACCGGATCACCGGGAAATTCTACCGCGGCAGGGACTGGGCGGACAGCAGGGAAGAGGGCAGCGGCCTCGGCCTCTACATCGCGAGCACCCTGATGGAGAAGATGGACGGGGAGCTCGTGCCCGCAAGCGGCGGTCCGGGGAAGGGCCTTACGATCACTCTGATGATCCCGCTCAGTTAAGAATCTGATAAGAATTCCGTAATACTCTGACAAAGAAGTCTTGCGGGAAGTCATCTATACTGACTATCGTAATGGTGATCCATGCACGAAAGGATGTAGAAAAAATGGCTTCCTCTATTCTAAGAACCGAAAAACTCTGCAAGTCTTTTTCCAACGGCGGCGTGCAGCAGCATGTCATCAAGAATCTGGATCTCACGATCCTGGAAGGCGATTTCACCGTGATCATGGGGGCGTCCGGCTCCGGCAAATCCACTCTTCTCTATGCGCTCTCCGGGATGGACAAGCCCAGCATGGGCAAGATCTTCTTCGGGGACCGGGAGATCCAGGGATACTCCAATGACGAACTGGCGGTATTCCGCCGCGGCAACTGCGGCTTTGTGTTCCAGAGCGTGTACCTCCTGGACAACCAGACCGTGCTCGACAATGTCCTTACCGGCGCGCTCATCGTGCAGAAGCATTCCCCCGAGCTGGTGGAGAGGGCGAAGGAGCTCCTTACCAAGGTCGGGATCGCGCAGGAGCTCTGGAATAAGTATCCGAACCAGCTCTCCGGCGGCGAGGCGCAGCGCATCGGGATCGTGCGGGCGATCATCAACGATCCGAAGATCCTTTTTGCCGACGAACCGACGGGGCAGCTCAACAGCGCATCGGGAAAGGATGTTCTGGATATCTTTTCCGAAATCCACAGAAACGGGCAGTCCATTGTACTGGTCACGCACGACCTCAAGACGGCGCTCCGCGGGACGAGGGTGCTGTACCTGCGGGACGGCGGTGTGGTCGGTGACCACAGGATGCCTCCTTACGGAGAGGAAGAGGAAAAGGCAAGGCGCGCCTCGCTCACGTCTTTCCTGGAAGAAATGGGGTGGTAAAGATGAAGCACAAGATCCTTCGCTTATCTCTTTTCAATCTGAAAAAGAACAGGCGTGAAGTCCTGGGCATCATCTTCATGACAATGGTCACGGCGCTGATGCTGTCCGTTGTTCTGATCAACCAAAAGAAGATCGATACGGCTTATGACGAGAGTTATGAAAGATCCGGCTGTGTGAGGCAGGCTGTATTATTCAAAGTCGATAAATACCGTAATGCTTTTGCAGACATCCTTCTTAAGGATTACGGGATAGAAAAAGTAAGCGAAGGACGCCTGATCCATAGCAACATGGTTGATGTACTTGGCAAAGACGGTGATACCGTCGCGTATAATCTGATGTTTGCGACGGAAAAAACCGAGCGCAAGATGGAAGCCTTCCGAAAAACGGTGCATTTGCCGGAGGAAGAGATCGCCGGGACCAGACATCCCATCTGGCTTCCGGAAGGATTCAGGATCAAGAAGGGGTATGATGCCGGTGATGATTTCGTGATCCTTAAAAACGGTAAAGAGTATCCCTTTGTCATTGCCGGCTTTTATGAGGCAGGACTTATGACGAATGACGGGTATTACTATAAAGTGATCCTGTCAGAGGAAGATTACGCGCTCTTTGCCATGCTTTTTGATTCGTCTAAGGATTATGAGTGTGTTGGCCTCTTTTTTGACGGGGAGGAGATCGATTTTGACCGCTATCTGGAAGACTGTAATGAGGTGGCATCGGAGAATCTGAGTTTTACAACGGATTACCATTGCTACCGATGGGAAAAGACCAATGAGACAAGTTTTCTGGAGGTCTTTATGATGATGATCATCGGGATATCTGCGGTCACTCTTATTGCGTCCCTGTTTATGATACGTCATAAGATCAGCGGCGACATGGAAGATCAGATGCAGCAGATCGGTGTGCTGGAAGCATTGGGATACCGTTCGGCAGAGATATCCTTATCCTATCTGTATGAGTATGTGATCGCAGGCGGGCTTGGCTCGGTACTGGGAGCGGTGATCGCCTGTCTGATCACA
>JAFPTK010000247.1 GCA_017400305.1 Lachnospiraceae bacterium | reverse complement strand
GGAGCTGACCGCATCCCATCCGGCATAACGGACGGCAGCGGCTTTGATGGTCGTGGCCTGCTCGTTCAGCGCGTCACAATTGAGCCCGACCTTGTTTGTGTTGTTGGCGGGGATGGTAAACCCGTTGTTGGTATCCCAGCTGATCGTGTTCCCGTGTAATATGCCGCACAAGATCCATGTAGAAACACCGATCACAAATCTCGCCTTTCATTTCTCCGAGGAATACATTCGCGAGTGCTATCCGGAGGAGATCGCCGACCGCCTGATGCTCCCGCTCAAGACCTGCCGCGTCATCACGCTGACGCAGAAGAATATGACTCAGATCCGGCGTCTGGTCGATGAGATGGCCGCAGTGCCCGGCTGGGAATACCTGCATCTGGCCGAGCTCATCCGGATCCTGACCCTCTACCGCGCTCCGCTCAAGAAAAAAAGCACCCCGGAAGAGACCTCTCCCGGGGGTGTCGACCGCTTTACGCGGACATTACGCTTTATCAATGACAACTATGCTTCCGTGACCTCTCTTTCCGAGATCAGCGAGCGATTGAATATCTCCGAAAGCTCTCTCTGCCGGATGTTCCGTTCCAAACTGGGCGTCACGCCCACCGAATATATCAATCGTCTCAAGGTGGACTACGCCTGTAACCGTCTGGTGGAGAGCCGCCGCTCCGTCACGCTGATCGGACACGACTGCGGGTTTGAATCCTGCTCCTACTTCGTCCGCGTTTTTAAGCGCTTCACGGGCTGCACCCCAACAGAGTACCGCGACCGCAATCATGATCAGCTGAGCCAGCAGCGTCAGTATGTAGACGGCTCCGAGAATACCGTGCTGCTCAATAAGCCCCGAGGGGCGATCAGGAAAGCTTCGAAACCCTAAGCTTACGATACCCTCCGATCATCGGGGCCAACTGGCGGAAACCGATCCTCCCCTCCCCCAGCAGTCCGCCATAGGTCACGCCGTCATCAGCGTAATCAAACAGCAGAAGTTCGTTGATGCTGAAACGCACTCCCTCTGTCCTCTTCTCGACCGAGATCCGATACCACTCCGCATCCTCCGCCGCGTCCGGGAGCGGATCCGCCCCCTGGCAGACCAGATGAAAGCCGTAGCTCTTGCGCAGATTGCAGGTGTGAAAGGCGCGCTCATCGGGTTCCTTCCGCCGGAAATAGGAGACATGAAAGGCATCGATCTCCCCGTGATGATACTGCACATACTCGCCCGTACGAGGGGTCAATGTCCCGTCAAAGATGCTCCCTCCGCCCCGATTGCGGGCACTGAAGAACAGCATGGCCAGCCCCGGCTCGCGGATGGGCTTAAACTCCCAGGAGATCCGGATGTTGTCCGGGAAGACCTCCGGGCACCAGAGCACGTAATTCGCCCGCTGACCCGCATCGGAGGAGATCGCGTTTTCCATCTTCAGGAAACCCTCCGAAAAATCGCAGATCGTCTTGCCTTCCATCACAAAATCCGCGATATCCGTCTCCTGTGTGAGCGGGTTTTCATAAATGATCTCTTCCTTCATTGTGATCCCTCCTGTTTCGATCCGGTATAATCTTTTGCTCCGGTACCCCTTTCGGATTCGCTATCCGACGGGGATTCTACCACTTGTTCCTGCGCGGCGACGCGGTTGAGTTCATAGTATTTTCCGTGGAGCGCCATCAGCTCCTCATGGGTCCCCTCCTCCGCGATCCCGCCGTCGGAGATGTAGAGGATCCGGTCGGCTCCGCGGATGGTGCTCAAGCGATGAGCGACCATAAAGGCGGTGCGCCCCTTCAGGATCTCCTCCAAGGCCTGCTGGATCAGGCTCTCCGTCTCCGTATCGATGGCGCTGGTCGCCTCATCCAGGATGATGACCGACGGGTCCTTTAAGATGATCCTCGCAAAGGACAATAGCTGGCGCTCTCCGGCGGAGAGCCCCGTCCCGCGCTCGGAGAGCTCCTCGGCATAGCCTCCCGGCAGCCGTTTGATGAAATGATCCGCGTGGATCCGCTCGGCCGCTTTCCGGCACTCCGCATCCGTGGCATCCGGACGTCCGTAGCGGATATTCTCCAGGACACTGCCCTTAAAGATAAACGGATCCTGCATCAGGACACCCACCTCCCGCCGGAGGGACTCCAGGGTCGCGCGGCGCACATCGATCCCGTCGATAGACACACTTCCCTGATCGACATCGTAGAAGCGCGTCAGGAGATTGATGACTGTGGTCTTACCGGCGCCGGTGGGTCCCACCAGTGCGATGGTCTCCCCGGGCTCTACATGCAGATCAAAGTGCTCCAGGATATTGATCCCCTTGTCATAGGCGAAGCATACGTCGGAATAATCCACACGTCCCTTCACATCCTTAAGCTCGACGCTGCCCTCCTGATCGTCGATCTCCACCGGCTGCTCGATGAGGTCAAACACCTGCTCCAGATTGGAGGAGACCTGCGCCAGCTGCTGGATGATCATCGCGATCTGCGTAAGCGGCCCGGAGAACTGCGTCATGTAATTGGTAAACGCGACCACTGTCCCGGCCCCGATGAGCGCGTTGCCGGAGAGGATCATGGACAGGGATAACCCGTAGAGCATCAGAGTGCCCAGATTCCAGAAGGACATGACGGTCGGAGAATTCAGTTCGCTCCGCCGCACGATGGAGAGCCATACCCGGAGGCTGTCATCATGGATCTTCGCGTAGATCTCCTGACTCTCTGCCGTGCGGTTGTAATTCTTGATCACCTTTTCCCCCATGATGGACTCCACGATGAAAGCCGCCCGGTTGGAATTCTTGGCTCTAAGCAGTGTGAAGAGCTTCCGCACGATATAGCGCAGGACCATGACGATGATGATCATCGGGATGACTGCCGCAAATACGACTCCGGTCAGGATCCGGGAGAGAGACAGCATGAAGATCGTCGCCACCACGATCTTGACCAGATAGATCACCAGCATCACCAGCGTATTGGTAAAGAAATTGGCGAGATCATTGACATAATCCGTGACGCGCACGACGATCTTACCGTTAGGGCGGGAATCAAAATAATCGAAGGGAAGACGCTGGAGCTTGTAGAAGGCATCCTGCCGGATGGTGGCGATGGCCTCATGTCCGATCATTCCCATATAGCGCTGATGGAACCAGGTGACGGCGATCTCCATCGCGGCAAGCGCCGTCATCCCAGCGACGGACAGCCACAGCATACGATAGGACTGCTCCGGTACCGCCACATCGATGATCCGCTTCAACAGGATCGGCGTAAACATGGAGAGCGTCGAGGAGGCCAGCATCAGGAAGATCACGAAGAGAAAGATCCCCCGGTAGGGCTTGATATACGTAAAGATCCGGATCAGCTGACGCAGATCGATGCGCCGGTTTACGATCTCATCCTGGAAATAGGTATTTC
>JAFPTK010000246.1 GCA_017400305.1 Lachnospiraceae bacterium | reverse complement strand
GCTCGCACAGAGCTTCGGGACGGCCCGGCTGACCAATGCCCACAGCGAGCT
Source organism: Lachnospiraceae bacterium (assembly GCA_017400305.1). Lineage (GTDB taxonomy): Bacteria > Bacillota > Clostridia > Lachnospirales > Lachnospiraceae > Butyrivibrio. The sequence goes on along the minus strand of JAFPTK010000246.1, from coordinate 4,097 downwards.
GATCACCATGCTCCTGGATGAGGGGATCCTGACGGTGATCAGCTATCTGCTGATGCTCGCTGCCGCATTGGTGCGGATCCTGCGGGATCCCGACAGAGCTGCGGGAACAGGGGAGGCTCCCGCGGTCGTAACGGGACGGGAAGCCGCTATTTCCTTGACGAGGGCGGCGATCTTTGCTATCGTATCCCTTAGTGTGGTGCAGGCGGTGAATTTTCGTACCATCAGTGCCACGCCGTTCCTGTTTATCCTGATCGGAGCGGCGGTCAGAGAAACCGAAGAAGATAATTCCAATCAAATAGCAACTGCCGTTGTCAGAGGAAGAAGAGAGGATCTGAAATGAAGAAAATCGGGAAGATGATGGGAAAGAGATTCGGCAGCATCCTGCTTGCCGTAGCAATGCTGTTTGCCGTGGTGACCGCACCGTTCTATACGAAACGTGTACAGGCCGCTAATCCGCTGGCCATGGGGATCGATGTCTCGATGTACCAGGGAGCCATCAACTGGCAGGCCGTCAAGGACAGCGGTGTCAAATTTGCCTTCGTTCGTGTCGGCAATGTGGAAAAGGGGATCGACCCCTACTTTGCCGCCAACATGGCCGGAGCCAATGCAGCGGGACTGCGCACCGGTGTCTATATCTATTCCTATGCAAAGACTGTGGAGGAAGTGACCGCGGAGGCGGCGATGGTGCTGAATGCCATTGCGCCTTACACCGTGAGCTTCCCTGTCGTCATCGACTATGAGGACAACACCTGTAAGGGTGTCTCGGCGGGGGATCAGGCGGCGATCGTCATGACCTTCTGCACGCTGATCGCGCAGGCCGGTTATTACCCGATGGTCTACTCCTACCGCAACTGGTTCCTCACCCGCATGGGCAATGTGGGCGTGGAAAAATGGGTCGCGCAGTACGGTGATGTCTGCGACTATCCCGGCGGCTATACCATCTGGCAGGCATCCAGCCACGGCAGTGTCAAGGGGATCAACGGACGCGTGGACATCGATTATCTGTACAAGGATCTGTTCTCGGTCATCGTACCGGAGGGCTTCGTACAGATCGGTGACTCGGTGGTGTATTACAGGAATTACCGCAAGCAGTTCGGCTGGGTTGACGTGGCGGGCAGCAAGTATTACTGCGGACCGACCGGCGCCGTGCAGACCGGGTGGTTTGCGGATGAGACGGGAGCGCACTATCTCGATCCCGCGCAGGGCGGTAAGATGCTGACCGGTCTGTGCACCATCGGGGACGGCATCTATCTCCTGGATGGAAACGGTGTGCCGCACCTTGGCTGGTCGGGAGTCTGGCCGGATCTGTTCTTCTTCGGACCGGACGGCAAGATGCTGATCAATGCCGAGATCCCGTTCAACGAGACGACCAGTCTGGTCTTTGGCCCGGATGGCAAGCTGGTCTCCCCGGCAGGCTTTGATCCGGCCAATCCGGAAGCCTCGATCGCCGCAGCAGCGGAAGCAGCGGCAGCGGCGGCCGCGGCAGCAGCAACACCGGCACCCGCACCGGAAGCGGCTCCGGCCCCTGCCCCGGAGGCAGCACCGGCGGAGTGATCCATTCCGTTTACGCCGTCATTTTCCGAGCATAACAAGATGCTGTCTTCTCCAAACGCTCGCCGGTACGCCGGATGAGGATTTTGGAGAAGGCAGCATTATTTTTTCATATCAGGAATCGATTGTCCGGTTCAATTGAGAAGGGAAGATGTGATCTCGAAGGTGCTCTCCGGCAGCAGGGTCAGCGAGAAGACGACGGCATCATTCAGCTTGTCGGCGCCGCCGAGATCGTAGGAGAGCTCCTCTCCGGTTGATGTTGTTCCCAGCAGTACCAGATGATGACCGGAGGCATCCTCGATAGACAACGGTACGGAGATCCCGGCGAGGGTTGCTCCGTCGGGAACGGATTCCGGGACCGAGAGCAGGATCTTCGCATTCGCCATGGCGGTCTCTTCGGGATCCTCTTCCCCGGTGGAAGCATCTGTGGCATCGGCCTCGGAGGACTCTGTCTTTGCCTGGGAGGCCGCGTTTCTCATGGAAGTCCCCTTCGAAGCACTTTTCTCTCCCTCGGAATCCGCATCGGAAGAAGCGGTGGAGGCGTCGTTGCCCTTCGCGGAACTGCCGGTCGATGCCGGAGAGGCACCGGTAGCGGCAGAGCCCGTATCGGTATCGGTACCCGGCGTGCTCCCGGCAGCCGGATTGCTCTTCGCTTCCTCGGAGGAAGCTCCGTCGGAAGCGTCCGCACTCTCCGCCAAGGCGGGATCCCCGACTTCCTCCGGAAGTGCAAAGGAAATGGAAGAAAAGGCAACGCCGCTCCGGTTCACGATGTGGAGATGAAGCGCTCTCTGGTACTCCGTGGCCTGTACCTGTGCCTGCTCCATCTCGGAGGTCTGATCGATCAGATCCCGGATCGTTGCATAACTTTCCTTCAGATCCGTGAGCGCCGGCAGGATATCCAGCTCCAGAGTCTCATCCGTCGCGTTGCTCAGATCCGTATCCCGGAGCGCATCCAGGCGCTGACCGGCATCGGTCACCCGGGAAAAGAGCGCATCGTCATAGAGCATATCATAGTCCGCTTCGATGCCGGACCGGGTCTCCTGCAGCTCCTCGAACAGATCGCTCACCTCCGCCAGCTTCTCTGCGCTGGCGTGTCCGCAGCCGGAGAGCGTAAGGGACAATAGCAGCAGAGTTATGACAGGATCGGATTTTCGGCGGCTTTTTCTCATCACAGCTCCTATTGTTATCTCTTTTCCGGAAGGTGTCAAGGGAGATGTAGGTCACGGTAATGTGAGGATTTGAATCGGAGGAAAAATGTGATACATTGATGGCATGGCGATGTCACGGCGACAAGAGAACAGCATATCGATACCGAAGGGATCCGATCCCAGCAGACAGCGCCGCATCAGTGCCCGTCTGATCCGGATCTGCGTCTTTCTGGGGATCGTCCTTTTTAATCTCGTTGTCCGGCTGTCCCGGGAGTTCTCCGACTGGTATACTGCATCGATCTTCCCGGTCTGGGGAAAGACGTTGGGGCGGTTCACCAGTCTGTTTCCCTTTTCCGTGGGGGAGTGGGCGATTCTCTTTGGTCTCAGCTGGCTGTTCATCCAGGGGATCCTGCTCCTGCTGTGGGGCGCGGAGCATCTGCGGTCGCGCCGTCACAAGCGTGGGAAAAAAGCGCGATCGCAGGCCGAGGATAAGCCGGTTGAGCCGGAGCCAGCAACCCGTGTGGATCGTCCGTGGTCGCGACGGGCCCGACGGATGCTTGGCGGGACGATCAATATCCTGCTCGGCATCGGCGTCATCATGAGTCTTAACTGCTTCGTCCTCTATCAGTGTACCCCCATCGACCCGCCGGCGACCTCCCGCAGCTACACACAGACGGAGCTGGCGGCACTGCGGGATCTCATCGTCACGGAGTGCAATGAGCGATCCGTACAGGTGCCGAGAGACCCGGCTGGGGAGGTGATCTTTGCCGGTACACCTGCGGATGAGGCCAGAGCCGCCATGGATACGCTCGGGAAGCGGCTCCTTCCCCGCCTGTCCGGCTGGTCGGTCCGGCCGAAGACGTTTTTCTTCTCGGATTTCATCAGCCAGCAGCACATGATGGGATATTACTTCCCCTTCACCATGGAGGCCAATATCAACGGGCGGATGGAGACTCTGAATAAGCCCTTTACGATGTGCCACGAGCTCGCCCATACCCACGGCTATCTGTACGAGGATGAGGCGAATCTGATCGGTTTCCTGGCCTGTCTCTCCTCGGAGGATCCGGTCTTTGTCTACAGCGGTTATCTGGGAGTTCTCAACTATGTGAATAATGATTTCTACCGGTCCGTGGGGAAGGAGATCTATGCGCAGCATCCCGTGATCGAGGATCAGGTGTGGCTGGATGCGCGGTTTCTGTCGGAGGAGAGCTGGGCGGCAGTGGAGGAGCATGCACTCTTTGACACGGAGACGGTCCACTCCGCGGCTACGACCTTTATCGATCAGAATCAGAAGCTCAACGGGATCGCGGACGGCAAGGCGAGCTACACCCGCGTCGTGGGACTCCTGCTGTCCTACTACAGCGGGCAGGCGGCGTATCTGAAGTGACAGAAAGACGG
>JAFPTK010000027.1 GCA_017400305.1 Lachnospiraceae bacterium | reverse complement strand
TAACGAGGGCTGGGGACAGTTTGATTCCGCTGCGGCATATGATCATCTGCATGCGCTGGATGACACCCGCATCATTGACGCGGCATCCGGGTGGTATGATCAGGGGGCCGGCGACGTGACGAGCATTCATGTCTACAATCACCCCTACCGGTTTGAGCCTTCCTCCCAGCCGGTGGTCCTGTCGGAGTGCGGCGGATACTCCCGGGTTACGGAGGGGCATGTCTTTGCGTCCGGGAAGACCTACGGGTACGGCGCCATGAAGTCGGATGAGGCGCTGATCGCCAGGATCGAGAGACTGTACCGGCGGGAGATCCTGCCGCGTATCCCGCGGGGCTTGAGCGGCTCTGTCTACACACAGCTCTCCGACGTGGAGGATGAGGTCAACGGCGTAGTCACCTACGACCGGCGGGTCGTCAAGCTCCCGGCGGAGCGGATGCAGCGGCTGGCGGAGGAAATGAGCCTGAGAGGAGAGAAGGCATGAAAACACTGGATGCGAAGGATTTTCTGCATCGCTATGGCAAGTATCTTGCGGGAACGATCCTGATCGGCGTTGCGGCATACTTTGCCCTCATGGCGGAGGAACTCAACAACAACTACGACGGGATCTGGCATCTCTCCCATTTCATCGCCGGGGATTTTGAGATCTCGCTGGGACGCGGCCTGGAGCGTTATGCGGACAGGGCCCGCTTCGGTATCGTCTCCTCTCCCCTTAACACGATCCTGTGCCTGATCTTAACCGGTATCGTCAACATCCTCATCATCCGGCGCTTTGAGCTGGAGGATACGTGGTATGCCTGGATCCTGGTCTTTCTCCTGACGGTCAATCCGGGCTTTTGCGACACGCTCTCCTACATCTATCTGGCGGTGAATTATCTGCTCGCGTATCTGTTCAGCGCGTTGTCTTTCTACATCCTCTCCGATCCCGGACGGTGGGAGAACGGCTGGGGCGACCGGAAGGGGACTCTTAAGCATCTTGAGACGATCCTGATCGGCGGGGCGTTCCTGGCGGTCTCCATGGAATTCTATCAGGCCTATTTCTGCGTCCTGTGCACGCTCCTGTTATTTTACGGGATCCGCCGCTGTGTGGCGCTCAAGGATCTGAGGATGCTGAAAAACTACTATCTGGACGGGTTTGCGGGGATCGCCGCCGGCGGTGTCCTGTACCTGATCCTCACCAAGCTCCTGCTGTTTCGGGCGGGCATCACCCTGGCTGACTACAAGGGGGTCTCCGATATTTCCCTGTCCTCGGTCCTGCTGCATTTTCCGGTATCCGTGGTGCGCTGCTATCAGGAGACCGCCGCATGGCTCTTTCGGGATCACTTCTGGATGAACCTCGAGTTCTCCGGGATCCTCACCGTGCTGCTCGTGATCCTCTTCGCGGCCTCGGCGGTGATGGCGGTCATCCATGTGGCAAGAGCCTCCGCACTACATCTGATCCCGCTCATTCTCTCATTTCTGATGATCCCTGTCGGCGGCTGCGCCATCCTGGTCCTCGCGGTCGGCAATATCATGACCGGCATCATGGGGACCGGGCTCCTGTTGTGTGTCGTCCTGTTCCCGCTGCTGATCCCGCCGCTTCAGGATCGCATCACGAGGATCTGCCGCGGGATCTGTCTCGCCGCGCTGATCCTTTTCGGCTGGTATGCGATCTCCACCGTCACCAACGATCAGCTGGCACTCCGGGAAGGGCGCACCGCCACGGTCACTCTTGCGCAGAATATCGTCCGGTCTCTCTATCAGGAACCCGATCAGCTTAAGGGGCGCATGGTCGCGCTGGTCGGCCGGCCCGGCAACAATCCTGCCTTTGCGCAGAGTGTCGCCTATGCCCGCGCCAATGAATACGCGCAGTTCGGGCTCTGGAGCACCGATCCCCGGAATAACCGTGTCTCCTGGTACGGCGTCCTCACCAATTATCTGGGAGTGAACCTGCCTCTCTGCGATGACGTGACCTTTGACGAGATCCGCGGTACGCAGGAGGTCGCCGATATGCCGGTCTATCCCGCCGCGGGATCCATTCGGATCATCGGGGACACCGTGGTCGTCAAGGTCTCAGAGCTCTATCAATAGGAACCCGCTCTGAACGCCCGTCGCCTTGTCAACGGCCTGCCGTTAAGGTAAAATAGAAGTTTGGAGGTTTTGCGTATGAGCAGGGAAAAGGAATTCAAGGAGGCACTGGAGGGGATCGACCTTCCGGTCCTGACACTGGATAACCGCTGGCACAAACTGTTCACGCAGCGCGCCAGGACACCGGAGATCGAGAAGCTCGCCGATGAGGTGACGGAGCTCATGAGCCGTCAGGCGAAGCTCAGAGAGGACGAGCGCAAGGTCAAGGCCTTAAAGAAAAAGCTCATGGGTGAGATCATGGAGCTTCGGGACCGCGTCATGAAGGAGGGGGAGAAGTCCCGCGCGGCCAAAGAGCTGGATCAGCACACCAGGCTCATCAATGATTGCAATGAGCGGATTGAAGAGTATCAGGATGAGCAGATCGGCATCCCGCGGGAGATCTACCAGAAGAACTTAAAGCTCATGATGCTCTCCATGGACATCTGCTATGACAAGCTCCACAAGAACAGCGACAAGATCGCCGTCATCGACGAGTGGCTCTCGGACATCCGGGTACAGCTCAAGAAGCAGGTCATCGAGAAGCAGACCATGGAGGTGGAGAATTTCAATCTGTATTCCTACATGCACAGTATCTTCGGAGCAGAGGTGTTAGAGATCTTTGATATCCATTATGATCCCGAGAAGCAGCATCCGATCCGGACGATGGAGATCGATTCACGGGCAGGGACGCTGGATCAGAAGCAGATCAGGAAGTAGAGGAGAATATGGAATATATTGTCAGCGCAGAAGAGATGAAGCGGGCCGACCGCACGACGAGCGAGGTGTTCGGACTCTCGCCGGAGGTCCTGATGGAGCGGGCGGCACTCGCCGTATCGGATGAGATCGGCCGGATCTTCACGGAGCACAGCATGGCGGGGTCGCCCCGTGTGCTGATCTTTGCGGGCAACGGCGGCAACGGAGGCGACGGGATCGCGATCGCCAGGATCCTGCACCAGCGGGGCGTGGAGGTACTCCTCATCGCGGTGGGAGAGATCGACCGGTATCGCGATATCACCCGCAATCAGCTGGAGACGGCGATGCGCTACGGCGTACCGCTCATCCGTCTGTCGGACGCCGGTGATACGGAGGCGGTGCGCATGATCACCCAGCGCAGGTTTGATGTGATCGTGGACGCTCTGTTCGGCATCGGCGTGACGAGACCTCTCGCGGGTGTCTGGTCGGCGGCGGTCGCACTGATCCGGGAGTTCAAGGCTGCCGAGGGGGACCGCGTCCGCATCGTGAGTGTCGATCTTCCCTCCGGGATCCATACGGATACCGGGGAAGTGTGCGGGATCGCCGTGCGTGCCGATCTGACGCTCACCATGAATCACAAGAAGCTGGGACTCGTCCTGTATCCCGGGGCGGCCTATGCGGGAGAGGTGCGTATCCTGGATGTCGGGATCACCGAAGAGAGCTTTGGGGATGATCTTCCCTGCATCGCCGCACTGGATGAGGATCCGCGGGTCTGTGTCCCGGAGCGGGTTCCGTCTGCCAATAAAGGAGGCTTCGGCAAGGTGCTGATCGTCGCCGGCAACGGGACGATCGGCGGGGCGGCGATCCTGGCGGCCAAAGCCGCCTTTGCGACAGGGGCCGGTATGGTGCGGGTCCTCACGGAGGAGAAAAACCGGACAGCGCTGTTAAGTGCCTGCCCGGAGGCATTGATCGATGTCTGGGAGGAGGCCCTGCCCTTCAACCGGATGCAGGAGACACTGGAGACGGCGCTCTCCTGGGCGACCGCATGTGTCATCGGCCCGGGGATCGGGACGGACGAACGTGCGGCGGAGCTGCTGAAAGGCGTTCTCTTAAACGATCGTCTCCCGCTCATCATCGACGCCGACGGCTGTAACCTGATCGCCCGTCACGAGGAACTCCGGGCGGAAGTGACTTCCTACCGCCGGGCCGCCAAGTGGCCGATCCTGACCCCGCACGTGGGAGAATTTGCCAGGCTCTCGGACAGGGATCCGCAGACGGTTAAGAAGGAATTCCTGACCGCGCCGCAGAGGCTTGCGGAGGAGCTCTCCTGTACGGTCCTCTGCAAGGATGCCCGTTCGATCACGGCACAGGCCGGCAGACGGACCGCGATCATCAATCTCTCCGGCAACAGCGGAATGGCGACCGCCGGCAGCGGGGATGTGCTGGCCGGTATCATCGGAGCCCTCGCGGCACAGGGGATGCAGCCCTTTGACGCCGCGGCGACCGGCGCCTATCTGCACGGTCTGGCGGGAGACGCGGCAGCGGCGGACTGCGGAGAAGCGGCGGTGACGGCTTCGGGGATCGTGGCCCATCTGGGGGAGATCCTGCGATGAAGAAGAGGTATCTGGAACGCACGGCACGTGTTGCCGTGTATATCCATATGGACCGCCTGCTCCACAATCTGCGTGAGATGAGAGAGATCCTGCCGGGACGGACCAGGATCTTGGCGGTCCTTAAGGCCAACGGATATGGTCACGGCGCATCCGCCATCGCGCATGCGCTCGAGACGGAGGACTTCGTATGGGGCTATGCGCTGGCCACGGCGGAGGAGGCGATCGCGCTCCGGGACGCCGGGATCCGGAAGCCCTTGATGATCCTGGGATACACCTGGGAATACGCCTATGAGGCGCTGATCGATCGCGAGATCCGGATGACGGTCTTCCGGGAGGATACGCTGGATGCGCTGACCAGAGCTTCCGAGCGGGTCGGCAGGAACGCGCTCATTCATATCGCGGTGGATACCGGCATGAGCCGGATCGGGATCCGGCCGGATGAGAGCGGAGCCGCTTTCGTCCGAAGAGCATGGGAATCCAGAGGAATAGAGGTGGAAGGACTCTTCACGCATTTTGCCAGAGCGGATGAGCGGGATCTCACCGCGGCGGAGAAGCAGGTGGAGGACTTTGAGACTTTTGCGGGAGGGCTCCGCCGGGAGGGGATGGAGATCCCGCTCGTTCACTGCGACAACAGTGCGGGTATGCTTGCGCTGCATCACGGTGCCAAGGATCTGGCCCGCGCCGGCATCACGATGTACGGGTTAAAGCCCTCCGCGGAGACGGATCTTTCCATGATCGATCTGCAGCCGGTGCTCACCATGAAGAGCCATGTGGTCTGCGTCAAGGAGATCCCGGCCGGGACGCCGGTGAGTTACGGCGGGACCTGGGTGGCGGATCGCACGACGAGGATCGCCACCATTCCGGTGGGGTACGCCGACGGTTACCCCAGGAGCCTGTCCAACCTCGGAGAGGTGCTGATCCGCGGGAGAAGAGCGCGGATCGTCGGCAGAGTCTGTATGGATCAGATGATGGTCGATGTCACCTCGAACCCGGAGGTCAGTGAGGATGATGAAGTGACGCTGATCGGGCGGGACGGAGCGGAAGAGATCACCGCGGAAGAACTGGGCGAGAAGAGCGGACGGTTTAATTACGAACTGGTCTGCGATATCAGTGAACGCGTCCCCCGTGTGGTGGTGTAGGAGAGATGATCCAGCTGATCGTGACAGCGATCGTGACCGTGGCTCTCACACTGATCCGCGGTGCCATCTCCCTGATCGGATTTCTCCTTAAGTGGATCAGCAGGATCCTCAGACTCCTGTGGAGCCTGCTTCCCGTGACGGGATCCGCCCTTTTGCTGGTGAGCGGACATCTCGCGGTGTTCGCCTTTACCGGCAGGGATCTTCTCCCGCCGGTTTTCCCGTACCATCCGGACGGAATGCCCTTTCTGACATCTCTCGGTTCCCTGATCTTCCTGGTGCGGGATCTTAAGGACGCTGTCCCGGGGATCCTCGGGATCCTGATCCTGGTGGCGGCGGTGATCCTCTGTGTGCCGGTACTTCTTGTGCTTCTGCTTGCCCATGCGGGCATCGCTCTGCTCCCGGTCCTCGCTTTTCTCTTCGGCGCGGAACTCGCCGTCTATCTGATCTACGGCCTCCTGTCCCGCAGATCGCCCTTTGAACAGATCCGTGGCCGCTATTATCTCCTGTTTCCCAGAATGGCGGACCGGCATTACGAGAAGACTTATCACGCCTGGCTGAGACGTCATGCCGATGAATTCGAGGACGACACCTACGGAAGAGACCGGGAGGGGCGGAGGGTTCGCCGTCCGGAGGACGAGGAGGAGTATCCCCGGAGAGCGCCGGATCTCTATGAGGATGAGGAGGTGGTGGATGAGAGGACTGCTCTTAAGTCGGAACGGCGCGCCAGACGGCGGTCGGAACGGGAGGACCGGAACAGACGCCGCATCGAAGAGTATTATGAGGAATATGACGAAAATGATGACGATGACGGATACCGGGACGATGACGGTTATGAGGAAGAATACGAAGAAGAGGAAGAGGAGTACGGAAGACACCGTCGCGGAAACAGTCGGAAGGAGCGCGGAAGAAGCGGCGGGAGACAACGCAGAAGAGGCGGCGCGTGGGATCGTGAGATCGTCAATGACTGGTTTACCGACAAATATGATGACGGGGATGAGGAAGACTATGAGGAGGAATATGAAGAGGAGCCGCAGCAGGAGGCGCCCCGCTCGTCCTTTGATTTCTTTGCGGGCTGCCGCAGTCAGGCCGACGTGGAGAAGAAATACCGCTCCTTAGTCAAGATCTATCATCCGGACAATCAGGGAGGGGACACCTCCGCGATCCAGGAGATCAATGCACAGTATGCGGAGGCAAAGCGGAGGTTTCGCTGAGAGAGCGTGACCGTGCCGCAGCGGCGCCGTACGGAAGATGCCGCGTTCTCCGAACCTTCGCCGGTACGCTTGACGCAGGGGAACCCTTTTGGTATCATATAGCGTGATATTTTATGGGTATCGATTCGAGGAGGATCTATGGACGACGGCGCACAACCGGCCGCGGAACAGAGAACCAGGACGGACGAGACCGACAGGGGGCAGGGGGAGAAACCGCCCCGATCGGATAAGCGATCGGTCTTTGCAACGATCAAAGAGATGCTTTCCGGGCCCGGAGACGTGACGGAGGAGGATATCCGTTCCATCGTCAGCGAGGGGCAGGAGCAGGGGGTCATCGAAGCTTCGGAAGCGGACATGATCACCAATATATTTGAGTTTTCGGATAAGGAAGCGCGGGATATCATGACCAACCGCGTCTCGATCGTGGCCGTGGACGGCAATATGAGCCTTAAGGATGCCGTGGCGTTCATGCTGGAGGAGAATAACAGCCGCTTCCCTGTCTATCTGGACAATATCGATCACATCATCGGGATCCTGAATATCCGGGATGCGATGAAACGGCTGACAGCCGGTGATGCCGATGAGCTGCCGCTCAGAAAGATCCAGGGGCTGCTCAGACAGCCGCGGTTTGTTCCGGAGACGCGCAATATCGACAAGCTGTTCCGCAGCATGCAGTCCTCCAAGACCCAGATGGTCATCGTCATCGATGAGTACGGTCAGACGGCGGGTCTGCTCTCCATGGAGGATATCCTGGAGGAGATCGTCGGCAACATCATGGACGAGTATGATGAAGACGAGGTCTACGTCGTACCGACGGGGAACGCGGGCGAGTTCGAGATCGAGGGGAGAGCACCGTTAGAGGCGCTGGAGAAGCGCTTCGGGATCAGCTTTGAGGAGGACAATTTCGAGACGCTGGCGGGATTTCTCATCGCCAGGCTGGATCGTATCCCCGAGGAGGGGGAGAAGCTGGATGATTTCCGCGTGGTCGTTGGGGGATACGAATTTCGGATCGACAAGGTCCATGCCCACCGGATCGAAAGCGTACTGGTCAGAAAACTGCCCGTCCGGGAAGAACAGACGGAGGGGGAAGCATCGTCGGTCACGGAGGCACCGGATACCGTTCGGAGCTGAGGAAAGCAGCTTCTGATACGGGACGGGTCCGGATCGGGACAGATACTGAATAAACTGCGTCAAGTAGAGGAGGAATAAGGGATGTCAGGACACAGCAAATTTGCAAACATCAAGCACAAGAAGGAAAAGAACGACGCGGCCAAGGGGAAGATCTTCACCATCATCGGCCGTGAGATCGCCGTTGCGGTCAAGGAGGGCGGACCGGACCCCAACAACAACTTTAAGCTTGCCACTGTGATCGCCAAGGCCAAGGCCAACAATATGCCCAACGATACCATCGATCGCGGGATCAAAAAGGCGGCCGGAGAGAGCGGCGATGTCACCTATATCAACAACACCTATGAGGGATACGGCCCCGGAGGCACGGCGATCATCGTCGATACCCTCACCGATAACGCGAACCGGACGGCTGCCAACGTGCGGGCGGCATTTTCCAAGGGCGGCGGCAATGTCGGTACACCGGGATGTGTGTCCTTCATGTTCGACCGGAAGGGGCAGATCATCATCGACAAGGAGGAGTGCGACCAGAGCGCTGACGATCTGATGATGCTGGTACTGGATGCCGGTGCCGAGGATCTGAAGGAGGAAGAGGACAGCTTTGAGATCCTGACGGCTCCGGATGATTTTGAAGCGGTCTTAAAGGCGGTCAACGAAGCCGGGATCCCCACGGTTTCGGCGGAGGTCACGATGATCCCGCAGAATTACGTCTCTGTGACCGATGAGACGGCGGTGAAGTCCCTGCAGCGCATCCTGGACATGCTGGATGATGACGACGACGTACAGGCGGTCTATCACAACTGGGACGAGCCGGATGCGGAGTGATGACGGACTGGTAGATTCATGATACTCAAGAGGACTTGGTTCAGCTATTTTATCTGGGGTGTTTTCGTCGCATTTCTTGCGGCGATCGTCACGATGTTCTGGTATCTCTCGGAGCTGCTGCCGGAGGAGATGCGGATCGGGCTTTCCGCGGGACTGGCGGGGCTTACGATCCTGGCGGTCTGTCTGGTGGCCTTTGCGGCGGGGAGACTGGTGACGTACTTAAGGCCGAAGCTTCATCCGGATCCCAAGACACTGGACATCATAGATTTCATCCTGGCGGGTCTTCTGCTGTTCGCGTCCTTTATCGTACGTATCGTCTGGCTCTCCGGACACGCATCGGAGATCAATGACGCTTCCGGACTGTTTGACGAAGCCATGATCGTGGCGGACGGGAGCAACTCCCTGACGGATCTGCTCTCCATCCTGACAGCCGGTATCGTGAGTGTCTTTCTCCGCATCGCGGGAAACCGGATCATGGTGGGGGCCGTCGTGATGGCCGTCATGCAGGTGATCATGATCATCTGTCTCTACTTTGCCGTACGTCTCCTTACGGGGCGTGTGGCTGCTCTCATCTCGACGGCGATCATCGGCTTTGTACCGGCTTACTTCACCCGGCTGACCGTGGTGCAGAATCAGGTGACCTTCTTCATGCTCTTCGCGATGGAATTTCTCGTGGTCGCGATCTATCTGCACCTGGATGCGAAGGGAGTCTACAACAGTGTCTGGTATGTGCTGTGGTTCATCGCGGTGGGGGTGTGTATGGGCTATATGGCCTATGTCGATTTCGCCACCGTCATCCTCTGGATCCCGATGCTGTTGACGCTCATGCTCCCCCGGACCGAGAAAAAGGACGAGGCGGTGAGGCTTCTCATCATCTTCGGTGCCTCGTTTATCATGTTCCTGATCATGCTGATCCAGGAGGACGGGATCAGCTATCTGACGGACACGATCCCCTATTTCTTTACCACCTATTTTGACAATACCAATACCGTGCTGATCTTCCACCTGCCGGTGGAGGTCTACCCGGTCTATCTGGTTATCGTGACCGCCATGTCATTTCTCATGGTGACCTTCTGGAGAGACCAGACGAGAGACTTTACCACGCTCTGGCTGCTGCTGTTCCTGGCGGCTGCGCTCATCGTGCCGCTCTTCGGACCGACGCGCATGAACGCGCAGGATCTTCTCTGCTTCTGCTATGCGACGGTGATCGGTTCCGGGGTCACCTGTCTCATCGCACCGCCCAGGAAAAAGGCGAGACAGGCAGAGATTGCCGATCGGCCGGCGGTGGCCGTCATGGTTCCGGCCGGTATGGTGCTCCCGATGGATACGGAAACAGACAACGGATTACCTCATATGCAGATGCCGGTACCTGATGAACAGATGCCGCTCGGTATAGATCGCGGACAGGAGGCCTTACAGACGATGAATGAGAACATGATGATGGATCAGAGCATTCCCGCCCAGCAGCCCGGTATGATGCCGGGAGCGGTTCCGGGACAGATACCGGTCGCAGCACCGGGACAGGTACCGGTCGCAGCACCCGGACAGGTGCCGATCGCGGCACCGGGACAGATGCCGGTCGCAATGGAGCAGCCGCTCACCAAGGCGGAGCTCAAGGCGCAGGCCAAGGCCCAGAAGGCGCAGGCCAAGGCGGAGGCCAAGGCTGCGCGCAAGGCGGAAAAGGAGGCCAGAAAGGCGGCCAGACTCCGGTTCCTGGATGATGATGACGAGGATGAGGATCTGATGCCGGCTGCTCAGCCGCAGCTTCAGGCAGCGCCCGTTGCGGCACCCGGGATTCCCGGTATGATGCCGCAGGCGGCTCCCGCGATGCCGGCAGCATCCGCTCCGACGGCTCCGGTCGCACCGGGGATGGCTGCTCCATCCTTCGGGGGACAGCCTGTCACCACTAGGCCGAATCTGACCCGCAATCCCAGCGCGGCAGCAGGCGGTACGGATGATTTTGATTTTGATATCGGCGGGGGAGACGATTTCGATATCTGAGGTACGGAGGGCTTATGAAGATACCGGACAGTTACGAACTGATCGAGCAGCGGCGGATCGAGGATCTCAATTCCGACGGACTGCTGCTTAAGCATCGACAGACGGGAGCCAGGATCGCGGTTTTATCCAATGATGATGACAACAAGGTTTTCTACATCGGCTTCCGCACGCCGCCCGAGGATTCCACCGGCGTGGCACACATCATCGAGCATACGGTGCTCTGCGGCTCCAGAGACTTTCCCGTCAAGGATCCTTTTATCGAACTGGCAAAAGGATCCTTGAACACTTTTCTGAATGCGATGACCTATCCGGATAAGACGATCTATCCGGTGGCGAGCTGTAATGACACGGATTTTAAGAATCTGATGCACGTCTATCTCGACGCGGTCTTCCATCCGAATATCTACGCCGAGCAGAAGATCTTCCGTCAGGAGGGCTGGCATTATGAGATGGAGACACCGGAGGATGAACTGAAGATCAACGGTGTCGTCTACAACGAGATGAAGGGGGCCTTCTCCTCTCCGGACGATGTACTGGACCGTCAGGTGCTCTCCTCCCTCTATCCGGACACCACCTACTCCATCGAGTCCGGCGGGGACCCGGAGGTGATCCCGGATCTGACCTATGAGGCGTATCTGGAATTCCATCGCCGGTACTACCATCCGTCCAACAGTTACATCTACCTGTACGGAAATATGGACATCCCGGAGCGCCTTGCTTTTCTGGATGAAGCGTATCTCTCGCATTATGATGCCCTTGCCATCGACTCCGCCGTGCCTCTTCAGCAGTCCTTTGCGGAGCCGAAGGAGTTCACCCATGAATATCCCATCCTGCCGGAGGATGATGAGAAGCAGAAGACGTATCTGACCTACAATGCCTCCGTCGGGACGTCCCTGGATCCCAAGCTCACGATCGCCTTTGACGCCATCGATTACGCACTGTGTGCCTCCTCCGGCGCCGTGATCAAAAAGGCGCTGGTCAGCGCCGGGATCGGACAGGAGATCGTCAGCACCTGGGACAGCGGCATCCGGCAGCCTTATTATTCCATCATCGCCAAGAATGCGGATCCGGAGCAGAAGGAGGAGTTCCTTAAGATCATCGAGCGGGTCCTCTCCGAACAGGTACAGAAGGGCTTTGACAAAAAGGCGCTGCTCGCCGCGATCAACAACAGCGAATTCAAGTACCGCGAAGCGGATTTCGGCCGGTATCCCAAGGGCCTCCTGTACGGTCTGCAGATGCTGGACAGCTGGCTGTATGACGACAGCAAGCCCTGGATCCACATCGAGTCCGGTGAGATCTACAAGGAGTTAAAGAAGGAGACGCAGGGCCGCTATTTTGAGGAACTGACCGAGAAATGGCTGTTGAAAAATCCCCATCGGACGATCCTGACCCTGCGGCCGAAGAAGGGACTGACCGAGGAGAAGGATGCGGCCCTGAAGGAGAAGTTAAAGACCTACCGCGATTCCCTGAGCGAGGAGGAACGGCAGCGGATCGTCGATGAGACCGCCGCGCTCAAGGAATACCAGGAGACGCCGGATGCCCCGGAGGATCTCGCAAAGATCCCGCTCCTTAGACGGGAGGATATGCGGCGGGAGGCGGAGAAGCTCGTCAACCGGGACCAGACGATCGACGGTACGCCTGTGCTCCGGCATGACATCTTTACCAACGGGATCGTCTATCTGGATTTCGTATTCGATCTTAAGATGATCCCGCCGCAGCTGTATCCCTATGCGGGGGTCATGCGCGGACTGCTCGCGATGATGGATACGGAACACTATTCCTACGGTGATCTGGCCAACGAGATCAATATCCGGACCGGCGGGATCGGGACCGGGATCAGTCTTTATCCGCTGCTGGATTCGGACGGCTGTCTGATGAAATATGAGGTGAGTGCCAAGGTGTTGAAGGAGAACCTGCACGACGCCTTTGAACTGGTCACCGAGATCATCCGGACGACCCGGTTTGATGATCCGGTGCGGTTAAAGGAGATCCTGGAGGAAACCTGCAGCAGAGGACATGCGGCTCTCCCCGCTTCCGGCAATCAGACCTCCGCGATCCGCGCGCTTTCCGGCATCTCGGAATATGCGCGGCTGTATGATCAGCTGAACGGGATCGACGCCCTCCGGCTGATCGAGGAGCTCTGCAAAGAGGTGCGGGACGAAGCCCGTGCCGGAGAGTTCTCGCAGATCTTCCGGGTGCTGTCCGCTCTGATCTTCCGCAAAGAGAATCTGATGGTCGACGTGACCGTCACCCCGGGAGAACTGGAGGAGGAGATCGCGGAGGAGATCCGGAGCTTTGCGGAGGGCCTCACAAAGGAGATCCCGGAGATCACGATGGCGAAGTATTACGATGTTCCCCAGGCGGAGCGGGGAAAGGAAGCCTTCACGACCCCGGGGCAGGTTCAGTATGTGGCGCTGGCCGGCAACTTTAAGAAACACGGCTTTCAGTATACCGGCGCCCTGCGTGCGCTCAAGGTGATGATGGGGTACGACTACCTCTGGCAGAATATCCGGGTGAAGGGAGGTGCCTACGGGTGCATGAGTTCCTTCCGCCGAAACGGAGATGCGTACTTTGTGACATATCGGGATCCGCATCTCTTGAGGAGTCTGGATATCTTCCGGAAGGCCGCGGAGTATATCCGCACGTTTCACGCGGACGAGCGGACGCTGACCCAGTATATCATCGGGGCGGTGAGTGATCTGGATACGCCGAAGACCCCGAGCACGAAAGGCGCTGCGTCCATGTATGCCCGAATGATCGGCCTGACGCAGGAGATGATCCAGAAGGGGCGGGATGAGCTATTGGATGTGACGGAGGAGGATTTCAGGGCACTGGCCGATATCATCGACGCTTTCGTGAGCGACGGACAGGTCTGTGTGGTCGGAAACGCGGAGAAAGTGAAGCAGCATAACGATCTCTTCACGCACGTGGAACCCCTGGCGGGGACCTGAGGTGAGAAGATACGGCAGGATAGAAGCTGTCGGTGCAGGAGAACCGGAGGGTAACGCCGGATTTGGACGAACAGATACAGAGGGGGGAGAAATGATGAGAAAGCATCTTGGATTGATGGGGAATCGGGCAGCCGGCGCCATGGCTCTTTCACTGGCGGTCCTGCTTGCGGCCGCAGGCTGCGGCTCGTCCGACAGCGCGAATTACAGCAGCAAATACGCAGCCGAGGACAGCATGGCCGCTGCGGCCCCGGCGGAGTATAAGAGCTTCGGCACCTCCGCACTCTATGACTCTGCCGATATGGAGATGGAGGAGGCCTGGGACGGCGATGCCGGCGCCGGGGAATCCGGCGGCTCCGTTCAGGCAGAGACGCCGCAGGATACCTCCCGCAAGCTGATCACGACGATCCACATCTCCGCGGAGACCGATGACATGGATCCGCTCCTTTCGCTTGTGAACGGCAAGGTGGAGCAGCTGGGCGGATACATCGAGCACAGTGATATCTCCAACGGCAGTTATCACACCTACAGCGACAAGACCCGGAGGTACCGGAGCGCGAGTCTGACAATCCGGATCCCGGCAAAGAATCTG
This sequence comes from Lachnospiraceae bacterium, assembly GCA_017400305.1. Lineage (GTDB taxonomy): Bacteria > Bacillota > Clostridia > Lachnospirales > Lachnospiraceae > Butyrivibrio. The sequence continues at coordinate 6,388 of JAFPTK010000027.1, read as the reverse complement.
CAGAGCTTCGTGGATGACGTGTCGGATGCGGCCAACATCACCGATCAGTCTAAGAATGTCGAGGATGTGACGCTGTCCTATACGGATCTGGAATCCCACAAGCGGATGCTCAAAAAGGAAGAGGACCGGCTGCTGGAATTCATGAGCAAGGCCGAGACCATCGAGGATATGATCACGGTCGAGAGCCGGCTGACCGATGTGCAGTATCAGCTGGACAGCATGGAGTCGCAGCTGCGCACCTATGACAACCAGATCAATTACAGCACGGTCTATTTAAACATCGAGGAGGTCGTGGAGTTCACCGTGACGACCGAGCCGCAGACGATCTGGGAGGAGATCGCGGAGGGCTTCTCGGAGAATCTGCATTCCGTCGGCATGGGCTTGAGGAATTTCTTTGTCTGGTTCGTGACCCACATTCCGCAGCTGGTGGTCTGGGCCGTCGTGATCGCCATCATCGTGGTGATCTGGCGGAAGCTTCGGGCAAAGAGGATGAACAGGCTCGCGGAGGAGGCGGCGAACGGGACCGGCCGGCCGCTCACGAAGCGGGAGGAGCGCAGACTTAAGAAGATGGCGGAAAAGAAAGCCCGCAAAGAGGGCGGCAAGGCGGAGCCGGCCTCCTATCAGCCTGCCTCCTATCAGACCACGACGGAGAACAGCGCGTCATCGGGCGAAGCGGATAATTATATCACCCCGAAGGATCAGTAAGAGCGCATGGCGGAGCAGGATCAATACCGGACAGGGGTCATCGCCCTGATCGGACGTCCCAATGTGGGGAAGTCGACCCTGATGAACCGCCTGATCGGGATGAAGGTGGCGATCACCTCCGGCAGACCGCAGACCACCCGCGGCAGGATCCGGACGATCATCACCGACGAAGAGAGTCAGATGATCTTTCTGGATTCCCCGGGGATCCATGAGGCCAGGAATAAACTCGGAGAGCGCATGATGCGCGTCGCCAGAGAGGTGATGGGGGATGCGGACGTCATCCTGTGGCTGTTGGAGTGTTCCGGGCCGGTCGGAGAAGAGGAACGGCAGATCGGTGAGGATCTGGCGCGGGCGAAGCAGCCGGTCATCATCGTACTCAATAAGACGGACGATCTCCCGGAAGAGGAGATCCTTAAGAGAGAGGAACTGATCCGGAACACCTTCCCCTTTGCGGAATGTGTTCCGGTGTCTGCTTTGAAGGGGCAGCGCATCGACGGACTAAGAAAGGCGATCCTTAAGCGCCTTCCTTACGGACCGCCGCTCTATGATGAGGACGCCCTGACGGACATGCCGGAGCGGGAGGTGGTGGCCGAGATCGTGCGGGAGAAGGCATTGCGCCTGCTCACGGATGAGGTGCCACACGGGATCGCCGTGGTGACGGAGAGTATGCGGTACCGCGAGAAGCAGTCGGCGGACGGGAGCGCAGGCGAGATCTGCGACATCCACGCGGATATCATCTGCGAGCGGGAGTCCCACAAGGGGATCGTGATCGGGAAGAACGGAAAGATGCTCAAGGCCATCGGGAAAAGCGCCCGGGAGGATATCGAGAAGCTCCTGGATACGCAGGTCAATCTCCAGCTCTACGTCAAGGTGCGCAAGGACTGGCGCAACGATGTGCGGCAGCTTAAGAACTTCGGCCTATGGACGCAGGATTAGAGGTCCGCGGCGTCGTCCTCTCGGAGCGCCCGGTGGGAGAATATGACAAGCTGGTGACCCTGCTCACCATGGAGCGCGGCAAGATCCGCGCCTTCGCCAGAGGGGCCAAACGCCCCAGAAACCGTCTGGCTGCTGCTCTGCAGCCGTTTCATTTCGGCAATTTCCGACTCTATGAGGGGAGAGATTCCTACAACGTCGAGGACGCGGAGATCCTGAATTATTTTGAAGGGATCCGCGGCGATCTGGACAATTCCCTCACGGGGATGCTCTTTTTGGAGCTGGCGGATTACTACGGGAGAGAGAACGACGACAACCGGGCACTCCTTTCCCTCCTCTATCTGGCCCTGCGGGCTCTCGAAAAGGGAAAGCAGGACCGGACGCTCATCCGCATCATCTATGAGATCCGGGCGCTCGCGATCGACGGGCAGTATCCGGGGATCCCGGAGGGCAACTGGAATCCGTCCACCCGCTACGCCTGTCAGTTCATCACAGAGACCCCGCTCGAACGCCTCTTTTCCTTCACCGTGAGCGGGGAGGTCCTCTCCGAACTCACCGTCATCGCCGGCGGATTCCGCAGGCGCTTCATCGACCGGGAGTTAAAAAGTCTGGCAATGCTGTGATCCGCCCCGCTTGACCAAAAGCATTCCTTATGTTATGATTTCATGATGTATGCGCTTCCCCAAAGGCGCACATCTTTTGTTGCGGTCAGATGACCGGATAGGAGGAGACATGAAGCATATCAAGACTTTGAACACGAGAGATCTGCAGGAATCCATGAAGAAGGGCGGTTGCGGCGAGTGCCAGACCTCCTGCCAGTCGGCGTGCAAGACGAGCTGCACCGTCGGCAATCAGAGCTGCGAGCAGCTTAAGAAATAATCCCGACACCGCGCCATGATTCACGCGTATCAGAATAACGGATATCATATCGTCCTGGACGTCAACAGCGGCGCGGTACATGTGGTGGATGAGCTGGCCTATGATCTCATTCCGCGGATCGAGGAGCAGCTGACCGAACGGTTCGGGACGGCCGCACAGACAGAGGATCCGGAGGATCAGATCCCGGCGCTTACGCAGGAACTCGCCGATGCGCTGGGAGCGGATGACGAGAGTACGGAAGTCATCGGGGAGATCCTGGGACTCCGGGCGGAGGGCAGACTGTATACCGAGGATCCGTATCGGCAGTATGCGACGGCCTTTCGTCATCGCCAGACCGTGGTCAAGGCGCTCTGCCTCAATGTGGCGCATGAGTGCAATCTGGCCTGCCGGTACTGCTTTGCCGGAGAGGGGGAGTATCACGGGGAACGTGCGCTGATGTCTGCCGAGGTCGGACGGGCGGCACTGGATTTTCTCGTAAGGAATTCCGGCAACCGCAGGAATCTCGAGGTGGACTTCTTCGGCGGGGAACCGCTCCTTAACTGGGATGTCGTCAAGGAGCTGGTCCGGTACGGAAGATCGCTGGAAAAGGATCACGACAAGCACTTCCGGTTCACCATCACCACCAACGGGACGCTCTTAAATGAGGAGATCCTCGAGTTTGTCAACCGGGAGATGGATAATATCGTCCTCTCCATCGACGGCAGGAAAGAGGTCAATGACCGGATGCGTCCCTGGCGGTCCGGTAAGGGGCAGGAGAGCGTTGACGGCGCGGCGAGCGTCTACGAGCGCATCGTGCCGAAATACCTTGCGGTTGCGAGATCACGCAACGAGGAACGCTATTTTGTGCGTGGGACCTTTACCCACGAGAACCTTGATTTCTCAGAGGATGTGAAGCATTTGGCGGATCTGGGTTTTACCCGGATCTCGGTGGAACCCGTGGTCGCGGCACCGGAGAGCCCCTGGGCGATCCGTGAGGAGGACATCCCGGTATTGTCGGCGGAGTACGACAAGCTTGCCGGTATGATCCTGCAATACCGCAGGGAAGGAAGACCCTTCCACTTCTTCCATTTCGATATCGATCTGGAGGGAGGACCGTGTGTGGCGAAGCGCCTTTCGGGGTGCGGGAGCGGCTGTGAATATCTGGGAGTGACGCCCTGGGGAGATCTCTATCCCTGCCATCAGTTCGTCGGGAATGAGCGCTTTGTCATGGGCAATGTGTTCGACGGGATCACCAGAGAGGATATCAGAGAGCAGTTCCTTGCCAGCAATGTCTACACCAGGGAGGAATGCACCGGATGCTTTGCGAGGTACTACTGCAGCGGCGGCTGTGCTGCCAATGCGTGGAACTTTAACGGAGATATCAATACCGTCTACCGCGAGGGCTGTGCCCTGCAGAAGAAGCGGATCGAATGCGCGATCATGCTGAAGGCGGCGGAGGCGGAAGAGTAACGGGAATCCTGTACGGGAGCATTGGACGACCCCGAAATCCAGGACGGGTGCGTCGAATCATATAAAAGAAAGATCAATACAAGAAAAGAGGAAACAACAATGAAAAAGTCGCGTGCGATCATCAGTCTGATCATCATCATCCTGCTCCTTGCGGGGCTCGGATACACGGCCATCTTCGGCCTCGGGAGTGATCAGTCCGGATCCCTCAACTCCATCGATCTGGGTCTCGACCTGGCCGGCGGTGTCTCCATCACGTACGAAGTCGGCGGAGATCAGGCACCGGATGCCGCGGATATGGCGGATACGATCTACAAGCTGCAGCAGCGTGTTGACAATTACAGCACCGAGGCGCAGGTCTATCAGGAGGGCTTGAACCGGATCAACATCGAGATCCCCGGTGTCACGGATGCCAATAAGATCCTGGAGGAGCTCGGTCAGCCCGGTAATCTGTATTTCATCGCACAGACCGATGCGGACGGCAATGAGAACTACTCCTACGGCATGCACGAGGAGGATATCGGTTATGTCTACGGATACGAACTGAATAAGACCATTGAGGAGCTGGAGGCGGAAGGCTCCATCGTCCTCAAGGGAACGGACGTGTCCAACGCACAGGCGGGATATCAGAGTTCCGGTACGGCAGGTAATCAGGAGCCGGTTGTCGAGCTCGAGTTCACCCCGGCCGGGACGCAGGCCTTTGCCGAGGCGACCACCAAGGCGTATGCCGCCGGCGAGTCGATCGGTATCTATTACGACGGTGAGTTCATCAGTGTCCCCAACGTACAGGCCGCCATCACCGATGGCCGCGCCGTCATCACCGGTATGAGCGATTTCCAGGATGCGGACAATCTCGCGGCGCTGATCCGTATCGGCGGACTCAAGGTTCAGCTGTCCGAGCTTCGTTCCAACGTGGTCGGAGCTCAGCTGGGTACCAATGCCATCCAGTCCGGCCTGATCGCGGCGGCGGTCGGCTTCGTCCTGATCGCGGTCTTCATGATCGTGATCTTCAAGATCCTTGGCCTTGCGGCTACGGTTGCTCTTGCCTTCTATGTAGAACTGATGATCATCCTGCTGGATGCCTTTGAGATCACCCTGACGCTGCCCGGTATCGCCGGTATCATCCTGACGATCGGTATGGCGGTCGATGCCAACGTCATTGTCTTCTCCCGTATCCGCGAGGAGATCGCCAAGGGCAAGGTCGTCGGTGAGGCGATGAAGCTTGGCTATCAGAAGGCTCTGTCGGCGATCCTGGACGGCAATATCACGACGGTCATCGCCGCCGTGGTCCTGATGATCGGCGGCTCCGGAACTATCAAGGGATTCGCACAGACATTGATCCTCGGTATCATCGTCTCGATGTTTACGGCTCTGCTCATCACCCGCGCGGTCTCGGCGGTCCTGTACGGGATCGGGATCCATGGGGAGAAATTCTACGGCAAGGCGAAGACCCCGAAGGTCTTTGATTTCGTCGGGAAGAGAAAGCTCTTCTACGGCATCTCCTGCGGCATCGTGCTGATCGGTGTCATCGTGATGATCGCCAACGGTGCGCGCGGCGCCGGAGCGCTCAACTGGAGCCTTGATTTCGTCGGCGGCACCTCCACGAGCGTCACCTTCAATGAGAACTGGACGACAGCGGATCTGGATGCGCAGGTCGTGCCCAAGATCAAGCAGGCGGTCGGTGTGGATTCCGTTCAGGTACAGACGGTCTCCGGTACGAATCAGGTCATCTTCAAGACCACTTCCCTCGATCTGAGCCAGAGAGAGAAGCTGGATACCATGTTTGAGACCGACTTCGGGGTTGCCTCCGACAATATCGCAGCGGAGACCATCAGCTCCACCATCAGCGGCGAGATGCTCCGGGCGGCTATCATCTCCGTCATCGTGGCACTGGTACTGATGCTGATCTACATCGCGATCCGCTTCCGCGACTTCAAGTTCGGCGGCGCTGCGATCGTTGCTCTTGCGCATGACGCGTTGATGGTGGTAGTCTGCTATGCCCTGTCGAGGATCTCGGCCGGCGGCACCTTCATCGCGTGTATCCTGACCATCATCGGTTATTCCATCAATGACACCATCGTCACCTTCGACCGTATCAGAGAGAACCTGAGTGCCTCGGTGCGCAACCGCGATATCCCCGGCATTGTGAATACTTCCGTCGCACAGACGCTGTCACGAAGCCTGTTCACCTCGATCACGACCTTCTTCATGGTGCTGTGCCTGGTGATCTTCGGTGTGGCGGATATCAAGCTCTTTGCGATACCGCTCATGGTGGGTGTGATCGCGGGTACCTATTCTTCGATCTTTATCGCCTCCCCGCTCTGGACGGATTTCCGGCTGACCGGGGACAAGTCCGGCCCGGAGAAGAAGGACAAACAGGAGAAAAAGGAAACCGGTAATTGACCGGTGATATCATCCAATTTGC
>JAFPTK010000245.1 GCA_017400305.1 Lachnospiraceae bacterium | reverse complement strand
GGGAGAGCTTCCCTGCTGGCACAGGATCGGGTTCATTTCTGCAATTCCCGGGAAGCTGATGCGGTCGCATGGCTGCGGGAGCAGACGGAAGGCGGTGCGGATCTTGTCTTTGAGTGCGTCGGGAAGGCGGATACTTACGGGATGGCGATCGAGTGCGCAGCTCCGATGGGGACGGTGGTCCTGATGGGCAATCCCTACGGCGATATGTCGTTATCACGGAATACCTACTGGAAGATCCTGCGCGATCAGCTGACGCTGACCGGAACCTGGAATTCATCCTTCGATATCACCGGGGCGTCGGGTGGCTCGGAACCTTCCGACGTGCCGGGTTTGGCGACACCGGACGACTGGCATTATGTCCTGGACCGCCTTGCCGCCGGCTCGATCCGGCCCGCGCAGTTCATCACCCACCGCCTGCCCCTTTCCGATCTCGAGCGGGGGCTGCAGATTATGCGCGATAAGACCGAGGATTACTGCAAGGTGATGATCGGTCAGTAAACAGAGCGCAGACCCTTCAGGTATTCGGCAATGTTCTGATAGTGCACGTTGTTTTCGACGGTATCAGGTCCGTTATACAGTACGACCCGCTTTGTGATATCGCCATATTGATACGCGGCGGCATCGCACTTTTCCGGATCCGTCAGATACCGGACCTGTCCCGGATCCCGCTGACTGCTGTGCTTTATCTCGTAGATCTCGCAGGTGATCGCATTCTCATCGTGGATCACCATGTCATATTCGCCCGTCGGAAAAAGCAGTTTAAAAGCCCTTTTCCCGCGCGGGAGCGCCTTTATCGTTTCGAGGAGGATGATCTCCTCCAGCATTCTCCCCTTCACCTCCTCCAGGATCAGGTCTGTGATCGCTTTTCTCTTTTTCGCGGAGACGCGGAGAAATTCATCGTTCTTCATCAGAGAATAGACAAGCGCCTGCGCCTGGCAATACTGCATTCCCGGCTGCGAAAAGAGGATCCGCTCGATGCGTCGGCTGCTGTCGATCGTCTCCGACGGCGCGTCGACGATGAGGTCCAATAAAAGCAGGTACTGCCGGATCTCCCGTATGTGATCCTCCGTGATGTTGACCGACATTTCTCCGCGATCCAGGATATCCAGGATCTTTTTCAGCTTCTCGATGATCTCTTTTTCATCGAGTCGGTCGAGTACAGAGATCATAAACTGATGGTTCATATCTTCGATCAGGCGATTGATCACATTGGTCAGTTCGCCGGCTTCATACAGATCGATCAGATGGCGGAAATGCCCGCCCGATCGGTATCCGGATAGGCTGTGCTGGATATTCCGTGCGATGGAGGTGTCGATATATCTCCGTGTGGTCTCATCGTCCTGAAAGGACGAGCCCTCATCGAGCAGGTCCTCGTCCTCGAAATCCAGCTCGCCCACGCGGAAGGTACCGCCGTAACGGATGTACTCGTCCACGTCTTCGATCCCCAGGAGACGCGCGTATTCCCGGAAGGGAATGAAGGTTGTGTGTATCATCACGGCTCTGTCGTAGAGCTCATCATCCAGTGACAGTGCGAAGCCCAGGGAGTCCGTGCCCGACAGGACGATCTTCATCCCGGAGGAGGCGTATATATCGGACAACAAGGACGCCGAATCGATGAAATCTGACATCAGGGTGATCTCGTCGATAAAGAGGTATCGTTTTCCGTTTTGCGACAGCTGCAGGAGGTCACGGTTGAGCATCGCCATCGTATCTGAGGATCGTATCTTGATATAGGCCGTCTCCCCGATCGGCAGTGTCGAGATCGCCTGGCGGATCAGGAAGGTCTTGCCGGTCCGCCGCAATCCGTACAGGATGCAGATCT
>JAFPTK010000244.1 GCA_017400305.1 Lachnospiraceae bacterium | reverse complement strand
TTCGGACATCCACGCGAAGGTCCATGCGGATCTCCTTATCTGTGACAGACTTGCCCGGATCGATCGGATTCATCACCGTGACGGACGTAACGATTCCTTCTTTCAGGTGCAGGATCGCGCCGATGAGGTTTTTAAGCGCCTCCTCATTGGTCTGCAGGACGATCCGGAAAATATAATCATTGATCATCCGGCAGGGAATGGGACCTGTGGCGCTCACAAATCGGTACTGTGTCTTGCCGGCATCATTATTGACAGGCTGCTCACCAATATTCGTATTTTTCATAGATTCTCCTTTCGCGGCGAAGGGCCGCGCAATACTCTGATATTCCTTCAGGTTCTTTGGGAAATAAGAATTTAAATCAGACAGAGTCATCCCCAATGACTCCATTCGGGTTGGATGATTCATCTTTGAGGTTTGTGGAATGTTTGATCAGAAATAGTTGCGGCAGATCAATTCTTGATTATATAAGTTAGCACGGATACACGACAGCGTCAATGAGGAAAACTGTGGCTGCGTGGGCCGTAAAATGAGTCAGAGAGAACCGTCCCCATTGACTCATTTTTGTCCGCAGACGCGGTAGATTGTCGTGATCAGTTCCCGCTCCGTGTAGGGTTTGGCGACGTGTGCGTTCATGCCGGCTTCCAGTGCTTTCTGCACATCGGATGTAAAGGCGTTGGCGGTCATGGCGATGACGGGGATCTTCGCGTAGGGCGATCCCTCCATCGCGCGGATCCTCCGGGTGGTCTCCAGGCCGTCCATGACCGGCATCTGTACATCCATCAGGATCAGATCGATCTCGCCCGGGATGGCTTTCTCGAGGATCTCCAGCGCTTCCACGCCGCTTTCGGCTTTCTTTACGGAGAAGCCGTATTTTTCCAGGTTCCTCTCCGCGAGCCACAGGTTCAGCATGGTGTCATCCACCACGAGAACGGTAACCCCCGTGTAGTCCTTCGCCAGCGCAGCTTCCGCTTCCCGGTCCTCATCGGCTTCGGCAACCGCTTCTTCAGCAGGGGAAAAAGCAAGCCCCAGGACGAATTCGCTCCCTTTTCCCTGCTCCGACGTGAGGTCGATGGTCCCGTTCATCAGGTTGACGATGCTCCGGACGATCGTCATCCCAAGCCCGGTCCCCTGAGTCTCGTGTACGGCCTCGGTCTTTTCCCGCGAATAGGCGTCCCAGATATGCTCGCAGAATTCCGGGGACATGCCGATCCCGGTGTCCCGCACCCGGATCTCGTAGCGCAGCGTCTTCCCACGCTCCTTAAGCCGCCCCGTCAGGAACACCTGTCCTCCCTCCGGGGTGTATTTGCAGGCATTGGAAAGGAGATTCAGCAGGACCTGATTAAAGCGGAGCTTGTCGCAGAGCACCGCGTCCTCTCCCATCTCGTCCACGTCTACGGAGAATCGCAGCCCCTGCCCGTCCATGCGCACCTGGATCATGGAGGAGATCTGCTGCATCAGCCCCTTTAATACCACCGGTGCTGTCGAGAGCTCCATCTTGCCGCTCTCGATCTGGCTCATGTCCAGGATATCGTTGATCAGGCCGGTGAGGTGCTCTCCCGACATGACGATCTTATTCAGATAATCCTGCAGATGCTCTTTGTCCCCCATCTCCTCCATCGCAAGTCGGGAAAAGCCCGTGATGGCGCTCATCGGGGTCCGGATATCATGGGACATGCTGGAGAAAAAGGCGGTCTTGGCCTCATTGGCCCGATTCGCTTCGTCGATCGCCTGAAGGAGCATCTTCTGCCTGTCTTCCAGCTCTCTCTTCTGTCTGGCGATCAGTCGGTCCGCGTCCATCTTCCGCGCGCGGGAATCGTCGATCACGGTGGCTGTGACCAGCAGCCGGTCAACGCCGTTGCTCCCTCTCTCGATCACGTGATAGTCGATCCGGACCCACTGCTCCGACGCGCTGTCCCGGAATACAAATTCTCTCCTGTCGCAGTCGGCGAATACATCGGTGCGCAGCTTCGCGACATTGTGTAACAGCGCTTTCTGCGCCATCGGGATCTCCTGCAGCTTCGTGGCGACCACGGAGGAAAGGTCCTTGCAGCAGGCCCCCTCCTGCAGGTGAAAGAAAGCCTCCTGTTTCACGATCTTGACGGTATCGCTGATGAAATCCATCAGGTAGATACAGCTGTAGTCCTCCGCCAGTCTGCCGATGATCTGGTCATCCAGCTTGATGCGCCCCAGCTCCTTCTCCGAGATCAGGGTTGCCGATCCGAAGGCCTTCACCGGTACGCCGTTTTCATCAAATTCGGTGGTGTATTTGACACGGAAAGGAATCCGCCCCACGGTCAGCGGGATATCCGCCTCCAGCTCCGGTGCGCCTTCATCGATGCGACGCATCATGTCGCGGTACATGTCCGCGTAATCCGGCGGGAAGATCCCCATATCGATGGCCGGCTCCGGATAATTCTTCACCAGGGCCGGCAGGCCGAGATCCCGCATGCAGCGGTAACAGGGCCGCATTTCCCTGGTCGCGATGGTGTATTCCCAGTTGTAGATATTGATCTGCTCGCTGGCCTTCTTATAACGATACTCGATGTCATCCAGGGTATCCCGGGTCCTTCGCTCGTTGGAGATATTGCGGATCCCCTCGTAGATCACGGCCTCCTCCGGGGTCTGTTCGATCAGGATCAGGCGGCTCTTTAAGCAGATCTTGTCGAAGCCGCAGCAGTTGGAAAAGACCGCCCGCCAGCATTCCACCGTCTGCTCCTCCCCGGTTTCGGCGCACCTTCTCACAGCACGGAAAAATGCCTGCTGATTGTCCTCATCGAAGATCTTTTCGGGAAACGCCTCCCGGTACTCCTCCTCCGAGACGTTCATCCACAGCTCCGGGATGAATCTGTCGTTGATGGCGAGGATCCGCACCTTGCCCTCCGCATAAGCGATGACCGCGGCCGGTTCTGCGTATTTGCTGTTGATCAGTTCTTCGTATGACATCTTTTCCTCCGCGCAATAACCGATATGGTCTCCCGGTGTCTCTGTATCTATTCCGCCATGTCCTCGTATCTATTTCTCCTCGTCCTCGTATCTATTCTACCACCATCATCCTGAGGAATCCGGGAAGTGTCTGCTTTCGTTTTCCGGCACCCATGCCGGTCTTAATGATCCGCATCTGCTCCGGCAGAGAATCCTTTGTCTGCACTGCTGCCAGAAACGCCGCCCCGGTAGGCGTCACATACTCCCCGCGCGCCTCGCCGATCCGCAGCGGCAGCCCGTGCGCCCGCGCAATATTCGTGACGGCAGGCACCGGGACCGGTAGCACGCCGTGCTGACAGCGCACGGTTCCATACCCTTCGGTCACGCTCTTTACAATAACATCTGTTATTGATTCCTTCTCCATCACATCCTGACAGCAGACCGCGATCGCGATCACGTCCACAATGGAATCGATCGCCCCCACCTCGTGGAAATGCACCTCGTCGAGCGGCAGCCCGTGCGCCTCCGACTCTGCCTCAGCCACGACCGTGAAGATCTTCTCGGCCAGCGCCCGCGCACGCTCGTCCATCTCCGTTCCCCGGATGATGGCCAGCACATCCGCCAGATTGCGGTGCTCGTGGTG
>JAFPTK010000243.1 GCA_017400305.1 Lachnospiraceae bacterium | reverse complement strand
GGATGGCCGCCTTTATGGCGGACTGCGATCTGGCTGTCACGGCAGGCGGAACAACTGTCTATGAGCTCTGTGCGACCGGGGTTCCGACGATCCTGTTCACCATGGCGGACAACCAGCAATCACTCGCCCGAGGACTGGCCGAGGTGATCCCCAACGCGGGAGATGTCCGGAAGGGATCCGATCGCATCCGGACAACAGAACGCATCATCGAGTGGCTTACACATATGACAGAGGATCCCGCAGCACGCCGCGCTCTGTCGGAGAAGGAACGGTCCGTGACGGACGGGCACGGCGCGGAACGGATCGCCGAAGAGATCCTGGCGCTGTCCGGATTCACCCGCTAGGACACGGGAGAAGCTATGCAGTTTACGTCTTTCTATTTCATCCTGGTCTTCCTGCCGGTCACTCTGCTCCTGTACCATGGGATCGGCAGTAGAAACCGGTCCGCCGCAAGGCTGCTCCTGCTCGCCGCCTCTTTTCTCTTCTGCGGTCTGAGCGATCTGTGGTCTTTGTTCATCCTGCTGGCGCAGATCCTGGTCGGCGTCTTTTTCTCCGTCCACATCCTGCGCGCCGGTTCACGATCCGCCCGGGCAAGACATCTCCTGATCCTGGCGGTCACACTCCAGATCGCGGCCCTCGCGTATTTTAAATACATGGGCTTCCTGGTCGGCAGTATCGGCATCCTCCTGAACCGGGATATGGTCTGGCAGAATCTGATCCTGCCGATCGGCATCAGTTATACGACCTTTACGCAGATCGCGTTCCTCGCGGACTGCTATCGCGGGACGATCCGGGAAGCGGTCTCTCCGGTCACCTATGCGCTTTACCTCGCGTTTTTCCCCCGGCTGGTCCAGGGACCGATCACTGCGGGGACCGACCTGCTCACGGAGCTGTCCGGCGACAGCGGAGGACGTGTGACGGCAGAGGGTCTGGCGGATGGACTCGTCCTCTTTGTCCTGGGACTTTCCAAGAAGATCTTTCTGGCGGATCTGTTTGGCAGACCGGTGGACTTTGCGTTTCATTCCATCCCGTTCCTCTCGACGCTGGATATCCTGATCGTCATCCTTTCCTACAGCTTCCAGATCTATTTCGATTTCAGCGGCTATTCCGACATGGCGATCGGCATCGCGCGGATGTTCGGGTACACTCTGCCGGTGAACTTCAACTCCCCCTATCGCGCCGATTCGATCACGGATTTCTGGAGAAGATGGCATATGTCTCTCACCGGCTTCCTGCGGGAATATATCTACTTTCCGCTGGGAGGGAGCCGGAAGGGGCCGGCCCGGACCTGCCTGAATATCCTGATCGTATACCTGCTGAGCGGTCTGTGGCATGGCGCCAACTGGACCTTCCTCCTGTGGGGGCTCCTACACGGTCTCCTGCAGGTGACGGAGCGCATCTGCGGGGGTATCCTCCCGCGGATCCCGCGAGTGATCCGGCAGATCACCACATTCCTGTGGGCATCGATCCTGTGGCTTCTGTTCCGGAGCCCCTCGATCGGGGACTTCCGGATGATGCTGGATCAGCTGCTCGTAGACGGCAACTGGACGATCCGCCCGGAATTCGGCGAGATGATCCGGGTCCCCGGCGTCCGTACGATATTGAGCGTGCTGGGGATCGACCACGTGGACGCCCTGTCCTCCCTCCTGTCCATCGGTCTGTATCTCGCGGCAGCTCTGTTACTCTGTCTACAGCCGCGCAACAACGAAAGCGCACCCTATCGGAAAACCGGCCGGCTCCTTCTTGCGGTGACGGCACTGGCTGTTTTGTGTTTCCTTAACACCAATGAGGTATCCGCTTTCCTCTACACCAGTTTTTGACAGGAGACGAGATCATTGAAGCTTTCTGCGGGAAACAACAAAACCTATCCAGCGAAGGCATGGCTGAAGCGATTCGGTCTTGCTTTTCTCTCGTGCCTGTCGGTGATCGCTCTGCTGATGGTTGTTCTGGATCCGTTCTTCCATTACCATGCCCCTCTTCCGTCGTTCTATTACACTCTGGCGGATCAGCGCTACCAGAACGACGGCATTCTGCGGCATTTCCACTATGATGCCGTCATCACGGGGACCAGTATGGTGGAAAAGATGAGCACCCGGGATTTTGATGACCTGTTTCACACAACCTCCGTCAAAACCGCCTACCCCGGTGCGACATTCCGGGAGATCGGTGATTCGATGAGGACCGCGTTTCGAAGCCATCCGGATATCCGCATCGTCCTCAGAGGGCTCGATTACTCCCATCTGGTGGAGGACCCCCGCAAGCTTCGCACGGATATGGGGGATTACCCGAGCTATCTCTACGATGACAATCCGTTCAATGATGTCCGGTACCTGTTCAACCGTGATGCGTTTCTGCAATATCTGCTGCCGATGATCGGCCGTCGTCTCGCCGGAAGACCCGGGGGCGTGATGTCCTTTGACGAATTCAGCGGGCAGGATGATGTCACCTACAGCGCCCTCGCCGCACTGGAGGGAAAAACCGCCTTTCATGTCGATCGGAACGAGCGATCCTCGCTGACACCGGAAGAAACCGAATGGCTCCTGGCAAACATCCGGGAGAATGTGACCTCCCTCGCGGAGGAGCATCCGGATACGGAATTCCTGTGCTTCTTTACCCCCTACAGCGCTGTCTGGTACGGGGGGCTCCTGGAAAACGGCGGCTTCGGAAAACAACTGGAAGCGGAACGCATCGCCGCGGAAGAGATGCTGCGGATCCCCAACATCCGTCTGTTTTCCTTCAGTGCAGAACCGGCGATCACGGCGAAACTGGATCACTATCGTGATGCCGGGCATTACTCCCCGGAGATCTCCGGGCAGATCCTTGCACACATCGCCGCAGGCGAATACGAACTGACCGGCGATTCTCTTGCGTCCTATCTGGCAAGCGAAGAAGCCTTGTACCGCGGGCTGGATTACGAGGCCCTGTCTGCGCAGGCAGTGGAATAGTCTCACAGATTTCTGTCCGCCCGGGTGTAGATCCCGATATCCGTCTCGATGATCAGCTGCTCCTTCCGTTCGCGCCGCGCAGTCATCCCCGTCTTCGATCGATCTTCCTTTTTGACGGCAGGATCTGCCGTTCCGAGCTTCCGGATCTCCCGTTTGCGGCCGATCCCCGTCAAAGCCCTGAGACACGCGGGGATATGAAGCGCAAAAAACAGCGCGATCGTTATGAGGCCCAGGAGCAGGGCG
>JAFPTK010000242.1 GCA_017400305.1 Lachnospiraceae bacterium | reverse complement strand
GGAGATAGGGAAGCGTGCCGTTCTTGCGGACCTCGGTGAGTTTCCGTGTCAGCTTGTGCGCGAGATCGATCGCGTAGGGCATCAGTGTGTCCGTCTCATTGGTGGCATAGCCGAACATCATTCCCTGATCCCCGGCACCGATCGCTTCGATCTCGGCGTCGGTCATGGTGTTCTCCCTTGCCTCCAGGGCCTTGTCCACCCCCATCGCGATGTCGGGAGACTGCTTGTCGAGTGCCACGAATACCGCGCAGGTATTGCCGTCAAAGCCCTTGTCGGAGGAGTCGTAGCCGATGTCGATGATCGTGTCGCGCGCGATCTTCGTGTAGTCCACTTCCGCTTTGGTCGTGATCTCGCCTGTGATGAGCACGAATCCCGTGCAGGCGGTGGTCTCACAGGCCACGCGGCTCATCGGGTCCTGCGCCATGCAGGCATCCAGGATCGCATCGGAGATGTTGTCGCAGATCTTATCCGGGTGCCCCTCCGTCACCGATTCTGAAGTAAAGATGTACTTTTCCATAGTATTGCCCTCCTTTTGCTGCGATATATGTCTGCGCGAGGACCTATATCAAAAAAACCGTCTGCACGCAACAGACGGATTTGGCTTCTAAAACAAATCCTCATATTGCTCGCGCTGCGCTCAGGTTGGCACCTTCCATTGGGATCACCCGCCGGGGTTGCCGTGGCTTCACCGATCCTATGTATCTCCACCACTCTGAATATGAGATATCCACATAATATCGGAAAGAAGAACCCGCGTCAATAGGGGATACAAAATATTGACATTCATCGAAGGGTGACCTATGATGTTGTGCTGTAACGGAAATCGGCGTGTTAATTCCTTCCCACGCCTGTGCCCGGACGTTGGGCGCAACACACTAAAGGAGACTGTCATGAATACGAAACGTTCTACGCTCTATGTCGCTCAGGCGGGCGTCATTGCCGCCGTCTACATCGTACTCACCGTGATCGCAGCAGGATTTGATCTCGCAAGCGGGGCCATCCAGGTCCGCTTCTCCGAGGCGCTGACGGTCCTGCCGTACTTTACACCGGCTGCCATACCGGGGCTCATCATCGGTTGTCTGCTGTCCAATCTGCTGACCGGCTGCGCGCTTCCGGACATCATCTTCGGCACCCTTGCCACGGCGATTGGGGCATTCGGAACCTACGCTCTGCGGAAATACCGGTTCCTTGCGCCTGTGCCGCCGATCCTGTCGAACGCGCTGATCATTCCCTTTGTCCTTCGCTATGCCTACGGGATCCCGGGCAGCATCCCGTTCTTCATGGCTACGGTCGGCGCCGGAGAGGTCATTGCCTGCGGCATCTTCGGGCTCATCCTGCTGCACGCATTGCTGCCGGTCCGCAGCATCTTCTCCTCCCTGACGACGGTCGGGATAAGGCAGTGAGATGATGTAAAGACGATGGTGGATCATAACGATGAAAAAGCGGGAGAGATGGGTTCATCTCTCCCGCTTTGATCATTGGTCTGATCCGGTCATCCGGTGAAAAGTCCGGTACTTAACCCCAGGGATTCTCTCCGGTATAAAGTGTGCCGGCCGGCTGGTTGTAGCCGATCTCGGTCGGATCCACACCGATGTACTTCAGGGCGTCATAGAGCGGCTTTGCATAGTGACCGAACATGACCGCGCCGTGGTGCGGGAAGTTCTTGCCGATGAGCCAGTGGCGATAGAAACGTCCCATCTCCTTGATGGCGAAGACACCGATGCCGCCGAAGCTCTTGGTCGCGACATCGAGAACCTCTCCCTCTGCGGCATAGGCGCGAAGCTTGGCATCCGCCGTGGACTGCAGGCGATAGAAGGTGATTTCGCCGGCCTTGATGTCGCCTTCGATGGTGCCGTCGCACCAATCCTGCGGATGAGTGCGGGCCATGATGCGCTGGAAGGACAGATGCGGGTTGTTGATCCTGGTGGAGCAGGTATTCCCGCAGTGGAAGCCCATGAACGTGTCGGTGAACTTGTAATCATACTTGCCCTTGATGGATTCGTCATACATGTCGTGCGGTACGGAGTTGTTGATGTCGAGCAGCGTGACCTCCGCGCCGGAGATGCACAGACCGATATACTCGGAGAGCGTGCCGTAGATATCCACTTCGCAGGACACCGGGATGCCCTTGCGCATCAGGCGGCTGTTGACATAGCAGGGAACGAACTTGAACATATCCTGGAAGGCGGGCCAGCACTTGGTCGTGAGAGCGACATACTTACGATACCCCTTGTGCTCCTCCACCCAGTCAAGAAGGGTCAGCTCATACTGCGCGAGCTTCGGCAGCATCGCGGGCTCCTTGCCGGCTTCATAGCCCATTTCCTTGGCCATATCCGCTGCGACATCCGCGATCCGCTTGTCTCCCTCATGCTTCTGATAGGACTCGAACAGATCCAGCTCGGATTCCTCTTCGATCTCGATGTCGAGGTTGTAGAGCTGCTTGATCGGCGCGTTGCAGGCGAGGAAATTGGCCGGGCGCGGACCGAAGCTGATGATCTTTAAGTTGGCAAGTCCCTCTGCAACGCGTGCCACAGGCAGGAAATCGTGGATCATATCCGCGCATTCCTCCGCGTTGCCCACCGGGAATTCCGGGATGTACGCGCGGGTGTTGCGAAGCGCCAGGTTGTAGCTGGCATTGAGCATGCCGCAGTACGCATCGCCGCGGCCGTCCATCAGATCCGCCTGGCTCTCTTCCGCGGCAGCGCAGAACATTTTCGGGCCGTCAAAATGCTTTGCGAGGAGCGTCTCGGAGATCTCCGGACCGAAGTTGCCGAGATAGACACAGAGTGCATTGCACTCCGCCTTTTTGATATCTGCGAGGGCGTTCACCATATCGATCTCACTCTCGATGATGGTGACCGGGCACTCATAGATATCCGCGGCATCATACTTCTTCGCATAGGCCGCTACGAGCGCCTTCCTGCGATTCTCCGCGAGCGATGCCGGAAAGCAGTCGCGCGATACCGCCACAATACCCACTTTGATCTTCGGGATGTTTCCAACCATTTTTTTACCTCCTGCAAGAATTGTGTACTTAACACAGACACGCCGTCTATGTTAAACGTTAATATTAATACTATATCACGTGGGAACTCATGGATTCAATACGGAACACAAAAGTCAGATCATAAAATTCATGCTATAATACAGTGATATGCGGAAGAGGAGTGATAAAAAGGAGATCGGTCTCGCACTGCTTGCCTTTACGGTGCTGTATTGCCTGGGAATGGGCATCCGCGTCGGCTTTTTCCTGCGGGCAGGCAAGTCCATGATCTGTGAGGCGGATGCTTTGGAGCAGCACATCAACGCGCTGATCGCCTACGGCAAATGGTTCTGCGGGATCCTGTACGGACTGCGCACGGAGCATCGTCTGAGTCTTCCGAATTACTCCTTCGGGATCGGCTTCGGCGGTGATTTTTACACCGGTATGCAATATTACGGGGTCGGTGAACCGTTAAACCTCCCGGTCTTTTTCCTTCCGTCATCTGCCGTGTATTATTATTACCAGTTTCTCATCCTCTTAAGACCTTATCTGGCAGGGCTTTCCTTCCTCTTCCTGTGTCATTACCGACAGAAGAGCGGAGGAGTGAGGCTTTCTTTCGATGGCATGACCGCCGGCGCACTGATCTATTCGTTTTCCGGCACGGTCCTTTTTATCGGGATGTGGAATCCGTTTTTTGTGATCCCCATGATCACGATGCCACTCCTGATCCGGGGCGCGGAGATCCTGATCGGGGAGGGGAGGAGGAGCCCCCTGGTACTGGCTGCTTTTGCGGCCGGGATCTCCAATTTCTACTTCTTCTATATGCAGGTCATCCTTCTGATCGGATGGTTTGCGATCCGCATGGTGCTGCAGAAGCATCGGCCGGCGGCCCGTCTGTGGCTTGCGTTTTTCTCCTCCGGTGCCCTGGGCGTGCTTATGGGCGGCGTGCTGCTCTTTCCCATGTTCCTCGCACTCCTTCATAATCCGCGCTCCGGCGGGCATGCGATCCCGCTTCTGTACGAGCCGGAATACTACCGCGAACTTCTTCGCAATCTCGCATTCTATGTCTATCATCCGCTCCATGATGCGGAGCTGGGCCTGACGGTCCTTGCTTTCCCCGTCCTGATCGCAGTGATCCTGTTTGCGGGCAGATGGAACCTGCGCAGGGAACGGATCGAACTGATCCTCCTGATCCTCATGCTATGTATTCCGGCGGCAGGATATGTCATGAGCGGTTTTGCCTATGCGATCAATCGATGGTGCTTTGCCATGGCGCTCCTGACAGCCTGGCTCACCGCTGCGCTCTGGGATCATCTCATATCCACGGTGTCGGAAAAGAGGCCGCGGATGCGGCGGTTATTGGCCGGTGCCGTCCTCGCCGTCGTGATCCTGTCTGTCGGGTACAATCTTCGCTCCGCGGACGCGCCGGATGCCGGTAACCTCCCGAACGGTTTTGTGGAACGCATGTCCGGATCGGAATTTCTGGATCGCATGGTACTCACCGAGGTCAATGCACTGGAACAGACCGTGCTCCCTGCCCCCAACCGGTTTGCGCGCTACAGCGGCAGAAATCCGGTCTGGAACGCTGCGCTGCTGCATGGTGTCTCCTCGACGCAGTTCTACTGGAGCCTGACCAACGGGGCGATCGCAGATCTGTTCTCCGAGCTTTCGATCAATGATCTTTCCAATTTCAATTATCTGGGACCGGAGGAGCGGACCGCCGCTTCGGAGCTGATGGGTGTTACCCATTTTACGCTGCGCTATGACACGCCGGAGGAGCAGGCCTATGTGCCGGCCGGATTTGTCAGGGCGGCGGAGTACTACAATTTTGCGATCTATGAGAATCCGATGCCGGTCGGACTGGGAACGGTTTATGATCGCATCCTGCCGCACAGCGAATACATGACGCTTGCTCCTGCCGATCGGGAGGAGGCTTTGCTCTCCGCGGCGGTGCTGGAAGAGGGAGACTTGCGTGCCGCAGAGTCCGCGGGTATTGCGCTTACCGACGCGAGCGGGATCCCGCTGTCCTCGCAGTCGCCGAAGACCACCCTCTATCTGTCCGATGACCGGGTCACATGGATCTCTTCCCGGGGGGAACCGTCGGACAGGGGGACAGTGCTTGCGGATGCCGACCTGGAGGAGGGCGGTACCTTCCTGGTCAGGGGCGGAGAAGGCGGGGCAGTGGATCTCCTCATTGAACCGGCCGATCCCTCCGATCCGCCGGTCAGCCTGGAGACAGGACTGTATCTGGAGGGACTTTTCATCGATGCTCCCGGCGATATCATCAACATCGACATCATGAGGAGCGGGTTATCCGCCCTGCCGGATGATCCCGAAACAGCCATCCTGTCCGATCCGCCGCAGGATGGGAGCATCCGCCGCACGCTGTCCTACAAGACACCTGAAAGTGAGTTCTACAGCGGATGGCACGATTACCTGGTCAATCTCGGCTGCAGTGATGCCCCCTGTCTTAAGGTGAGGATCGTATTTCCGACGTCAGGCAGTTACACGATGCGTTCGCTGTCGGCTGTATCGCGTCCCGTGGATGCCCTCCTGTCCGAAAAGCGTGAGGCCCTCGCTGCGCACGCCGTACAGGAGACCGACCTGCACAAAAATCCGGTCTCCCTCATGACCGATACCGTCACGTGTCACGCCGACGGTCCGTCGGACGGCCCGGGGCTTCTCATGCTCACGATCCCATGGCAGAACGGATGGCACGCTCTGGTGGACGGCGGGAAGACGCCGCTCCTCCGGACGAACACGGCATTCACCGGGCTGATCCTTCCGCCCGGCCCGCATGAGATCACACTCCGCTACCGGACACCCGGTCTGCCCGCCGGGATCCTGATGAGTTTCGCGGGTACGGTCGGGCTGATCCTTATCCTGCTACAGGAACGACGGCGGAGCATCGATCCTGTGAAGAGTGAACCAGAGGAGGCTTCCCATGAAACGATCCGATAATCCTGCCCCCGCTCTTTCCGGCAGCAGAATCACTGAGAATATCTGGACGCTCCTCACGGTTCTGCTCATTCTGATCGTGACCTGCTTTCCCTATCGTATGGCCGGCCTCTATGGATATGAGCCGGATATCCTCTATCATCTGAACCGGATCGAGGGGGTGCGGGATTGTCTGATGAGCGGGCATTACCCGGCCCAGATCTATCCCGCGTTCTTTGACGGACAGGGATACGGATCCCCGCTCTTTTACCCGGATCTGCTCCTTCTGATCCCGGCGGTGCTGCGCCTTGTCGGATGCTCTCCGCTGGTGGCCTATAAGCTGACAGCAGCCCTGTTTTCCGTGCTGTTGGCGCTCTCCGGGAAATATGCCTTCCGCCTGATCTGCGGGCGCTGGGAGCCGGCACTGGCCGGTGCGGCGCTTTTTTCCCTGAGTCAGTTCGTCCTGGCGGATCTCCTGGTCCGGGCCGGGTTCTCCAGTTACCTGTCCTACCCGTTTCTCCCGCTGCTCGCCGCCGGACTCTATGACTGCCTCTTCCGGGAGGGAGAGCACACCGGGCTTTTGGGGATCGCACTGGGTGGTCTGCTGGTCACGCATACGTTAAATACCCTCCTCGCGATCCTCTGCTGCATGATCGTTTTTGTGCTCTCTCTGATCACGCGCGAGGGACGCTCCGCCCTCACGGACAAAACGCATTGGAGGAGGCTGGGGATCACGGCCTTCCTGACTCTGTTGCTCACGGCATGGTACTGGATGCCGCTGTTAGAGCAGATGACGGGAGGGACCGATTTCGTCTACCGTCATCCATGGGCCAATGTGGGGGATTATACCCAGTCCTGGACCGATTTCTTTGATCTGACCGGCTACTTCTTCAATGTGGCTTATGTGGGAGTCGGGATCCCCATCCTGCTCTTTCCTGCGATCCGCCTCTTCCTGAGCAGACCGCGGGATCCCCGGTCCCGGTTCGGCGATCTGAGTTTCTTCCTGGGGCTGGCGCTGCTGGCCTCCATGACCGATCTGCTCCCGTGGCATGCGCTGGCGCGTACCCCGTTGGGACAGCTGCAGTTTACCTTTCGGATCTATCCTTTTGCCCTGCTCTTCCTGATCGGCGGGTTTGTTGTATTCTTTGACCGGCTGCTCTCGGGGGAGGGAGAGGAGGGCCGGAGGATCTCGCCTTTCCCGCTCCTGATCGCCGCGATCGCGCTTTCCGGCATCTTCGGGATCGTACAGAACCGCACCATCACGACAAATCCGGAGGGGTTTCACGCGATCTCGGAGGACACCCTCAGGGAATACAGCGGGGAGGTCGGCCGCGGGGAGTGGCTGCCGTCTTCCTATGACAGAGAGGCGGAACGGTATGACGAGGTGAGGATCGCCGGGACGGAGGCGGATGCGATTCCCTATGAACGCACACCGCGTATGCCGGGAGGAAGCTTTTCCATCCCGGAGGACCGGAAGGACGGGGTTTTTGTGGTCCCGCAGATCTATTACAAAGGCTATCGCGCCACGCTGCAGGGGGAGACCGGAGCGGTATCCCTTCCGGTGGGAGAGGCGTCGGACGGGCTCTTAGCTGTCTCGGGGGACGGCACCCATGCCGGCACGGTAATGATCCGCTATCGCCGCACCCTCTGTCAGACGCTGTCCCTCACCCTCTCGATCGCGGCAGCGGCTGCCCTGATCGTGCTCCGACTGCGTTCTGTCCGCCTCCGTACCGGAGAGCAGGGGCACCATTTACAAAACAAAAAAAAGGATTTATAATAGCGAAGTTATGGATCAGTATATCATCAGGGGCGGGAATCCGCTCGTGGGCGAAGTTGAGATCACCGGGGCCAAGAACGCGGCGCTGGCGATCCTTGCTGCTTCGGCCATGACCGACGAGACCGTCACGATCGAAAATATGCCGGACGAGGCGGACACCAATGTGCTGCTTCGCACAATGAACGATCTGGGCATCTTCACGCACCGGACATCGCGTCATATCGTGCGCATCAATGCTGCCAAGGCGCGGAACATGCCCGTTGACAATGAAGGGATCAAGAAGATCCGTGCCTCTTATTACCTGATCGGTGCGCTCCTCGGTAAATACCGCCGGGCCAAGGTCGTCCTGCCCGGAGGCTGCGCCATCGGGTTAAGACCCGTGGACCAGCATATGAAAGGGTTCGCCGCGCTCGGCGCTACCTGCCGGATCGAGCACGGCTATATCACCGCGGAAGCCAAGGAATTGCACGGCGCCCATATCTATCTCGATATTTCTTCCGTCGGAGCCACCATCAATATCATGATGGCCGCGACCATGGCGACCGGGCAGACCATCATCGAGAATGCCGCCAAGGAGCCTCATGTGGTCGATCTCGCCAATTTCTTAAACAGTATGGGGGCGCGTATCAAGGGGGCAGGGACGGATGTCATCCGTATCCGGGGCGTCGAAAAGCTGCACGGCACCGATTATGCGATCATCCCCGACCAGATCGAGGCCGGGACGTTCATGATGGCCAGCGCCGTCACACGCGGCGATATCACGGTGACCAACGTGATCCCCAAGCATCTGGAATCGATCAGCGCGAAGCTCAAGGAGATGGGGTGCCAGATCACGGAACAGGATGACGCGGTTCGTGTAGTGTGCCGGGATCGTGTCCGCAGTACCCATGTCAAGACGCTGCCGTATCCGGGCTTCCCGACGGATATGCAGCCGCAGATCACCGTGGCGCTCGGTCTGTCCAATGGTGTATCGATCGTCACGGAATCCATCTTCGAAAACCGTTTCAAATACGTGGATGAACTGGTGTCCATGGGAGCGAGCATCAAGGTGGAGGGCAGCACGGCGATCATCTCCGGTGTCGAGAAATACACCGGTGCCCACATCACCGCACCGGACTTGCGTGCCGGGGCAGCGCTCGTCCTGGCCGGTCTCGTCGCCGACGGCTTTACCACCGTGGACAATATCCACTTCATCGAGCGCGGCTATGAGGATTTCTACATGAAGCTGCGTTCCCTGGGCGCCATTATCGAGCGTCTGGAAAATGCCGATGAGCGCAGCGAGCAGAAGTTCCGTCTGAAGTACGCGTGAAGCAGCTGCTTTCTTTTCTTCGTTCCGAATCTGTCGATCCGCTTGATGCGATCCCTTTTTATGCGTCACTGACGATCCTGGGCCTCTACGGCCTTGCTTTTGTGCGTGGGCTGACGCTACTGGTCCCCGTCCTCTTCCTGCTCCTGTGTCTCCTGCAGATCCGGAAACGGCTGATCGATCCGCAGCTGCTCCTGGCGATCGGCCTGATGTGCGCCGCGGCGATCCTGGCATCCGGCCGTGTCGTCGTCTGGTGGGACGATCTGAATTTCTGGGCAAATGACGCGAAATATCTGTGGTTCATGCGCGGCTTTGCCGGTAAATACGGCAACGTGAGTCCGGAATTCGGCGATTACCCTCCGGTCACGGCCCTGTGGAAATGGATCTTTCTCTCTCTTTCCCCGCGGGAATATCGGGAGGGGCTGCAGTTCTCCGCGTACCACGTGTTAAATATGATCTATCTGCTGCCGCTCCTTAAATCCACGCGGCGCTTCCCGTCCCTGATCGCAAGACTCCTGGCAGTTCCCGCGGTATTTCTGATCCCGGGTATCGTCTGCGCCCTGCAGTTTACGGGATCGGCTGCCGATATCACCATGGGAACCGTCTACGGTGCCCTCCTCATCGCTATGGCGGAGCATCCGGCTGCCGCCCCTTTGGGAAAAACACTCACCGGGGAAGAGGTCTTCCGCCTGCTGCGGATCGCGCTGTACACCGGTGTCCTGCTGCTCACCAAAAACACCGGCTTTGAATGGGCCTTCTTTGCTCTGCTCTTCTGGCTCCTGGTCTGCGGGAAAAGGGAGACCCTGCGATCTGTCCTGCCGACGGTCCTCGTCCCCGGCGCCTTCTGGGGAAGCTGGCTGCTGTTCTGTCTGACCCATCGGCGCGTCGCCAAGCTCACGGGAGAGGGGATCCGCATGGCAAGCGGCGGTTTTGTCCTGCCGGAGCGCGCCGGGGAGAAGTTCGCAGTCTTTTTAAGATCCTTTTTCCTGTATCCCCTCCATGAGGAAAAAACATGGGTGATCGACCTGTCGGCCGGTGCCCTGTTCCTGATCATTATAATAACGACTGTTATCATAACGGCGCCCGGCCGTTCCGTTCCGGACCGGGATCCGCATGCGCCGGCACTTCGCCGCGTACCCCTGATCCTGTTCCTCCTCCTGTCCGGGATTGCCGCATACGGGGCGATCATGATCACGCATCTCTCGATCTTCCGGGTCGAGGAACAGTACTTCGATCCGTTTGACATGACGCGTTCCATCTCGCGTTACGCAGCCCCCTATACGATCTCGGCCATCGTGCTGCTTCTTCATCTGATCGCGGAAGGCGCACCGGACGCGGGGCGTCGGAGCGGGGCCGCCGGGCGGCCGGTTGCCGGCAATGCATTCCGCCGATCGCTTTTTTCTGTCGCGGTTCCTTTTCTGCTCTTTCCGTTTCTGACCGCCTGTTATCCGGGGGAAGTGCGGGCGTTTCTCACCTGGCGTGAGACCCGCGCCCGGGATCTGGCCGTGCGGGAGGAGACCGTCGGAGAGGACGGTCGTGCTTTTCTGTCCTGGGCAGGGGAGCATGAGGATCTGTGGGGACGCGGGCGCGTCCTGTTTCTCCGGGATCCCGGAACGAATCACTGGGTGCGGGATACGTATATCAGTTATGCCGCCTGTCCCCTCGCCGTGGTCTATGCGGAGGCGGAGCCGGACGGGATCGACAGGCTGCGGGACGAGATGCACGCGGCGATCGTATACGACGGTGCGCTCACCTCGACCGACGGCGCAGGAACAGCATCAGAAACAGCAGAATGATCCCGGTGAGTGAGCAGAGCGCTCCCGCCGCTCCTCCCGGCGTCCGGTAGTCGAGCCGGATCTGATGGGTTCCGCCTGTGACGGGCACGGACAGGAACATGGTGTCGGTCGGGAGGACCGGTGTCTGTACTCCGTCTACAAAAGCGCGAAATCCTCTGCTGTAGGGAAGCTGCATCAGCAGCACGCCGTCCCTCTCCGCACGGATCTCGCCGGTGATCTCGCGGGTCGCCCGGGAGATCGGGTTCAGATGAAGGTCCGTTCCTTCCATCGATTCGGCGGACAGGGCGGCAAATGTCTCCGGGATCCCCGCCATCGGCCGGGTCAGGACGGCCAGACGGTCATACCGATAGATCCCGGGCGACGGAAAACGGATCACGATGGCGTTTCCCTGCTCCCCCTGCCAGCCGAAATTGACCAGAAAATCGTGCCAGTCGCTGTAGTACTGGATCAGCGGCGTCTTGTACGGGATCGTCTTCGTCAGGAATTCCTCCCCTTCCGCACGCAGCATGAGAGAGATGGGATAGAGACCCTCGTCTCCCGTCACGGTCAGTCCCTCCAGATCCAGGAGGAGCTCTGCCTCCGGTGCGGGGGATTCCTCCAGGAGGATCACCGCTTCGGCATTCCAGCCGCTCACGTCAAAGCCGCTCTGCGTGCAGGTCACGTCTTCACCGGCCTCGATGCGGAAGGGAAGCTCCCGGGAGATCGGGGCATCAAGGGTTTCGACACTGCACACACATCCCGGATCGCTGAGTATCGGAAGATCCGCATCCCGGATCACCGCGGCATGCATCGCCGCCTCCTCCCGGCCGGCCGGCGAGAGATTTTCCCAGGCGGAATGGGGGAGTACGTCGTGGAATACGGTTCCGAACGGCAGAGCCGACGGATTCTCGTAGACATGATATCGGCCCGTCATTCCCCGGTCGACGACGCCGAAGGGGAGAAAGCGATACTCGTAGTAATTGTCATAGGCGAGTGTATAATACCGCACACCCGCCAGAGAGAGCGCCGGCATCCGATCATCCAGCGCCAGATAGGCAAAGTTCTGCTCGTCATTATTCCCGATCATCTGGAAATACTCGGACACCACACCGTTGGCCAGGCTGAACTCAAACTGCGTCGAGGACAGGCCGGTGGCGAGCGCGGCATT
Source organism: Lachnospiraceae bacterium (assembly GCA_017400305.1). Taxonomy (GTDB): domain Bacteria; phylum Bacillota; class Clostridia; order Lachnospirales; family Lachnospiraceae; genus Butyrivibrio. The sequence goes on along the minus strand of JAFPTK010000242.1, from coordinate 2,586 downwards.
CCAGTTCAGATTCCGGCCGGAATAGCGGCAGAATCCCGCACCGTCCGATAGGGATACGGCGGCCACGGCAGCGGTCTCATTGTCGGAAGCGGCGGCCAGATAGGCGTCCGGTGACATCCGCTCGATGAATTCCGACGGGAAGGCCCCGTAAGCGGGTGCGTAGCCGGAGGTGATATTCCATGCGACGGACACAACGGTCAGAAGCGGCAGGGCGATCCCGGTGATCCGAACGGCAGCCCGTCTGCGCGTGTCCTGTCGAAGGTGCGAGAGGAGATCCTCCAGCTCGCCGGCTCCGCGTACGGCGATCCATCCGGCCAGCATCGCGGCGCTCCAGGTCCAGCGATTGATCAGGTAGGAGAACCCGTTCAGAGCGATCCCCGCGGCGGGGACGAGGAGCATCCCGAGGATGCAAAGGAGGCAGAGCTTTAACGTCCGATGCCCCTTTCGAAGGAGCAGGATGAGCAGAAGGGGCACGAAGGGCAGCGCATAGCACAGCTCCGTGTCATACTGTGGATGATTGATAAAGGTAAACAGGTTCCGGACCAGTTCTTCGTAATAGGACCGGTCATACAGGAGCGGCGACGCGAACTTCACTCCGGACCGGGGATCGTCTGAGAACTGTACCAGGACGGGGAGGAGGGTCACGCCGGCGGCGATCGTCCCGATGACGGCCGCACCCAGGAGACGGATCCCGTCGGAGCAGGCGGCACCGATCAGTCGGGCCCCTCTCTCTCCGCGCGCGCCGTGCAGCTGCAGCAGTCGGGCGATCCCGTAGGCTGCGGTAAAGATCGCCAGCATGTAGAAAAAGTAGAAATTGGACAGTGCGGAAAGGGCCACAAAGCAGGAAAAGGGAAGGTATCGCCGGAAAGGATGAGACGCTTCCTTTTCCCCGGGATCCCGGAGCGCGAGTTCTGATCCCGCTAAGAGCAGGGGAAGATAGATCATCGGATTGACAAAGTACGGATGCAGCATGCCGATGTAGAGAATGGTACCGGAAAAGGAATAGAGCAGGGCGCCGGTGAGACAGGGGGCCGTCCGCTTTTCCCCGCGGAGAAAGGCATACCAGAGGAAGGCCAGGCCCGCCAGATATGGCCGGATCAGGATCAGGGCTTCATAGAATGCCATGGTGAATCTGGCCGGAACCAGGACAGAGAGTGCTGCCAGCGGGTCGCCGAGACAATAGTACTGGAGGGTGGTCAGGACATCCGCGCCGTACCCGAAGTCCGGCCCGAACCGCTCGGGCGACAGGCTCCGGTCGATCAGGACATGGTGCAGGGAACCGCGGAGATATTTGCCGTAGTAATGCAGGGCTCTTAAGTGCTGGCGCCAGCCGTCTCCCTGATATACCAGGGAGCGTCCCTGCACATAAAAGTACCTAAACAGCAGCCCCATCAGGAACAGATAGCAAAGAGAGTAGAGCAGGATGGTCTTTCTGCGGGAAGATCTCATGATCAGATGATCGTTTCGATATACATGTCCGGATTCTGGGCCAGATCGATGTAGCTGTTGCCGGTGCGGATCGTAGGGCGTGCCAGATGATCCGGATTGATGAAGACGATCTCGCCCTCGATCCCGTTGTTTAACCGCACACGGTTGAGAAGATAGGTGTTCACGACATTGGACAGAAAGGTCATGATCGCCTTGGTGTCATATTTCTGCAAGCCCTCATTCTCGAAGAGACCGATCGCGACAAACGGACATTGCGGACCGCGGTATACCCGGGCAGAAGTGGTCGCGTCATAGACGTCGGCGATAGCGACGATCTTGGCGAACAGATCGATCTGGTCTGCCTGGAGACCGAGCGGATACCCGGATCCGTCACACCGTTCATGGTGCATCAGTGTGGCAAATTTGATATGGTCATTGATCGGAAGGGACTTGATGATCTCGTAACCCTGCCGGGAATGGGTCTGTACGATATGGTATTCATCCGCGGTCAGCTTGGAGGGCTTCGTGATGATCTCTCCCGGGATCAGGAGCTTTCCGATATCATGCAGTAGGCCGGACTGCGCGGCGATCTGGACATCCTCCTCCGACATCCGCATCCACTTGGCCAGACAGCTGGCGATCAGGGAGACATTGATGCAGTGAACGTAGGTCGCGTCGTCATAGTTGCGGAGGCTGTGCAGCATATCAAAAACACTCGCCGGACCGGAGCTCTGATTCATCAGGTCATAGACCGGCGTCATCATGCGCTCCACATCCAGCGGCTTGTTGTGCCTGACGACATCGTTGATCTGATCCTTAAACTGATCGGTCTCTTCTTCGAAATCATGCTGGAACTTCTGGAACTCCGGCGTAGAACGAAGCCGCTCCGCATAGGAGGGCTCTTTGGCCTGTTCGACCAGTCCGACCTGTTCGTCCTCGATGAGCACATGGAGGATCGTGTAGAATGCCAGGCGCGTGATGGATTTGTCATTCAGAACGGATCCCTTGGGCAGGATCATGACGGAGCGGTCATAGCTGTATACGTCATCCGCCAGGATCATCCCGGGAACCAGATCGTTCGTCTTAACCCGTTTCATGGTAATATTATAGTTTGTAACGCAGGAAAATTAAAGTGTGAATCACAACATTTAGTTAAGG
>JAFPTK010000241.1 GCA_017400305.1 Lachnospiraceae bacterium | reverse complement strand
GTTGCCGTGCGGGACTTGATACTACACTAAAAGGAACTGTTACTTGAGAAACTGCGTCGGGCTGATCTCCTCACTTCTTCCCGATCCAACCCTCCGCGTCGATCGTGACCTCCGGTGAGATGTCCCGCATGTACTGCAGGATCCGGTCCCGCTCTCCGTCCTCAGCGAAACGCACGGTGCAGCCGGACTGGATGCAGGGGAGAAAGCGAAGGGACTTAAGTGTCGTGCGGCCCGCAGCTCTGTCGTCAGGCTCTGCAGTTCCCGCCGCGGAACCCGTCAGGCCTGGTGCCGTGCCGCCGGATCCCGATGCCGTCCCCCGGGGCGCCTCCAGCTCGCACTCCACCAGACAGGTGTCCAGCGTCTTGGAATTAAAGAGAAAGTTACCGAGGCTGTAGACCACCGGCACATCGCCGATGTAACCGATGGGCTGCAGGCAGTGCGGATGGGCGCCAATGATGAGATCCGCGCCGGCCTGCGCGATCTCGGGGCCCTGCTTTAACTGCCAGTGATCCGGCTGCTCCTCGCCCTCCGTACCCCAGTGGATAAAGACGATGACGAAATAACCGTCCGCCTTCGCCTTCTGCACGTCATTACATAAACGCGTGTCGTCCAGACAGCGAAAGACGCCCGGCAGCGTATCCGTCGCCCCTCTCGTATCCGGTGAGCCGGTCCGCTCGATCTCCGTCGCGCAAAAGATCGCGATCCGGAAGCCGCCCTGCTCATACAGATACGGTGCCGCCGCCGCGTCGATATTGCGCCCCGCACCGACATAAGGCACTCCCGCGCGTTCCAGGGTGTCCAGAGTATCCAGGAAGCCCTGCTCGCCGTAGTCGAAACAATGATTGTTCGCAAGCCCCGCCAGATCGATCCCCATCTCCTTAAGCTGCCGCACCGTCCGGGGCGCGGCATGAAAGGTAAAGGTCTTCTCCGGCTGCGGTGCGCCGCGATCCGTATAGGGGAACTCATTATTCGCGATCATGAGATCCACCCGCCGCATCTCTTCCAGAAGGGAGGCCCCCACCGCACCGGCGATCCCGCCTCCGCGGCCCTCCATCTGCGCCTGGATCGAATAGGACCGGTCAAAGAGGATATCGCCCGCAAAGCCCAGCGTCAGGACCTTCGGCTCCGCATCCTCTCCCCCGGCGGCCGCTGGCTCTGATGTCTCAGGTTCCGTTGCCGCACCGCTCATCGAAGCGTCCGTTCCCACAGCTTCCTCCGAAGACGCCTCACCGCTGGCCGCTTCCGCCGCCGGCTTATCCGCCGCCCCCGGGATCCCGGCGGATCCTCCGACGGCATCCGATCCGTCCGCCGTCTCCCGTCCGGCATCTCCGCCCTCTTCCTCCGCGGTTTCCGCCATCCGCAGCGCTTCCGCTGCATCCTTTGCATCCTTCCCGGAACCGCCCGCAAGCTTTTTCTGCGCAAACAACGCCCCCACGCCGATCAGCACGACCAGGGTGAAGGTGAAGACAAAGATCAGGATCACTCTTTTAAGCAGCTTCGCCTCGCGATTCATAGCGTCTCATTATACCACAAGATGACGCGCCTCGGAAATTTCACCGCGCGCCATCTTGTGACATTGTTTCTCAACGAAAAAAGCGCGATATCCCGCAGGATATCGCGCTTTGTCAATTCGATTCCGTATCAATACCGGTTCGCTACAATCTTCACGCCCGGGCCCATGGTGGACGCGACGGAGATGGACTTGAGGAACTGGCCCTTCACGGTGCTGGGGCGAGCCTTGACGATGGCATCCATCAGCGCATTGTAGTTGTCCGTGAGCTGCTCCTCGGAGAAGGACGCCTTGCCCAGCGGGCAGTGGATGATGTTCGCCTTGTCGAGACGATACTCGATCTTACCGGCTTTGATATCGGCGATCGCCTTGGCGACATCCATCGTGACCGTACCGGCCTTCGGGTTCGGCATCAGGCCCTTGGGGCCGAGCACTTTACCGAGACGGCCGACGACGCCCATCATGTCGGGGGTGGCAACGACCACATCGAAATCCAGCCAGCCTTCCTTCTGGATCTTCGGGATCAGCTCCTCGCCGCCGACGAAATCGGCACCGGCGTTCTGTGCCTCATCGAGCTTCTCGTTCTTGGCAAATACCAGCACGCGGATCGTCTTGCCGGTTCCGTGCGGGAGAACGACCGCGCCGCGGATCTGCTGGTCCGCATGACGGGAATCACAGCCCGTCCGGATGTGGATCTCTACGGTCTCATCAAACTTGGCTGTCGCAGACTTCTTGACCAGAGCCAGCGCCTCAGCGGGCTCATACTGCTTCTGACGATCGATCTGCTTTGCCGCTTCCTGATATTTCTTTCCGTGTCTCATCTTCGGTATCCTCCCCTCAATCCTCGACCACGATGCCCATGCTGCGGGCCGTGCCGGCGATCATGCTCATAGCGCCCTCGATATCGACTGCATTTAAGTCGGGCATCTTGAGCTCGGCGATCTCACGCACCTTATCCTTGGAGATCTTTGCCACTTTGTCCTTGTTGGGGGTTCCGGACGCCTTCTGGATGTTGCAGGCCTTCTTTAAGAGCACCGCAGCCGGCGGTGTCTTGGTGATGAAGGAAAAGGTCCTGTCCGCGTAGACCGTGATGACAACAGGGATGATCAGATCCCCCTTATCTGCGGTCACCGCATTGAACTGCTTCGTGAATTCCACGATGTTGACCCCGTGCTGACCCAGAGCAGGTCCGACCGGGGGTGCCGGCGTCGCCTTGCCGGCAGGGATCTGTAACTTGATGTACCCTTCGACTTTCTTAGCCATACTTCTACCTCCTTATTGATGGTGGTTTGTGGTTATGCGGTGGCTTGCCGCTCCCACAGGTTGGTGTATTATGCAACACCCACTGTTGTGCCCTTTGGGGTGCTGTTTTTTATATAAGCCAGCTGCTCCGCGCTTCGCGCTCTCGCAGCTGCCAACGTCCATTCGCAAATCGCTCTGCTCTCTTCGTTCGCATCGCTTTTTTGCTCATGTCCGTTGAGCCGGCAAATGTCCGTGCATCCGAACGGGCAAGCCCGTCGTCTGCCCGGCCGCTTGCCGGGCTTTTATCGATCCATTTTTCTGACTTCCGCGAAGCTGATCTCGACCGGTGTCTCGCGTCCGAAGAGCTCGACATTGATGGTCGCGGTCTGCTTGGAGAAGTCCATACGCTGCACGGCGCCGATGGTGTCGCGCCACACGCCGGATACGACCGCGATCGTATCGCCGACGCCGAAGTCGACCTTCATCGTGCTCTCGGTCTTGATGCCGAGCGGCTTGATCTCCGCGTCCGAAAGCGGGACCGGCTTGGAGCCCGGTCCGACAAAGCCCGTCACACCGCGCGTATTGCGCACGACGTACCAGGTCTCGTCATCCATATCCATATTGATGAGGACATACCCCGGGAACAGCTTGCGGCGCACCGTCTTCTTGGAGCCGTCACGATACTCCATGACGTCCTGTACCGGCACGCGCACCTCGATGATCTTATTCTCCAGATGCCGATTGACGATGGTATTCTCGATGTACGACTTTACCTTATCCTCATATCCGGAATAGGTATGTACGACATACCAGCTGAACCGGTCGTCCTTCTTATCTCCTTCGGGAGCGGCATCCGCGGGCGCGGACTCCTGCGCGGCGTTCGTCTCCTCCGCCGGCATGCCCTGGCCCTCCAGCTCTTCCTTATGATTCTCTGCCATGGGAACTCCTTGCGATTACAGAGTGAACAGGAAATTCATCCCCGCTTCGAATGCGAAATCCAACACTGCGATCAGCGCACCGGTCAGCACGGACACACATACCACGGCGACCGTCTGACGGCCCACCATCGCGCGGTTCGGCCAGGTGATCTTCTGAAACTCTCCCTTGACACCGGCGAAAAACCCGCCGAGTTTGGAAGCCGCGCTCTCCTTCTTATCCGTCGCCATTACTTCGTCTCCTTATGTACCGTGTGCCGTCTGCAGAACGGGCAGTACTTTTTCATCTCGATACGATCGGGATGCGTCTTCTTTTCCTTTGTGGTATCATAGTTACGGTTCTTGCACTCTGTGCATGCAAGCGTGATCCTTGTGCGC
>JAFPTK010000026.1 GCA_017400305.1 Lachnospiraceae bacterium | reverse complement strand
GGCTATTTCCTGGATCAGAAGTACAACCGTCTCGCAATTCAGCGATTGTGCAGAAACGCGAGGGTTCTCGACTGCTTCACCCATACCGGCGCCTTTGCCTTAAACGCTGCCCGAGGCGGCGCACGCGAAGTCCTCGCCGTCGACGCATCCGAAACCGCCTGCGCGCAGGCGATCGAAAACGCCCGGCTGAACGGGTACGAGGACCGTGTGACCTTTCAGTCCGCGGATGTCTTTGACCTGCTCCCGAAACTGGAGAAAGACGGGGAGCGATTCGATGTCGTGATCCTGGACCCGCCGGCCTTTACCAAGTCCCGAGCCTCTGTGAGGAAAGCGGTCACAGGCTACCGCGAGATCAACCGGCGCGGGATCTCTCTGGTGAATCACGGCGGCTTTCTGGCCACCTGTACCTGCTCCCACTTCATGGGAGAATCCCTGTTTGCCGACACGGTGGCGGAAGCTGCCAGGCATGCACACAGGAGGCTTAAACAGGTCGAATTCCGCCAGCAGGCACCGGATCACCCGATCCTCTGGACCGGCGACGACAATTCCTATTATCTGAAATTCTACATCTTCCAGGTACTGGATCCGTAATACACCATGGCAGAGAATCCTGCTGACACCTGCATCGTCAGACGTTCCAGACGGAAGACACTGTCGCTGGAGATCACGCCGGAGGGGAAGCTGATCATCCGGGCGCCGCTCCGCGCCAGTGACGAAGAGATCCTATCCTTTGCCCGGTCGCATCGCGAATGGATCGCCGACAAGATCCGTGAGGCGGCATCACGGAAACAGCAGCGGGAGGAATATGAACGCCGGCACCACATCCGGCCTCTGACACGGGCGGAACTGAAGGAGCTCGGCAAGGCGGCGGCCGAATACATTCCCATGCGAGCCGCGCATTACGCAGCGATCATGGGCGTTGATTTCAACCGGATCACGATCCGGAACCAGACCACCCGATGGGGCAGCTGCAGTGCGAAAAAGAATCTGAACTTCAATGCGCTCCTGATGTTAACCCCCGGGGAGGTGATCGACAGCGTGATCGTCCACGAGCTCGCGCACCTTAAGCACATGGATCACTCTCAGGCCTTCTATGCCGAGGTATTGCGCGTCTATCCGGATTATCGCAAATGGGACCGGTGGCTTAAGAAGAACGGCGAGCTGCTGATGCGCAGACTTCCCCGCTCTTAACCATCTTAACGTCAATCCGTTCCCTCCCTTTGTCAGGCGCCGTCCGAATGCTCATCGCAAATGCTTTTTAACCGCAGTGGAACATGGTATAATAAGGCATATCAGGATCATAATATCAATCACCGCACATCAAAGGAGGTAAAGCAATGGAATATCAGATCTTAGGCGGCAGTTTCCCTGTAGTATCCTGCTCTCTTCAGGCCGGCGAAGGAATGCGCTGCCAGTCGGGTTCGATGACCTGGATGGATCCGTCGGTCAAGATGGAGACCAAGGCCGGCGGGATCGGCAAGATGCTCGGCAGAGTATTCTCCGGCGAGAATCTGGTTGAAAACCGCTATGTCGCCAGCAGCGCAGGGGAAGTGGCCTTCGGCGCTTCGTTCCCCGGCGAGATCCGGGCGATCGAGCTCTCCGGCGGCAGAAGCGTCATCGCCCAGAAGGGCAGCTTCCTCGCCTGCACGGACGGCGTGGAGACCAGCATCTTCTTCCAGAAGAAGCTGACCGGCGCCCTGTTCGGCGGCGAAGGCTTCATCATGCAGCAGTATTCCGGCAACGGAACCGTCTTCATCGAGATCGGCGGCGGTACACAGGAATTTGTTCTCGAAGCCGGTCAGCAGAAGATCATTGACACCGGCTATCTGGTCTGCATGGACGACACCTGCTCGCTGGATATTCAGACCGTCGGCAGTGTGACCAACGCCCTGTTCGGCGGCGAAGGGATCTTCAACACCGTCATCACCGGCCCCGGACGGATCATCCTGCAGACGATGCCGGAAAACACCCTGACCATGAAGATCGCCAACAAGGTGCTGAGCATGCTGCCGAAACAGTCATGAGATGATCCTCTGATATAACGATACACTGTATACAGAACACAGGAAGAGCGGATCCCTGCCGGGATCCGCCTTTCTACGGGGAAAACAGGGCTTTCGTGATCGCTGCGGCACGAAAGCCGTTTATGTTACATCGAAATATCCGGTATGTCGTATGCCATTTTCCGTAATCGAGAGGTATATATACTAAACGTGCTTGAATCGCAAAAACTACAACATGGGGATCACAAAAGCGAGGACAACATCGATGCAGGAGAATCAGATGGCCGACGGTCTGGCCAAAACTCTCAGGGAATTGCGTAAGGCTCACGGATACCGACAGTCGGATATCGCCGGTGCCATCGGGATTTATCAGGCCACCTACAGCAATTACGAGAACGGAAACCGCGTTCCCAATACCACCACCCTGTATCATATTGCGAATTTCTACGGGATGTCTCTCGATGATATCCTGAAGATGGGCAGCCCGCTGGATCAGGAGATCTATTATGATGCCCCGAATCCCTCACAGGAGGTGCGGGAGCAGTCGGATTACATCGATTATATCAACAACACGCAGCCGAAATCCCTGTCAAGGGACGAGAAGGATCTGATCTTTCACTTTTCCAGACTCTCACCGAAGGAACAACAGGAGATCCTTGACTATATCCACTTCAAATATCAGCGTGGCTGTAGGCCGAAGGAAACCTCCTGATCCTTTCACGCCTTATGTCCTCCAACCTGTCCGTTGCGCTCGATGGATGTGGCTCCTTCCTGAAGACTGGTTCCCTTTATGATCGCATTCTTCCCATACCGCTTCTTGATCTCCAGCACCGCCTGCTGAAGGCTCCGCTCCTTTTCTCTGCTCCTTTTCTCCTCATCCCGCCGCTGTTCCAGCGCCTGATAATCCGTGAAGAGATCGAGCTGTTCATAGGCCGGCGGTTCCGTGCTGTCGGCCACCTGATCCTCCCTCTTCGTATTGCAGGCCGCCACCACCACATGGCGGATCAGCAGATCCGGATCGGCGATCCGCTCATAGATCTCCATCATGGCTTCCGTGATCTTTTTCGTCGAACTGGTGTAGCCGCCGAGATTCGCGGAACCGTGCGCATGTTCCGGCACCTCTCTCCCGTACCGGTCCGGCATGATCTTGCCGTGATAACGCTTGCGGCGCTCCGGGTCACTTAAGTTCTCCGCATCGTAATTGAGGGTAAGGACGACGGAATCGCACACGAGGCCCTTATCGACCAGATCCAGTACCAGAAGGTCCGTCATCTCACGGACGATGATCCCCGCCTCCCCGTGCGCGTAGGGTCTCTTCAGGACCTGACCGCTGCTTAAGCTGGTATTCTCCGGGACATAGGCCTTCACATCCGCAATGGTACAGGGTTCATATCCCCAGGCGTGATCGATCAGGATCTGGGCATTGACCCCGAAAAGGCGGTACAGAAGCGGTTCCCCGCGATATTTATCCTGTGAGACGGAGGCGCGGGCGATGTCCCCCATCGTCCGGATCCCGTATGGTTCCAGCCTTCTCGCCGTCCCCCTGCCGACCCGCCAGATATCCGTGATCGGCGTATGCTCCCAGAGCCGCTCCCGATAGGTTCGTTCATCGAGCTCCGCGATACGCACACCGTCGGCATCCGCGTCGACATGCTTGGCCACCACATCCATCGCCACCTTGGCGAGGAACAGATTGGTACCGATCCCGGCAGTCGCCGTGATCCCGGTCTCGCTGAGCACATCCCGGATCATGCGGATCGTCAGTTCATGTGCCGTCTCCCCGTAGGTATCCAGATAGGCCGTGAGATCGATAAATACCTCATCGATGCTGTAGGCAAAGATGTCCTCCGGCGCCACATACCGAAGATAGATCCCATAGATCTTCGTGCTGATCTCCATGTACAGAGACATCCGCGGGGGCGCAACGATATAGTCAAGCTTAAGCGAAGGATCCTTCGCATCGCCAAGATCCGTGAAGGAACCGGCAAACGCTCCGCCGGGTGCGCGTGAGAGACGCGCTGCATTCACGTCACGGACCCGCTGTTCCACCTCAAACAGCCGGGGACGGCCCGGGAGCCCATAGGTTTTGAGACTGGGAGATACGGCAAGAACGATCGTCTTGCTCGTACGGGAAGGATCCGCGACCACCAGATTGGTCGTCAGCGGATCCAGTCCTCTTGCGTGACACTCACAGGAGGCATAGAAAGATTTCAGATCGATCGCGACATACTGCCGCCTGCGGGTTTCCTTCATCTTCTTAATAACACAGCATGACGACCCGGTTTACGGATCGTCATACAACTCGGTCAGGGTCTCCTCCGGACGGTTCATCAGGCGTGCCGTCTCCTCCACCGCTTCGTCATATCCCTTCAGCGCGGCAAAGGGAGAAAACTGTGCCGCCCTCTTATCCATCGGGATCGGCGGATGTGTCGCGGAGCCATGATAGGGCAGGTCGATGATATCGGAGTACATTCAGGACTCTTCCACCTGCGACCAGTCAATCCCCCGGACCATTTCCAGCAGCTCCTCCCCACTGGAAGCATTCACCGTGGCAAATTTGATGGAATACTTCTCTCTGAGCTCCTGAGCAGCCTCTTCGGCAGCCTTCTCCGCCTCCTCTTCGGCCGCTTCTTTCTTATCTTCGGCTCTCTGCTCTCTGGCCTCTGCCGCTGCCTCGCGCTGCTTCGCCGCGATATTCTCCATCTCGGCAAAGATCGAGATCGTACCGTCCGCATTTAAGGTGATCCCGAAGCGGTTGAAAAAGGTACCTGTGGCGACACCGTTCTCATCCACCTCTCCGCTTCCGAGTTCCTCGGCAAGCTTCTTAGCGGTCGCCACCGCATCCTCCACACGGCTCATCTGGCGCTCGCCGTACGCCTCGTCATCCGCCATCTTTTCCAGCTCCTCGTTGGAAAAGATCACCGAAAACTCCTTCGAGGTGCCGGACATGAGATCATCGAGGTCATCCTCCTCGTTGCCGACCACAAAATCATAGTCGCCGTATTTCTCACGGAGCTTATTCAGATAATCCTTTGCCTTGTCGGAAAGCTTTGATTCATTGATCTCTGCGGTGGATCCGCCGACACCGGATTTTTTCAGGGCATCCAGGCCCTCCTTTGAAAAAGTCGCATCCGCAGCGGCCCCATAGGAGACGGTTTCCTTCGGATCCGTCTTTTTGCGATCCGCAGCCGCCTTGCCATAGGTGCCCGCGATCTTACCGGCCGCGCCGGAAACAAGCTGATGATAGGCTGAATTGAGTTCGATTCCCATAAGACTGCCCTCCTTTGCATATCATGAGATGGAAATCCTTTTCCTGTTTGTATATCGGCTGTTTCCTTTCCCCACTTGACAGCGGATGATGGAAAATCGTTATTTCGTTTGTTTGATGCCGTTATTTTGTTTGTTGTTATATCGTATATTTGTTAGCGCTATTAAGTTTCCTGTCGGACGGCTGTGTATAGCGGCATTGCGTCACATCACAGCATCAGCCGCCCTTCGATGCCGTCGAAATCGACAGTGCGCGCAGTGCCGTCCTTCCATTCGATCCGTACCGGTCCGTATGCCCCTACCCTGCCGGGATCCGCATACACGATCCGCCGGATCGGGAACAGGTCATCCTCCGTAAAATCCTGTCCGTCATCCCGCGTGATGACCTGGGAGAAAAAGAGATAGGGCTCCGATCCGTCATATTGCTTTTTCAGTTCTCCGACCGCATACACGACCACGGAAGACGCGCTGTCGGGATTGGTCCCCCTGCTGTGCTTCAGGCAAAGCTCCTGCCAGCCGTCCCACACGGTCATGGCAAGCTGCCGCGGTCTGCCGCAGGCATCCCGGCCCTTTAAGATCACTGCCCGCGCCTGATCCAGAGTCCTCTCCTCCACCTCTGTCCCGTTATCCGGGAAGCCGTAGGCTCCCAGCGTGATCCGGGTCGGTCTCCGGTAAAACCGCATCTTGTCCGCCCGCAGGATCCCGAAGGGAACCGTCATATCCGCCAGATCCACTGCCTGTGTCCAATGACAGTCCGTTTCCAGCCGATACCGGAAATACTGCCTGCGATACAGCACGCCGTCACGCACCCCCGCGTAGAAGGTGGCGTTGGCGATCTCCGCCTCACCGTCTAACAGATTCTTCAGCACATATTGCTGGGATTCCACCGCTTCGGTATCCGCCGCATCCTGTGGGGTGCTCTCCCACGGATATTTGGTGTTGTAGCACAGCTTCCCGTAATTCCAGAGGCCATGGGTATCATCCGGCCTCCTGATGAGCTTGGCCGTCCGGAGGATCGTCTCCCCATTGGCCCCATGGTTGGAGAACACCATGCCCGGGCCATCCAGGATCGTCTCTTTCACATCCCGCGCACCGAGCGACTCCCAGTCGCCCTCCCGTTCCTTCACCGTCCAGAAGGGATGATCCGCCGGCAGATGCAGGCACAGGAATGCTTTGCCCAGCCAGTAGGGCGATTCCGCGCAGGAATACCCCTGTACCAGCGGCGTAAACTGACCGTAGAAGCCAAGGGAAGGCACTCCCTCCGCCAGAAAATCCTCTCGGTCAAGAAACTGCAGCAGGGCCCCGGAGCAGATCCGGCGCGCCGAACCCAGCGCGGCTTCCTCCCCGTTCAGGATCGAACGGCGCAGGAACAGATTCCCGTCAAAAGCACTTGTCGCCGCGTTGCGGTAGATACAGCTCCTCCCCCACATATTGACCCAGCCGTCCCGGTCAAAGAAGCGGCCATAGGTCTTCATCAGTTCATTGGAATTCTCCTCATAGCGCGCCGCGATCTCCGGCATCCGCTCATAACCGTACCACTCATTCCAGAGCGGTGCGTAGAAATTAAATGCCCAGCAGGAATAGTAATCAAAGGTATGCCCGTCGCGATACCAGCCGTCTCCCGCATACCAGCCCAGGATCGCCTGGGCATGCTCCCGCATGATGTTCTCATCGATCTCGTATCCATGACGATACAGAAACGCCATATCCAGCATGTTAAACAGTCGCCAGTTCTGCGGAACCGTATTGGCACGCGCATAGCCGTCGAGAAACCGTGCGATCCGGTCCTGCTCCTCCCGGGTGTAATCCTGCCAGATCTCCTGCTCACACATTGAGAGCCCGATCACCAAAGCGCAGGTTTCTACCGTCTGCTGGTACGGCCGGAACGGATCCGGGTCCTTCGTCAGCGCCTGCATATCCTCATAACTGCCGACATACTCCTCGTGATCCGGCTCCGCGCAGCACCTTAAGATATGCCGCTTGTAATATTCCCTGAGCGGGATCCCGCCGATCGTAAGATCCGGCTCATCGGCGAGCAGTACCGAACCGATGAAAAATGTGCGCGTCAGCCCCTCAAAGATCTCCGCCTTGCGCTGGGCCGCCTGTGCGCCCTCGGAATCCTTAAGATGCGGGTAAGTGACCTCCGTCTCGGTCCGCACCGCGATCGGCGGCGCATCAATATCCTTAAGGTTCTCAAACAGTCCCCGCAGCAGGTATTTCCCCGCCTCGCGCCAGCTCTCCCTCGTCAGGCCGGTAAACGGACTGATCTCATGATCTGTGTATCCCGCTTGATAGCTCATGTTCCCCCTCTCCGATCCGCCGACGGATCATCCAAGATCATTCTCCATCCGAAAATCCGAAAACACCGCAGTCCCGCCGGTCTCCTTCGTACTGAAGAGAAAGAGTCCGAACCGGACACCGGTGAAATGGTCTAAAAGAAACTTCAGTTTCACTGCCGGGCCGATCGGCTTCTCCGTATCGCCGTCACACACGTAGAAACGCGCTTCGTCCTTCATCCCGGCAAATATCGCCTCCGCGGAAAGGATCACCGACGCACCGTCCGGTTCCTGCACCGCCATTTCCTCCGCCGGTTCCAAATCCTCCCGGATCCCCCAGATGGACGGGACATTGATCTCGCGCCTCGCCATCACGAGCTGCAGCTTCCCCTCCCGTCTCGTCACCGCCAGGAACGCATAAGCGCTCTCCAGGAGACAGATCCCCGCGTAATCGCCCTCACGAAGTCCCGATGCATCAAGGCTGACACGCGCCCGTGAACCCGGATAAGCGGTGCGCTGCGTCAGGATATTCCGGGCCTGCACGAGATTTGTGCTCAGGCGGCCGGTCCGGATCTCCACCGTTCCCCCATCGGTATTGTGCCGAATCAGAGAAAGATCCGGTTCATGATTGAACTGCCAGCGGCTTAAGAAGCCGAAGGAATCCGCGTCGCCCTCCCGGATGGAAGTATTCTTAAAATCATCGCTGCCGGTCAGGGGCCGGTAGGAATATCCCGGCTTCAGATCCTCGATCGCAAACTCCTCCGGGATCCTCCCTGCATCTCCGAAGACGGGTCTCCCCTTCTCCCAGTGCACCGGCATCAGGATCGGGATCCGCCCGACCGCTCCGCTGTCCTGAAACAGCATCGCATACCACCTGCCGGAGGGACTCTCAACGATACCGCCCTGGGCTACTCCCATCCCGAAGTATCCCCGGTCGTCCGACATCACGTCTCCGCCCGTAAACTCCCCCTCCGGGCTGTCGGCGACAAAGCAGCTCTCCGTCCGTCTGCCGCCCCTGGGAATATGGATCAGGAACAGATAATACCTTCCATCGATCTTGTAGAAATGTGATCCTTCGTAGCCTAACGGCGCCTCCGCATCATCCTTAAGGATCACCCGGTCCAGGCCGCCGGGTCGGGGTCCGGTGAGGTCCGCATCCAGCTCCGTCAGGCGGATCTCCCGATTCCCGTAAACGATAAACACACGGTCGTCATCGTCAAAAAGGATCGAATTGTCGTGGTAGAACCCCCGGATCTCGCTCTTTTCCCACGGCCCGCGGATATCCCGCGCCCGGAACAGATAGGTTTTGTGGGTATCGTTTGCCACAAAGCAGACATGGAACACGCCTTCCCGGTACCGGAGGCTTGCCGCCCACATGCCGCAGCCGTAGATATTCCTGCCTTCCTCCAGCCGCTGTGCCGGCGTGGAATCCAGCCGGTCGTATACATAGGAAGCATGCTCCCAGTGCACCAGATCATAAGAGCGCAGGATCTCGCATCCCGGCATGAAGTACATGGTCGTGCTGACCATATAATAGGTGTCTCCCACCCGAATGACATCCGGATCCGGATAATCCCTGCATGTGATCGGATTGATCATCGGCCTCCCCCTTTCCTTTCCACAGTAACCCGTTCAGACCGACTTCCGATCGGTGATATCGACAAACATGCCGACATAGGAAAGAGGGGAACCGTCCTCCCGGCGCAGCAGTCTTCCGATGGCATGAAACCGTCTCCATTCCCCGCTCTTGGTCTTCAGACGATATTCCACGTCATAATTCTTCTGACCGGAGTAATCGCTGATGGTGTCATTGAATTCCTTCAGGACAGCCGCCTTGTCGTCCGGGTGCAGCAGATCCGACCAGGATTCCATCACATTGGGGAAGTCGTTCTCATCGGTATATCCGATCATCCTTCTGAATTCCGGACTCCATTCGACGGAGGTCATCCTGCCTTCCTCGTCAAATTCCATTCCCCACATGCCGGAACCCAGAGCTTCGTGCATGACACGGATGGTGGCCTCCCTGTGGGCGGCGATCCTTCGCTCCTTAGAATCCTTGAGCTTCGCCTTGTTCGAATACATTTTCTGATCAGCCAGCCGCATCGCATCATGAATATCCCGTTTCTTCCGGTCGACCATTTCATAGCCGAAGGCACAGACATAGGGTGTTTCAGCCAGCGCCGCCCGCATGTTCTCTATGTCCCCACGGACCTCATCTTCGGTCTTGCCGAGATAGAAAACCGCATACTCATCGCCGCCGATGCGGTAAACCTTTTTGTTCTTCATCCTGGTCTTCGCCAGACATTCCGCCACGGTCTTTAACGCCCTGTCCCCGGCGTCGTGCCCCTGGGTGTCATTGTATTTCTTCAGATCGTTCATATCCACGGATACCACCGCCGTGATCTGATCCCTCAGGTTCTCCGAATCCGCATAATAACACTGACGGTTCAACAGATGCGTGAGCGTATCCTCCTTGGCGGTCAGGACATACAGGGAAAGATAATAGATGAGAAGCAGAGACGCAAACAGCGTACCGTAATCCGCATAGACATCGAATATCAGATGAAGGATCACCCCGATCGCCGCGGCAAAGATGCTGATCAGGATCCCCTTTCTCTCCGCCGTGCCGTATCGGGCGTACCGCACGGTAAACGCCCCCACGAACAGGATGACATAGAGCATGAACAGAAAATAGGGATAGTACTGCAGGATATTGTCCGCCGCGATATACAGATTATTCTCATCAAACCAGTAAAACAGATGCGTCCACTGGGAGGTATACAGAAGCGGAGCGCTCAGGACGACCGGCAGATAGTACAGGATCCTGCGTTTCTCTACAAACTCCGCCATCTCCATGATCCCCAGCATGATCACAGGATGCAGCAGATAGATTGTGGGCGTCAGGATGATCCTGGCGAGCGTCAGCGTGCCGATCTCCCGGAGCCAGCGCTCCACAGCCCAGAATACCGCTTCTGAAAAGATCAAAAGGATCACAATGCGGGTAACGTTGATCGTTCTTCTCTTCAGATGGACGTTGGATTCCAGCATGACCCATAATCCGAGTAACTCCGCGATCATGATGTAATTGTTCAATATCAGTGAAGCTACACTCATTGCACCGCCTCCCCGTCCTCAGAGCATGATCCCGTTTACGACCGCTCTGACTCTGTGATGATGGTAGAGTTCCTCATTGGGGCGCATATTATGCATAGTTCGGTCGTACGACAAACTTCTTCGTATTCTTCCACTCGGGGAGATAATCGGATAACGGGTCGCTGAACAGGAATCTGCCTTCTTCATAGAGCATTCCAAAACGACATGCATACCCCCACGTCCCGACTTTCTCCGATATTGTACCAAAAAAGCGGTATTCTGCATATAGATCCTGACATTTCCATGGCAGATCTCCGACATGCAGATCCGTGACGAAGATCAATGCTGCCGGCGGCCCGTGTTCAGCGATTTCAGATATCCTTTCTGTTCGTCTGTGATCCTCCGCCTCACCTCTTTTGCAGCAATGCCTGTACTTCTTCCGGCTTCGGCGGATTCAACGGAAGCGGGAATCGGGATATCGCCACCCCGGAACAGGCGGCTGCATAACATACCAGGTCCTCATCATCCATACCGTGAAGCAGGCCGTACACACATCCCGCCTTAAAGGTATCACCGGCGCCCAGCGTGCTTCTGACCTCCACAGGAAACGGCTTACACCTGCGGACCGGCTCTCCCCTGCGGGCATACAATATGTCCCCGCCGCCCTGCGTCAGGATCGTCAATCCGTCTGTTTCCTGCTGCATCAATCCCACCACCTCTTCCGGAGTCATCCCTGCGTATTCCTGATCCGTACATTCGTGGGAGATCACATTGACCGCTGCGTTCCTGTGCAAAAAGGAGTCATGACGGCTGTCGATCGTCACATACGGGATACTGTGTTTCCTGCATTGCTCGGCCGCCAGGACAGACTCCTCTCTGAAATAAGGGTCGATCGCCGCAGCCTTTGCGCATGCGATATCCTCTTCTCTCGGTATGTTCCACCACCTGTCCCCGGTGGAAAACAGGGTCTGAAATCGCCCCATCGGGGAGCGTACCAGGCCTGCTATCACCACATAATCCATCACGCCGGGATCTTCCGTAAATGTCAGAGAAGACAGATCCACTGTCTTATCCGCATAAAACTCTTTCAGCATCGGTGCGACCTCTGTGCCGATCCATGTGCCGTCCATCCGGACGGTCACTCCGAGTGAAGCAAGAACGGTTGCTGCCGTTCCTGTCTCCCCTCCCGGCAGAAAATACTGCTGTGCGATCTCTGAATATTCGTCGGGCTGAAGGAACCCATCTCTTAACAAAAAAGAATGGGTGCCCAGCACCTGTCCGAAAAGGTAAACCTCATGGTAATCCTTAGCCATTCCACACCCCCTTTAATTCTTTCATTTCGAAACTGTTCCCGGACAGGAAACATAAATCAAAGCGCTTTCTTCGGACAGTTTTTTACGCATTCCATGCACAGGATACATTCCGTTCCGTTCCCGCGCTTTCTTGAATTGTCCGTAACATCCACATTCATCGGACATATGCGCTTGCATTTACCGCAGGATA
This sequence comes from Lachnospiraceae bacterium, assembly GCA_017400305.1. GTDB lineage: Bacteria > Bacillota > Clostridia > Lachnospirales > Lachnospiraceae > Butyrivibrio. The sequence continues at coordinate 198 of JAFPTK010000026.1, read as the reverse complement.
TACATTTTTCCTTATCACACTTTATCCGTATCAGTGAAAAATAACTCATCGGCTTTAAGAATACCGTGATCGGACAGATGTATTTACAAAACGCTCTGTTGTCCTTAAAAGCATATGCCAGTGCGATACCGATCCCGTAATACGCTATATTTCCGATCACAAAAGCCCGGAACATGATCCGTTCGATATTTCCGACTT
>JAFPTK010000240.1 GCA_017400305.1 Lachnospiraceae bacterium | reverse complement strand
CGACGGGGAGAAGCCCCGCCGGATCAGCCTCAAGATCCCGACCGACCGGATCAACCGCTACACGATCCTGCACGACTGGTTCGGCGATCACTTTGCGCTCAACAAGGCGGCAACCTCCCAGTGTGAAGAGGGCTTTGAGGTGGTCGATGTGGTCACTTCTCCCACCATGCTGGTCCACTGGGCGATGCAATATGCGGACTTCTGCGAGGTACTGGACCGGGGGGTACGGGAGAAGATACGGGAAGAGGTCGCGGCGCTAAGCGCCAGGTACCGGTAAACGATTCCCCCGAATCGTATTGCGGAGGTATGCAAATGGCAGCTTCCGTCATTTCCGATATTCACGGTCAGCAAGAACGGTGATTCTTTAACATCTTATATATGGCACCTCTCATATTATGATCAGTAACATTCACTGCATTGATCGAATGAGAGGTATCTGCTATGAAGAACATGATGAAAGAGTATCTGGGCAACGACTACAGCAGCAATCATCTGAGGAATTTCTGCCTGTACTGGATGAAGGGCGCCGCCTGCCGGAAGGATTATCCGTCCGATGATGCGTGGCGCAGCGAGAACGATCTCGACTGCCTGACCTTCGACGGAGACCTGCATGCCGACACGCTGATGAGCGCGTGGACACCGATCAAATGGGTCGCCGATTGCCTGAACAGCGATCTTGGGATCAAATTCCATAAGAGCAGCAAGCACAGCACCGATCCGGAGCACGACTTAAAGCTCCTGGCGGAGGAGGGGGATCTGTATCTGGATCCCTCACACAGACTTGTCACTCTCCTGAACCGGTTTCTTAAGCTGGCCGAGGAGCGATGCAACTTTATCCTCCTGCCCTCCCGGGAGATGAATCCCGCCCGGTACAGAAGCGTGATCCGGAACAGGACCGTATGGCTCTGCGATGAAGTGCCGTCTACGCTTGCGCATCTCTATGACAAAGACAGCCTCGGCCGGTTTTTCCTCGGGGAGGACGGCGAGGTCGATGAGGACCGGGTGAGGGACTGGATCTACCGGGAACATCTGGAACCCGGATTTGAGAGGGGCATCGTCGACCGGGGCCGCATCCTGCCGCTCCTTGCCGGACGGGATCCCTATGAACCGATATGGCCAACGAAAGAGGATGAGATCGCCGAGGCCCTGACCTACATGATCGAGTTCCTCTCGATCCGCCGGGAGATCCTTGCGGATCCCGATCACGCCGGGTGCTATGACACCGAGGATCGCGGGACTGCTGTCTATTCCGCTTCCGCACGGGGCGAAGACCGCATTCCCCGGGCGATCGAAGAGGCGTTCCGCGGCATCACGAGAAACGAGACGCCGGATCGCATCGCACAGATCGATCTCGACATCGTATGCGATCTTCCGACGGAGGAGAGCACCGCGGTCGACCGGTGCATCCGGAGGTTATGCAACTGGTACGGCAAAGACGGGATGATCCCCTACGGATATAAGTATACGGTGGATACAGCGCAGCCGGATGTCTGCCGGGTGGATGCGATCCTGCACCTTAAGAAGGATCACCGCCTGCTTTCGGATCGCCGGAGAAATACCGCTGCACACAGGGTAAACGGACCTGCTCCGGTGCGGCCGGAGGGGATCACCTCCAACGTGCTGTGGGAGCTCTATCAAATGTTCCTTACCCGGAGCGATGTCTCCCTCTGGGTGAATACGGATAAGAGTTCCCGGGGAACATATCGATTGTATACCGCCCGGGAAGCCACCCTGGGACATGGCGAGACGGATTACGGCGTGGATTCGATGGGGATCGAACTGCCCTGGAGCAGAATGGAGTGGATCGATCTGTCCCTGGTCCCGTCCGATTCCGGAAGCATTCTCAAGACCCGGATCACGACCGATGCGTTATACGAGAGCAACGATCCGGTTGAGGCGCTGTTGGACCGAAATCACATGAGGCTTGCCTGAACGAAGATCCGCCCGGGTCGGTCTCAGCGGAAACGTCAGCTCCATATCCCGGAAACAGGATAAATCATGAGCGCCTTTGTTCGAACAAATGTTCTTTTTGTTGTAGACAGAGGCGCTCTAAAATGGTACACTACTTCCAATGCGCCATTTTGATCCGTTGATTTCCCAGTCATCTCAACGGGTTCTTTCGGGAGTTTACATATATGGATTTCAAGCTTCACTCGGAATATCAGCCGACCGGCGACCAGCCGCAGGCCATAAAAGAACTGGTAGAGGGTTTCAAAGCGGGCAACCAGTTTGAGACCCTGCTCGGCGTGACGGGTTCCGGCAAGACCTTCACGATGGCGAACATCATCGCCGCCCTGAATAAGCCCACACTGGTGATCGCGCATAATAAGACACTGGCCGGACAGCTCTACGGTGAGTTTAAGGAATTCTTCCCCGAGAACGCGGTCGAATATTTTGT
>JAFPTK010000239.1 GCA_017400305.1 Lachnospiraceae bacterium | reverse complement strand
TCACCATCACCAGGGCGGACGGTTCCCTGGACAACCACAGCTCCGAGATGTTCAAGGCTTATTTCAAGGAGCACCGCTCCTCCTCCTTTAATATGCTCTTCTCCTCACAGGATGATGCCTACGAGGCGATCCGGGAGTACGAAGAGGCTGTGCTTAAGGAAGGCGATGAGATCCTGAAGGAGACCGTCCGTCTCACTCCCGAGCCGCAGGTTTCCATGACCATCATCGATCAGCATACGGGACAGGTGGTCGCCATGGTCGGCGGCCGGGGCTCCAAGGACGCCAGCCGGACCTTTAACCGGGCGACCGATGCCTACCGGCAGCCCGGTTCCACCTTCAAGGTGATCGCAGCCTATGCGCCGGCGCTCGACAGTGCCGGGCAGACGCTGGCAACCGTCTACAACGACGCGCCCTTCTGCTATGATGGCGGAAAACCCGTCCGCAACTGGTATTCCACCGGATATCGCGGCATCTGTTCCTATCGAAGAGGGATCATGGAGTCCTTAAACATCATCGCCGTCAAGACGATCACTGCGATCTCTCCGCAGCTGGGCTTCGAATACTGCCAGAATTTCGGTTTTACGACCCTGACGGACGGCATCCAGATCGGAGATGAGATCTTCAGTGATGTGACACAGACACTGGCTCTGGGCGGCGTGACCTTCGGTGTCTACAATATCGAGCTCGCGGCAGCTTACGCGACGATCGCCAACGGAGGTGAATATATCAAACCCAAGCTCTATACGCGGATCGTCGATCATGACGGCAATATCATCCTGGACAACACCGCTCCCAAGTCCCATCGGGTGCTCAAGGAGACGACCGCCTTCCTCCTGACCAGCGCCATGAAGGATGTGGTCACCGGTGCCAGCGGAACCGGTGGCAAGGTCAATTTCGGAACGACCGCCATCGCCGGAAAGACCGGCACCACCACCGCCAACAATGATGTATGGTTTGCCGGCTTTACCGATTATTACACCTGTGCGGCCTGGGCGGGATATGACAACAACAATGCCAAGCTCACCGGCAACGAGTCCGATCTCGCGAAGGTCATGTGGCGCAAATGTATGGGAGAAGTCCACGAAGGTCTGCCCTTCCGCGACTTTACGCGACCGGAGGGCATCGTGGAGGCCACCGTCTGCAGTTCCTCCGGGAAGCTTCCGATCCCCGGTCTCTGCGACGGACATCTGAAGACGGAATACTTTGCCGATGGTACCGTTCCCAAGGAGACCTGCAATGTCCATTATCAGGGCAGCATCTGCCGGCTGGACGGAAAACCCGCCGCCGATCTGTGCCCCTTCAAACAGGATGGCGTTTTTGAGCTTCCTCTCCCGGAGCCGCAGGCCCTTGCCAGAGGAACCGCTCTCGCCGCCGGCACCGATCCGGATAATGTCGTATCGACCGCGACGACGACCGATGCGGAGGGGAACGTCATCAGTGTACAGCAGCACTGCCAGCATGACGAAGCGTTCTTCTCGCAGCCCAACTCCGCGGAGATCATCGCGATCCAGCAGGCACAGCTCGATCAGGCAGCTGCTGCCGCTGCCGCTGCTGCAGCCGCCGCTGCGGCACCCCCGCCGCCGCCCGCGCCGGAAGGAGGCGAATGATGAGTTATTCCTTCTTTGCCACGGTATCCCGCATGAAATACATTGATCGATGGGCTCTGATGCGCAACGCGCGCGCCGAGAATCTGAGCGAACATTCCCTGGAAGTCGCCATGATCGCCCACGCTCTCTGCGTGATCGGTAACGCCCGTTATGGTAAATCCCTGAATGCGGAAAAGGCCGCTCTGATCGGGCTCTACCATGATGCTTCCGAAATAATAACAGGCGATATGCCAACTCCGGTGAAGTACTATACCACCGATCTGCGACGCGCCTATCATGAGGTAGAGGCTGTCGCGGAGGATCAGCTGCTCCGGATGCTGCCGGAGGATCTCCGCGGTTCCTTTGCGGCGATCTTTACCCCGGAGGAGGATGAGAACGATCAGTATCTGCGCCGTCTCGTCAAGGCGGCGGATAAATTCTCCGCTCTGATCAAATGCATGGAAGAAAAGGAGGCCGGAAATCTGGAATTCCGCACGGCTGAGCTCACCACGAGGGAATCCATCGAAAAGATGGGACGGGAGCTGCCGGAGGTCAAGGATTTCATGATCGAGTTCCTGCCCTCCTACGGCAATACCCTGGACGAACTCATCGGCAAAGGAGACAGCAAATGAAGATCGGTTTCATCGGCATGGGAAATATGGCACTGGCTCTCTGCGAGGGCTTCTTAAAGAGCGGAAATGTCCGCGGTGAGGAGATCTTCGCTTATGCCCCGCACCGCGACAAGCTCGAAGCCAACGCCGGACGTCTCGGGTTCTCCCCGGTCTCGTCCTCAGCGGAGGCCGTGAAGGATGCCGATCTCGTCTTTCTCGCCTGCAAGCCCTATCAGATCGAGGATGTCCTTAAGGAGCTCGGCACCGCCCTCTCGGGACGCGCTCTGGTCTCCGTCGCAGCCGGCTGGTCTCTGGAGCGCTTTGAAGGCCTTCTGAAGGAGATCCGAGAAAAACAGCCGGAGCTCGGGCCGGTCCGCATCCAGTGCGTGATGCCCAATACACCTGCCATGGTAAACGAAGGCGTATTTCTGATCGAACAGGAAAACACTTTCACGGAAGCGGAACGGGAGCTTCTCCTTCGTCTCCTCACGCCGCTGGGTCTCACCCACGAGCTCCCCTCCCGCCTGATGGGGATCGGCGGAGCGATCACCGGCTGCTCCCCCGCTTTTGTGGATCTCTTTCTGGAAGCGTATGCGGATGCCGCCGTCAAATACGGGATCCCCCGCGCAGATGCCTATCCGTTGATCGCCCAGGCCGTACTCGGTTCCGCGAAGCTCCAGCAGGCCAGCGGGCTGCACCCCGGTGTCCTCAAGGATCAGGTCTGTTCCCCTGCCGGAACGACCATCTGCGGAGTCCAGGCATTGGAGACAAACGGCTTTCGTGCCGCCTGCATGGCCAGTATCGATGCGATCATGCAGAAAAAGGGGTGAGCGTCTGCGTGATCAATGAAAATGACCGGAGCTCGTCCGGTCATTCATACCCGTTTTCTCTCGCCTGTGCGTGAATGTCCTCCGCATTTCGCTCCCACGATTCATAACGATTGGTATTTTTATCCTTCCGTCGATCCGGGATCTCATATCGCTCCATGATGTCACTTCCCAGACAGCGGGAATATTTGACACTTCCCAGATAATTCAGGTGAGAATGGTCGCACAGATCTGTTGCGTAATCCAGCCCCATCCGTTCTATCATCTCGTCCGTATTGTAATTGAGGAACATTTCATCCCGCTGTTCCGCCATCTCGCCGATCTCTCTCTGACTGCTCGCAGCCAGGTCACTGCGGACCACGTACGGTGATACGATGACAAAGAGCGGGATCTCTTCCTTCTGACAGAGATCGATGATCTTCGTCAGATAGATCTGGGATTTATAGGTCAGCCCCTGGGTATCCTCCCGGAAGCCCGTCTGCCTCTCCTGGGGCTCGATCCCGAAATAGGGGGTATAGCCCTTGAACTTCCTGCGTTCCTTCGCCGTTGTGAAAAACGCCGCCCAGTCCTCCGGCTGCAATCCCCGGTATCTGTCATGCCAGACCATCATCCCGGGAAAATAGTCCTCCCATAAAACCGGCTCCAGACTCACGCTCATCATCTGAAGCTTATTGAGGGAGAACCTCATCCCCATGATATTCTCATTGATCCAGTCGTGATGGATGTCCTCCTTAAAGACCGAAGGGGCATAGCATTCCAATACCATCAGACGCGGTCTCTGCGTCTTCAGCGCTTCCCGCATCACATGATAGGTCATCCAGAGGGGTTGTTCCGCACCACTGAGATCATAGGAAGCGATCCCGTACTCCTCCCACAGGGTACCGGTATTGATATCCACATGCGTGTGCGAGGATCCCAGGATCAGGACATCCACGCTGTTTCGCACCTGATCATAAAAGGTCCGCATCTGATCGATCCCATGGGGGGATCGGACCGCCAGCAGCCGATCGACGGAGCGAAAACAGAAAAGAGCGAACAGCAGGGATAATATAATAACAATCGTTTTTAAATATCCGGAGAAGCGTTTCTTCATGCAATTCCTCAGAACTTCATATACATGAACTGCGCTGCATCGATCCCGGGACCGTAAACCCCGTATACGAGGATCAGAAGCGCAAGCACCGTCCAGATAAGATACCGGAGCGGATACGGGATCGCCGCCAGCTGTTTCGGCAGTGTCTTTTTCCGGAAGTAGACCAGCACATCGCCTACGATCACCGCCAGCATGGACCACAGAAAGATCCGCATCTCGATGGGTTCCACCTGGGCCAGTTCAAACAACTCCCCGGAAAACTTCATTTCCGACAGGCCGGCGGTCAGCATCCTGCCGAGATAATGCATCGCCTTTGAGAAGCTCTCGATCCCGAAAAAGATCCAGGCAAAGCTCACGGCGCAGAAGGTC
>JAFPTK010000238.1 GCA_017400305.1 Lachnospiraceae bacterium | reverse complement strand
GTATCGCCCGGTCTCTTCCCCTGCGAGAACCTTCCTGCGCAGGAAAACAGGTCTTTTCCTGCGTGAGCAGATACTGAGTGATGGCGAGCTTACGGGGAAAATCGGCGATTTCGAAGAAATCCCCCGTAGCCAGGAGCGGCCTGCCTTCAGAAATTACGTGGGAAAACGGCGATTTCGAAGAAATCCCCCGTAGTCAGGAGCGGCCTGCCTTCGGATATTACGGGGGAAAATGGCGATTTCGAAGAAATCCCACGTAGCCAGCCAATGCTTCGGCCCCGGGCGTGGCGGAGATGAACCTGCTTTCCTCACGGAGGAACGGGAGAAGTGAGGGGAAGGACCGGGGCAATACCGCCGGAAGCGCGAGATACTCTTAACGAGATCACCGGAAATCTTCCGGCGGTATCACCCGGTCTCTTCCCCTGCGAGAATTTTCCGCCAGAGGAAAACGAGAGCCTCCTGACCCTCCGGTCCAATCTTGAATCAGCCTCCCGAATATCGTATACTTATAAGATAGTGCGTCAACAAACATTGATTCGGAGCCTGCCATGAATGGAAGAAAAGCCTATGAACTGCTGATCCCCTTAAGCTACCTGGTGATGGTCGGCGTATTTGTCTATCTGAACTTCTTTGCGGACGGCATCGGGGACCTCTCGAACATCGTCGTGAGCATCGTGATGTTCGTGATCGTCGCCATCATCTTCTTAACCTGCGAGCGCACTGCCTTCATGCCGGTGAGCAGCATGGTGACCGACTTAAAACGCGTGACAATGAGGATCCGCGGCGACTCGGAGGGCACGGAGCAATTCCTCTGGAACAAATACCGGGCCATGGGGGAGAACCTCTTTGCCGACGATATCCTGCGGAGCCGCTATCGGGATTTCCTGCGTGAGAGCGACCGCGTCGCTGCCATGGGCAAGGTCTACATCCGCTGTGACCTGGAAGATTACATCAACGAGGAACTGACGGATGAGGCGTGTCATCGGGGCCTGCTGGGACAGGTACCCGGCGCCCTGACCGGACTCGGGATCCTCGGCACCTTCGTCGGCCTGTCACTGGGACTGCAGCACTTCGCCACGGAATCCACGGTGGCCATCACGGAGAGCATCGCACCCCTCATGGGCGGGATCAAAGTCGCTTTCTACACCTCGATCTACGGAATGGTCTTCTCCCTGGTGTTCAACTACGTCTTCCGCCATAAACTGGAGGACGCGGAACGGGCGGTCGGTCACTTCCTGGACGCCTACCGCAGCCACGTCCTGCCGGATGCCGCAACGGACGGCATGAACCTGCTGCTGGATCTGGAGAGACAGCAGACCGAAGCGCTGTACGGCGTCAGCAATTCCATGCGGACCCTGCTGGAATCCAAGGAGATGTCGGAACTGTCGGAGGACAGCGTACGGCATGCCCATCGGATGCTGGGCGAGCTCTCCGGCGTCACGGAAAAACTCTCCGCTGCGCTTTCGGAGGCCTCTGATCAGATGACCCGCATCGACGCGGTCACCCAGGGCAAGCCATGAGAGCAGCCGGCAGACGGAAAAGAGCGGACGAGGAGGTCAGCTACTGGCTCTCCTATTCCGATATGATGGCGGGACTGCTCTTAACCTTTATCCTGATCATCGCAGTCACGATGCTGCGGGCCCGCATCCAGTACGATCGCAAGGAAGAGGAACTCCTCGGCAAAGAGCAGGAGCTGGCCGTCCAGACTGACGCACTGAAGGAGGAACAGGAGACCGTCGCCTCCCAGAGCCTTCTCCTGGACGAGCAGAAGGAGGCCCTGGCACTGCAGGAGGAGCGGCTGTTGGCCCAGCAGGAACAGCTCATCGCACAGCAGGACAAGCTGGCGACCCAGGAGGAGGAATTAAAGGCACAGCACGTGCTGCTCTCGGAGCTGGAATCCCTCATGGCATCCCAGCAGGCCAAGCTTGACCGGATCATCGGAGTGCGGAGCGCCCTGGTGGAAGCGTTGAAAAAAGAGTTTGATGATTCCGGACTGGAACTGGCCGTGGATGAGCAGACGGGGGCGATCACCTTTCAGTCGAGTATCCTCTTCTCCTACAGCCAGTCGCAGTTAAAGGCATCGGGAAAGGAATTCCTGGATGAATTCCTGCCCCGTTACGCGGCGATCCTTTTGGGAGACGAATACCGCGACTACGTCTCGGAGATCATCATCGAGGGGCACACGGATACGACCGGCGGTTATCTGTACAATCTGGATCTCTCGCAGAAGCGGGCCTATTCCGTGGCATCCTACTGTCTGGATGACAAGAGCAAGGTCCTCTCACCCGAGGAACTGGAGAGCCTGCGGGCCGTGACGTCGACCAGCGGCCGCTCCTACAGCAACCCGGTCCTGGATGAGCACGGGGAGATCGATGCGGAGGCCTCCCGCCGGGTGGAGATCCTCTTCCGCTTAAAGGATGAGGAGATGATCCGGGAGATGATCGAGATCCTGGGGGATACGGGAAGAGACAGTCAGGATGAGGAGTGAAGAGGATCATCCGATCTGAGGAAAAAGTAGAAAGGGATACGAAAATGTGGAACAGAGAACAGCGGACACCATCGGAAGAAAGCAGGGGAAAGCGCCTGCTGCAAAGATCGGTCGCACTGGTACTGATCTCTCTGGCGCTGTTTCTGCAGCTTGGAGTCAAGGGCAGTGCGGCGGTCAAG
>JAFPTK010000237.1 GCA_017400305.1 Lachnospiraceae bacterium | reverse complement strand
GGCTGATCCCTACGTGGGAAATCATCAAAATGGCCAATTTCCCCCGTAGTCTCAGCGTTTATCCGGCAGATCCCTACGTGGGACTTCATCAAAATGGCCAATTTCCCCCGTAGTCTCAGCGCTTATCCGGCAGATCCCTACGTGGGAAATCATCAAAAGTGCCAATTTTCCCCGTAGTCTCAGCACTTATCCGGCAGATCCCTACGTGGGAAATCATCAAAATGGCCAATTTCCCACGTAGTCTCAGCGCTCATCCGGCAGATCCCTACGTGGGAAATCATCAAAATGGCCAATTTCCCACGTAGTCTCAGCGTTCATCCGGCAGATCCCTACGTGGGAAATCATCAAAATGGCATGAAATAGGAAATTCCGGTGAAGGACTGAATTTCACAGCACCTTGAAAAACAGCGCGATGAGAATGATCGTGATCAGGCGTTTCCAGGTCACTTTATCGGACGGGAAGGAGCTTCCGATCCCCGAGAAAAAGTACACCGCCTTCAAGAAGACGGTGTATGATCGCTTAAGGACCGAAAAGCAGCGCGGATGAAACAGCAATGCCATTACATGGTATAATAATACGGACTGCAGACATCGGTCTGTTCGGATCCGAGAGAATCAGGATTGATCGGATGGATAGGATGAGGAAATGACGATGAAAAAAATACTGTTTGCTGTTTCAACCGTTGCCGTGCTCGGCCTTGCGTTCTTTATCTCCGGCTGCGGCGCCTCGCATAACGAGACTCCCAGGGATGCGGTGGCACTTCCCGATGCATCTGTGGGGGATATCGTTGTCTTCGGGGATATCAGGTGGTACGTGATAGCCAAAACAGAGGCAGGCTATACGCTTTTGAGCGAAAAGCCCGTGATAAAGCAGGCATTCCGAAAAGCGGGATATGGTATTTTCACCGCCGCCTGGGAAGATTCCACTGTGCGAGCCTGGCTCAATGAGAAGTTCTACCACACCTTCACGGAAGAGGAGCAGGCACTGATCGCAAGGACGCACCAGGTCACTCCCGACAACACGGAATACGGCACCGACGGCGGGGGCGATACGGATGACTACCTCTATCTGCTGAGCGTGGATGAGGCAAATGCCCTGGATAACAGTGTGCGAAAATGCGGCAAATGGTACGAACTGAATTACCAGTGGTGGTGGCTCCGGTCGCCCGGGGTAAATACCGACTATGTCGCATATGTCGGTAAAGGCAAGGACGGCGTGATCGATCCCCACGGAGATATTGCCGGAAATGATTACGGTGCCGTCCGTCCTGCTCTGACTCTAAGCATCGCGGATCATCCTGTCCCGACGACGATGAACCGAACTCCCGCGGAAGTGGCGGCTGAGCTTCAGGCGATATCCGATGCACAGATCGATGATGTGGTGGCCTTCGGCAGATATACATGGTATGTGACAGACAAAACGGACGGAGTCTGCACGCTGCTCTGTCAGGGGCCGGTCGCGGATATGCCGTATCATGACACCAAAACGGATATCACATGGGAGAACTGCTCGCTTCGCAGATGGCTTAATGAGGATTTCTATAACAGCAAATTCTCTGACGGAGAAAAAGCCGCGATAGTAACCTCACATAACACTTTCGTCGAAGACGATTATCTTTATGAATCGGACTGCGGAAATGACACCGATGACAAGGTATCTATTTTCTCTTATTCCGAGGCATTGGCTGTCAGCGACGAGATCAGGGATTGCGGCATCGACTGGTGGGTGAGGACACCGGGAAAGTATCAGCATGATGCGATTTATATCGGGTTAAGATCACCGGTTACGATCGGCAACTATGTTGACAGCCACATGGCGGTCCGCCCTGCCATAAGAGTCAGATACGCAGGTCAGACGGTGGATCCGTAACGGATATCAGCAGGTGAAGGATCGCGTCCTACAGCAGTTCCGAAAGGGAATGGATCTTCAGATGATCGGTCTCCACATCCGATGCGGGATTTGCGGCGATCAGTATGGGTGTGATCCCAAGTTCAGCCGCGCCTTGCAGGTTTTTGGGAGAATCATCGATAAAAACGGTTTCCGAGGCATCGTGCCCGCACTTCCGCAAGGCATCCAGATACATTTCCGGATCCGGTTTGAACACACCCAATTCAAAGCTGTAGGTGGCAAACGAGAAATATTCCCTTATATGCAGTGTCTGTAACTGATGTTCGATACTGGGCCAGGTATCCGAAATGATCCCAAGTGTATGGGTTTGGGACAGTTCCTGCAGGACCCTGCGTGCGTCCGGATAAAGCACATAGTTGTCCATATTGCAGACGCGATCCTTCGCGGATGCCGTTATTTCATCCTCTGTCAGCTGCAGGTCCAATTCCTCCGACAGGATGCGGTAATAGCGGCAGAATCTCTCCGTTTCCTCCTGTTCGTCATGGATCCGGTGATTTCTCTCCAGATAATCCATCCCCTTTGCTCTGGCCTCCCGGATCCGGTCGGGGGAGATGCGCTTTAACCGCTCCCCGGCGATCTCCCGGAATCCGAGCATGAACATCCAGTCACCGGTGGCCGGGTAATCCAGGGTATACCCCACATCAAAGAAGATGACCTTTTTGTTTCTTAAGATCTCGTGCATGCGATCCTGCTTTCCGATAAACTCTCCCTCGCCGCACCGCCGGCTCCGGGGTGGCCCGGATTCGCCGTGGTCCGGTCAGATCTCATAATCCAGGCAGCTCCTGATCTTTGTGTAAGGCCTCACTTTGGTATCGGCGACAGCGACATGTTCGGGATGCACCGAATATGCCTTCAGCGCCTCTGCACTTTCAAAGGTGGAATCCAGCATCAGGTCGGCATTGGACGAAGCAAGGCCATGGATGTTGACCCTGATATCCACGATCCCCGGGACCTTGCCCTTTAATCCCTCCAGGCCTTCCTTGATCCCCTGCCTGATCTTCCCCTTCTCCTCGTCCGAAAATTCATCCTTCAGTGTCCACAGGATCACATGCTTGACCATTCCCGTTCCTCCTCTCTCCGTGTCTACTGTCAGATTCGACACCCCGGATTATAACAGAAAATGGAGTCAAAGAGAACCGTCCCCATTGACTCCAAAGAGTCAAAGGGGACGGTTCTTTTTGACTCATTTTGGGTTTACCGGATCGTGAAGTACTGCTCCGGAACGGTCAGTTTGGTCACACCCATATAGCGTCCCGGATCGCCGAAGATGTAGGTGTCCTGGTAGACGAGGTAGATGTTGTCAAAGACTTCGCCGGTGATGGAATTGGTATAGTTTGAGCCGTTCCATTCGGTCTCTGGTGTGTAGATCTTGTAGGCGGCAGTGATGTCGGCGAGGTCGGTGAGTTCTGACTCACCCAGGAGGACGTTGCGGGCATGCTCCGCGAGGCCTGCGGAATTGGCGAAGCCGTATGAGGAGGTCCATGTCCCGAATCTTCCGGCGCCGCCTGCGGCGACAATGGCAGTCTCCACCTCGGACGTGATCTTTTCGAAATCACCCGCCGCCCCTGTGAGATCCAGATCCAGCGCGCCGGGATAGCCCATTAACGGCGACGGAAGATCGGCCTCGATGAAGTATCCGCCGTATTTCACCAGGCCCTTGATCAACGGCTCGGTATGTGCGTCATTCGTGCAGAAATAGGCGGATTGCTTTCCGTACTTTTCCACCCATTCGGGTACATGCTCTGTCACATACTCCTGCGCACCGGGAACGCCGACCTCCGTCGTGGGATCCGGCGCCTCCTCCATGGCGAACGTCATGCCGAATTCCTCGCAGGCCGCCTTCATGATGTTCACTCGTCTGGCATAGGTTTCATACGAAAGATGCCGGGGGAAGGAGATATGGACAAAGGTGTCACACCCCAGCTCATGGGCCGTCCAGATCATGAGATAGCCGCGGGAGACAAAGTCATTATTGACCACCAGATCCGCCACCTTACTCATATCGTCGAAGACATCAAAGGTCTCGCCCGCAATGCACAGGATATCCGGCCGTTTCTCCTTGATCCGTCGAAAGGCTTCGTCCGTACCTTCCACCGCCTGATTGACGATAATGGCCTTCATCTTGGGATCATCCGCAAGACCGGTGATGACCCCCACCGTGGTCTCGGATTCATCGATGAAATTGTCGGGATAGATGGCAAGCGTCACGTGATCGTCGCCGTATTTCCTTTGGAATGCCTCAGCGCCGCGCCGGTCATCCTCGGATTGCGAAAACGATCCCGTGACGATGCCGATGCGGAAATCATCTTCCTCTCCCTGATCCTCCGGAGCCTGTTCGTCCTGTTCGGGAGGCGCCTCGGTCTCCGATCCGGTTTCTTCCTGCTCAGGTGTCTCCGCGGCGACCGGTTCCGATCCGCCGGTCCCGGCGCAGGCTGCCAGAAGGGCCGCCAGTAACAGTGACAGGATGATACGACTTGCTTTTTTCATAATCCTCTCCTCCCCAAATGATTGCTCAACCTTTATTTTTCTCAATAAATCTGGCCGCAGCGGCCATGTCCTTTACAAAGACGCCTTTGCAGCTGCCTCCGAGCTGTTCCTTGAGCGTGCGGAGCCTGTCGGACGAGGGCGAGATCGCGATCACGATCGGCTTGTTCTCCTCGCTCGCGTCCTCCTCCTTTTCCCTGACGGTCTCATCCAGGGTCCGTATCAGCTCCGGTGAAAGATACTTAAGGAGCATTTCTTCCAGTGCCTCATACATGACCGGCTTACTCAGATAATCCGAGAAGCCCTCCTTCAGATAGTTTTCCCGTGCACCGACGATCGCGTCCGCAGTGAGCGCGATCACGGAAGTGGTGTCGGCAAGGTGCTCCGAACGTATCTTCTTAAGCGTCTGTATCCCCGACATGCCGGGCATCATCTGATCGAGAAGGATCAGGTCAAAGGATTGCTCCCGCAGGATCTTGATGCATTCTTTTCCGGAGTCTGCCGTGGTGACGCCGATCTTCGTATCTTCCAGAAGGGATTCGATCACCTCCAGATTCATGTCATTGTCATCGACGACCAGCAGCTTCGCCGTCGGTGCTATGAAGGCTGGACGGTATTCCTGCTCCGTCCGCTGCATCTTGAACAGATTCTCGGCGAAATCCCCCACAGGGGTCGGATCGATCGTTTCCTGCTTTATCGTCGCCGTAAAGGTTGTCCCCTCACCGTACCTGCTGTTGACGCCGATCGTTCCGCCCATCATCTTCACAAGCTGCATCGTGATGTTCAGTCCGAGACCGGTCCCTTCGATATTCCGGTTCTTATCCTCTTCCAGTCTCTGGAACGAGCCGAACAGTTTCCCAAGGTCCTCGGTCTTGATCCCGATCCCCGTGTCCGATACGATCACCCGGAGCATCTGTGTACTGCTCTCATACGAGACATCGATGGAGACGCTTCCCTCATGGGTGTACTTGATCGCGTTATTGATCAGATTCAGCATGACCTGCCGCACCCGGATCTCATCGCCGTGAAGGACGGAGGGAATGCTCCTGGAAACCTTGAGGTTGTAGATGAGCGCCTTGTCCTGGGCCTTTTTCATCGTCATATTCACGACATCGTTCATCACCGATGCAAATCCGTAATCCACCGGGACAAGCTCCATCTTGCCGGATTCGATCTTGGAGAAGTCAAGGATATCGTTGATGATCGACAGCAGTGTCTTGCCGGCGCTCTGGATATCCAGCGCATATTTGCGGACCTTGCCGGATACCGTTTCCCTAAGGATCATCTCATCCATGCCGATGATCGCGTTCATCGGTGTTCTGATCTCATGGGACATGTTGGCGAGGAAATCGCTCTTGGCTTTATTGGAAGCATTGGCGGCGTCCTTCTCAAGCTCCAGCACTTTGCGTTCGTAGGCGGTCTTCTGCTCCTCCAGCTTCATCTCCTCCATCTCTTTGTTGTATTCCTGTTCGTTCCTGTGTCCGACGTAATAGATCACCGTGATCATCAGGAAGATCAGGGAACAGATCACGATGATGATGATCCGCTGGCTCCTCACCTCCGAATAGAGCGAATGATCGCTCACCACAAGGACGACATTCCAGTCATTTGCGATCGTATTGACATAGACCGTGTTCAATTCGCCGTTCCAGGTATAAGGAAAGCTGCCGGAGTCCGTTCCGTTGATGACGTCCAGAAATTCCCGGCCGCCCTCCGTATCACAGATATTGGTTCCCTTTCTGTCTTCCTCGCGATGGGCGATATACATGCCGTCATCACTGACCACGAAACCGTACCCCTTCCCGTTCAGCGTCAGCTCGCTCATCATGGACTGTATCCCCTTGAGCTGTACATCCAGCGCGATGACGCTCTGTCTGTCCGGCAGCATCCTGCAAACCGATATGATCAGATTGCCTGTCTGGGCATCGATATACGGCATGGTAAATATGACATCTCCGTCGGCCTTCATGGCCTCCATGAACCAGCCGCGGCTCTTCGGATCGTAGTCCTCCGGCGGGATCCAGTTGAGACCGTCCAGATATTTCCCCATGATATAGCCGTATAGTCCCGTATAATTCTCGTCAAACTGTTCCGCGACATTATTGGTTTCATCCACCAGAAACTCATGGATCCTGGCCGTGGTGGTCCCGCTGATCAGCATGTGGTGAACGGAGTCGCCGGCCACATGCAATACGTTCTCCGCAGTGTTCAGGTGATTGTTGATCATCGCAGAGGCCGTCAGGATCCTGTCCTCCATGACCGCGTTAGAATTCGATACCGCCACGTTGTACATCAGCCTTGTCGTGTAGACGACCATGACTGTCATAAAGACGAACAGAAAGATCATCGGGATGAACATTCCCGCTTTTCTGTGACCGCGCGTTTTTATCCGGGTATCCGTTTCCATGCTCATAAACCTTTCTACATCACATTCATGATCGCCGAGGCGTCATGCTTTCCCAGATACTTATCCTTTGCCGCGGCTCCGACGACACAGACACACTTATAGATGCCGTCAAGTCTTGCCTTTTCCTGCTTCAGTTTCTCGGAATCATCCCCCCAGATCAGCATGACGGGAAGCTCATCCGCTCCGCTGGGTGAAAGCTGTTTTTCCTTAGGGATATATTTCTTAAGGACCGCTTCCAGCACCTCATATTTCACCGGCTTGGAGATATAGTCCGTGAAGCCCTTGGCCAGATAGCCTTCCTTGGCACCGATGATGGCGTCCGCGGTAAGGGCGATCACCGGCGTCCCCTGCAGGATATCCAGCCTCTGCATCTCCTTTAATGCCTCTTCCCCGCTCATGCCGGGCATCATCTGGTCAAGCAGGATACAGTCATATCTGGTGCTCTGCACCTTTTCGATACAGGCGTATCCGGACTCCGCGTAATCCGTGGGGATCCTGGTATCACGGAGAAGCCCCTCCATGACATCGAGGTTCATCTCGTTATCGTCGACGACCAGCAGACGGGCGGACGGCGCGTACAGCCCCACTTCATCCGTCTCCAGGTTTCCGAGGTATTCCCTGACCGCCTTGCTGAATACACCGATCGGTTCCCCCTTGATCACCTTTTGCGGCACTGTGACAGTAAACACGCTCCCCTTCCCGTATTCGCTCTCAAATGTGATATTCCCTTCCATCATCTGCAGCAGGCTGTTGGTGATATGAAGCCCCAGGCCGGTTCCTTCGATGCTGTGGTTCTTCCTCTCATCCAGCCGTTGGAAGCTCTTAAAGAGCTTATCCTTGTCCTCCTCCCGGATCCCCACTCCGGTATCGGATACGCGGACCACCAGATTGATGTAGTTTCCCATCATCACGGATTCCGAGGATACCTCCACCGAAACACGGCCTTCCTGCGTGTACTTGATCGCATTGTTGATGATGTTGAGCATGATCTGACGGATCCGTATCTCATCCCCCTCCAAAACAGACGGGATCGATTCGGATATCTCGTAATCAAAGGCCAGCCCCTTCTTCTCGGCCCGGTGTCTGGTCATATTGAGCACGTCGTTCAGGACCGAGGCGATGTCGTACTCCCCCGGGACGATCTCAAAGTTGCCGGACTCTATCTTGGAAAGATCCAGGATGTCATTGATGATCGACAGCAGCGTGTTGCCCGCGCTTTTGATCTCGAAGGCGTAATTCCGGATCCTGCTCTCCCTGGTATCCCGGATGATCATTTCATCCATCCCGAGGATCCCGTTTAGGGGCGTGCGGATCTCATGGGACATATTCGCCAGGAAATCATCCTTCGCCTTGCTGATATGCTGCAGTTCATTCGCCTCCAGCCGGATACCGATCAGCTGCTTGATCGTATGGATGATGGAGCAGATCATGAATCCGAACAGGCCCAGCGCCATGAACAGTCCGGAGAACACCCCGTTGTGGGCAAAGGCATAGGCAAAGATCTGGATTACCGCAGCCACAGCCAGTACCACGAATCCTGCCGCCACATAACGGTAAGACCCCAGAAGATGCTTTCTCAGATCCATCACCAGGGTGACGAACATGACGACGATCCCGATCAGCGCACAGATGGCGGAGCTGCCGAAGCTTCCAACGAGCGGTACTTTTCCGGAAATGAACAGGATCGCGCATACGATAAAATTGGCGATCGCCACGATACCGGCACAGTTTAAGAGCTTGCCGTAGCGGCCTTTTTGCAGAGAATTCAGGAATACGAAAAACGGGAGCGGCATGACCATCACCATCAAAAACGGGATATCCGACATGACCGAGATGTTTCTCGTATAGAGCTGCCGGAAGATCGAATTGGACAGCACCCAGCAGGCACCGATGATGACACCGATCGACAGATGCTCCATCTCGAGATACTTTTTGTGGAGTAACTTGTACGTCACGGCTGCGACCAGGCAGATGACCCCCAGGAGCAGGAGGGCCATCCCGACAAGCAGTTCCACTCCGTACAAACGGAACAGGTGTGCCAGGATCCCCAGCCTGGTACCGATGTAGGTCTCATATACCATGCCGGAATTATAGGCGTAGTGTACCCGAAGTATCTTTCCGGCATCCTCGGGATATAACGACGCCATCACATAGCATTCCGCGGAGCGATCGCCGAGCAGACGGTAGTTCTCCGTCCGGTAGACTGCCCGCTCCTCGCCGTCCACATAGACCTCCATGTTCATTCCGCGGAAGCAGAGTACGTTATAATCCTTCTTGAACTGTTCGGGGAGTGTGGTCTCCAGGAGGATCTCCGCCTCCGTTCTTCCCGGCACGACAAAGGGCGTTCGCGTCCCGTCGGATTCGATCTTCTCCCACCGATCCCCCGGAAGGGTATCGCAGATATCCCCGTTCACCGGGGTGTTCTTCGGCATGAAGGCTTCCCCTGCGAAGATGTAGCCGAACACCAGGAGCAGGATGCCTGCCAGAATTGTCTTGATCTTTTTCAAGCTTCACAACCTATTCTATCGTCGGAGCGATCGCTCTGATCAATTCCGCAGCCTCATCGTACATAAAGTCCTCAATGAGCCCGATGGCCTCCTTCAGCTGACCGGCCTGCGTGGTCCGGAACGGATATCCGGACAGGATCTTTGCCTGCTTCCCGGCCTCCTCGTCGTCAAAATCATCCAGTGCCGCGAGCAGTTTATCCACCGTCTCTCTGGCTGTTTCGGCCGAGATCTCGTCGACCGCCCGGACATCTCCCATCTCACCGATCGGCGAGAGCTTTTGGATCAGTTCGTCATACGCTTTTAACGTATCGTCATTTTGCTCATCGATCACCCCGGTCTCGCCGTTCCTCGCAGCCATCTCAAGCGTCTCAAACCGCGCGGAGAGATCCGTCGCGCCGATCATCCGGGCGTTGCTCTTGAGTGCGTGAACCGTGATCATGTAACTCTCATAGTCTTTGGCCGCATAGTATTCACACACTCTGGCCCGGTTCTTCTCATAGTTCTTATAAAACCGCTGGACCGCGGAGAGGTATTTCACCTCTCCTCCCGTATAGGACTGCCCGGTTTCGATATCAAGTCCCATTTCCGTAAGCCAGTTAAGATCCGCTCCCATTTTTCCTCTCCAAATAATCTGTGACGGTCACTGTCGCACGGCTTCCTCTACTTATGCAGAGCCTCAAGCTGATCATTCATCTCCCTGACCGTGTGCTTCCAGTACAGGTAATTCGTCAGCCAGATGATCACATAGATGATCACATAGATGACCATGGCGATCGCGAACTCCGCACTCCAGGTAAACCATTTCATGGGAAGCTCTATGAGCAGGATCGTGGCAAGCGTTATCGTGGCATGAACCACGGTTGACTTTGTCAGTCCCCAGCTTTCGATCTCATATACGGTCATCGCACCGCAGGGGATCAGTCCGTGCAATGCGGACATGATCATATGAAGGGCAAAACTCCCGCCCTCATCATCTCCCGGGCCGGACAGCTTCCACATGATTATTCCCACGATCATCCCCGCGATGATACCGATCAGGGAATTGATGAGAAATCGATTCTTCAGTTCCATGCCTTATCCCTCCCGGCACTCATCTGCTTAAGCAGTGCCTTGATCTCCCTGACGCGGCTTCGCGACACCCAGGATTTGATGCCGCAGTCAAACTCCACGCCGATCGTTCCGGCCAGATTGAAGTCAAAACTCTTCACCTTGTACAGATTGATGATCTCCGACTGTGATATCCTTAAGAACCTCGAGGGATTGAGTACATCCTCCAAACCGGCAAGGGTTCTCCTGACCGTGAAGACATCCTCTTCCGTCTGTATGACGACCCTCCGCCCTTCGGTATGCACCCTGACGATATCCCGCTGAGAAACAAAGAAGACCGTTTCCTCTTTCGTCGCCGCGATCTGAGGAAAATCACTGTGCGACGCATTCTCGATGGCGCAGATGATGTTCTCGACCTGCTGGGTATTCGATCTCGTCCTGATGGTGACAAGGGGATCGATATACTGCTCATCCAGCACCACTTCGATCTCTACCATATCCTTCATAAGTTCACCGTCCGTTTATTGAATTATTATGATTATCATTATATGATATCAGCTGATGCTCCGTTGTGACCGTGTTTATTCGGTCCTTTTTCGTGCTTATTCAGTTGTTTGGAGTCAATGGGGACGGTTCTCTTTGACTCATTTTGAGCTTATCATGGAAAAATGAGTCAAAGAGAACCGTCCCCTTCGACTCACTTTGGTCAGAGGGAGGAAGTTATGAAATCGAGGAAATTGATCCTATCGGTGTGCCTGTGTACCGTGATGCTGCTATCCGCGTGCGGCGGGGAGAAAAAGGAAGATTCTGCTTCGATGTTCAAACCGGTGAAAACGGAAGCCGGCTCCGAACAGGCAGATGGCGGCCAGCCTGCGTCAGCCGGGCAGCCGGCCGCGCAGGAGGAGCCCGCTGCACAGGAGGGGCCCGCGGTACAGAGTGCCGATGTGATCACGGAGGATCAGGCATATCAGGCGGTGATCAACTACAACCTGGCATCCGATTCCGGTTTTGACGGCGAGATCAATTCGGAAGGATATATCGAATACTTCGATGTTTCTACGGAGGAGGACGGACCGATCGTGGTGCTGTACCGTTCCTACACCGCTGCGCAGATCCGCTATTACGTGGATCCGGTCTCCGGGGAGACCTATGTCACGGAGCTCGTTCCCGGGGTCATCGACGAGGAACAGAAAACCGGAGAGACCTTTAATGTAAGGGATTATCTGACGGCGGCAGCGCCGGCGGAAGGTAAGAAAGAATCGGCTGCCTCCTCCGCGCCGGCGGAATACGAGACGTCCGATGGCTTTATGGGGTCCTTTCTCTCAGCCCCCGACCGGGACAAGATCGATACCACCAACGACTACGGTGTCTTCTACCGGGTGATTTATGAGGCTTCCCTGGAAGGGGATGAACTGATTGCCTGCGGTTCCATGGACTACCGGAACTTCAAAGACCAGGATCCCATCAGCATCTCTTCGGATGTCCGGCACAGCTTCAAGGTCGACGACAATACCGTATACCGGAAGGGCACCGAGGAAGGGCCGGAAACCGTTTCCAAGGAAGAGTTTGCCGGATACCTGGAGAGCCGAAAGGATTCCGGCATGTATTTTGAAGTGGAGTTAAACGGCGGCGTGGTAACCACCGCGGAAATGTACGCACAGTGAGTCAAAGGGGACGGTTCACTTTGACTCATTTTTTGGAGTCAAAGTGAACCGTCCCCTTTGACTCCTTTCAGGTCGCGTTTGTCCTCATACATGAGGCGGTCGGCGCGGTCAAAGGTTTCGGTGACCCTGGCGTCGACGGCGGGGTCGTATTCCGCCATGCCGGCCGCGATGACGGGGCCTTCCCGGCGGTCGCGGTTGGCGCGGGAGGTCCGGTGAA
This sequence comes from Lachnospiraceae bacterium, assembly GCA_017400305.1. GTDB lineage: Bacteria > Bacillota > Clostridia > Lachnospirales > Lachnospiraceae > Butyrivibrio. The sequence goes on along the minus strand of JAFPTK010000237.1, from coordinate 14,379 downwards.
GCCGTTCCATCAGCTCGTCTCTTGCATCATAGTCATCTCCGCTCACAAAGATCGCGAATTCATCGCCGCCGATACGAAAGACCGGGCTGTGGGAAAACAGTTCGCACAGAAGCTTTGCGGAGGATCGGATGTATACGTCTCCGGCGGAATGCCCCACCGTGTCGTTGATCCGCTTCAGTTCGTTGAGATCACAGACCGCAATGGCAAAGGGCAGATAATCCCCCCCGCTGTCGATGCAATTCTGGAGAGACTGCTCCATCTCCATACATGCCGTCTTATTCCTCGTGCCGGTCAGCTCATCGCGCCTCGCGAGCTCCTTTTCCGTATTGAGGGCGCGCAGGTGCTCCCTTTCCCTCCGGACGATCTCGTCGATGTTCTCCACACCGATGATCAGATGGTTACCGTCCGTTGATCGTCTGACGGAGAGACTGGTGTACTGCACCCGCTCGTTGATGAGATGGCGGTAGCGGACATCCACCTGTCTCCTCTCCTTAAGCGCGGTGATCAGGTAGTCCTTATCCAGGATCGAGAACAGACGGTCCCGATCCATGGGATGGATCACCAGAGCGACGTTTTTCTTCGCCTCCGCAAAGAAATCGCTGCCCGACTCATTGACCTTGAGCTCCCCGTAGATGTTGTGGGAGGTATATCCCACATACTCATCGGTAGGGATGTTCACATAGTAGATGACATCGTAATTGGATGCGAGACTCTCCGCGATCTGGCTGAAGGTGACGCTGATCTTCTGCTTCTCGAGCAGCGCCGTCTCCGCGGTGATCGTGTCATGAATGTCCTTGTCGCACAGGACAAAGTGCTTCCCGTCCTCAGAGAGCATCACCAGGAACCGGAAATACCTCGCCTCATCGCCCACCATGATCCGATACTTGTAGGCGTACGATTTCCTGCCCTCCAGATTCTTTAACATCGTCTCCTTGTAGTACATACTCTCCGCGAAGTCCCGGTCATCCGGATGGACGTAATTCCTGGCGTTCTCTCTGGTCTCCGCGTAGAAATCCTCCCCCTTCTTCGGGACGTTCATGGACCGGTACGATTCGCTGGCGGACACCTCCATGTATTGTCCGGTCTCGATATTGATGTAGTAGATCGCCGCGTAGTCCGACGCAAGACTGGCGAAGATCTGGCTGTATCGCTCCTTTTCCCTGGCGGTCGCCTCGGCGATCCTGTCCTTCTCCTTCTTCACATCCTCCTCGACAAAGACATGGATCAGACAGCTTGCGATAAAGCAGCCGATGGTGTAGAACGGGGCAAATGCGTCGAGGGTCTGGATCACGATGAAAAAGGTCATCACGCCCCCGGAGACACAGACGGCCCGATAATGGACCCGGTCCGCCCCCTCCGCCCGGAGCGTGACGAAGAGCGAATAGACGGAGATCAGCAGAAACAGCAGTAACTGCAGTCCCAGGAGCGCGTATCTCCCGAAGCGCGGCACATACTGTGCCTCCTCCGTGACCTCAAATACAAAGGGATAAAAGACGTTCACGATCAGGGATACGATCACAAAAGCAAAGATCCCCCACCCGGCCCCCAGAAACAGCCTGGCGCGTATCCCGCGCTTGTCGAGGAAGGCGACCACGAAGCGGGTCCACAGAAGGACCGACAGGGCCATCATCACAAAAAAGATCGTCGTATCGGCCCAGATGATCAGCCGGATCCCCGACTCCGCAAGGAACCCCCAGAGCAGATCGGCGACATAGAATCCCAAAAGGGCATCCAGAAACTGGCGGTAGCGGTATCGCGGTGAACCGTGCGGTTCCTTTCTGCCGTTCTTAAGGATCTCATAGTTGATGATGAAGTGAAGGATTACGGTCAATATGCCGAAGCTGGAATAGTACATACCCTCTGCCTGTCATTCCTCCGGATGCTGCTGTCTGTTCCCGACGCGGAACGCCGCCACCGCCACCAGGACCGCAAAGAGCACACCGATCGCGATCGAGAGGCCATAGGGCAGCGACAGGCCGATCCTGGCGTTCAGGATATAGGCGCATGTGATAAAGCTGTAAAAGACTAACGGGATCAGCGGGATCCAGAAATACCGCTTCCTGTCGTGCTGCAGGAACCAGATCAGGATCGAAGACAGCGCAAAGATGGAAAGCGTCTGGTTGGACCAGCCGAAATACCGCCAGATGGTGTTGAAGCCGTTCGCGTCTACCTTGGCCCAGATCAGGACCACAAAGACCACGGCAAAGATCGGTACCGCCAGGAGGATCCTCTTCACCCGGCTGTCCTGCCTGATGTGCAGCGCATCCGAAAGGATCAGGCGAAGGGAGCGCAGCGCGGTATCCCCGGAGGTGATCGGCAGGATGATGACGCCGATGATCGCGATGATCCCGCCGACGGGTCCCAGCATGTTGCGGCAGATCACTCCCACTACGCTGGTGGCGGAGATCTTCTGAACGGCATCCCCGATCTGCGCAAAGTAGGCCCATCCGCTGTCTGTCATCTGCATCGTGATCCCGGCATGCTCCGCACCCAGGCCGATCATCGCCATCGCTCCGGCCGCCCAGACCATCGCGATGAAGCCCTCGATGATCATCATGTTGTAGAAGGTGAACCGCCCCTCCTTCTCATGCTGCAGGGTCCGCGTGACCAGGGTGATCTGCGTGGAATGAAAGCCCGACAGGATCCCGCAGGCCACGGTCACGAAGAAGGCCGGAATGAAGCGCTCGCTCGTAAAATAGGCACCGAAATCGAAGCCGCCGAGCACCCACGGATCCCAGAGGTTGAGGAGCGGATATCCGCCGATCAGCAGCATGGTAAAGATGCCCACCGCCGAAACGAGGAGGATCGCGCCGAAGATCGGGTAGATCCTGCCGATGATCTTGTCGATGGGGAACAGGGTGGCGATCAGGTAATAGACGAAGATCACACCGTAGATGATCCAGGTGGAGGCTTCCCCCGCGGTCCCGCCGAATCCGAAGACCTGCGTCGCAGCGATATCTCCGGGCGTGTAGATGAACACGACACCGACCAGGAACAGCACCAGGCTGACAAATACCGTGTAGAGACCGTGAACGGCCTTCCCCATATTCCGGCGCACCATCTCCGGCATCTGGATCCCGCCCTCTCTGAGGGATACCATCCCGGAGAAGTAGTCGTGCACCGCGCCGCCGATGACGCAGCCGATGGGGATCGTCAGAAAGGCGATGGGGCCGAAGAGGATTCCCTGGATCGGACCCAGGATGGGCCCGGTCCCCGCGATGTTTAGCAGGTTGATCAACGCATTCTTCCACTTCGGCATCGGGACGAAATCGACGCCGTCTCCGCGTTCGTAAGCCGGTGTTTTCCGGTCATCCGGCCGGAATACTCTCTGACACAGGCCGCCGTACAGGGCTCCGCCAACGATCAGGATGACCAGACCAATCAGGAAAGTTGTCATTTTGCACCTCTCATCCTCTTACGGTATGTCGTTAGAACCACACGAAAACAACTGTTTATTATACCACATTTCACCGTGGTTGTGTTCCGATCCGTATACGAAAGCGCGTTTTTATGTTATAGTAAGGAACGGAGGTTTTACGAATGGATTTCCCTGTTTACCAGCCGGACAACAGCGAGCGGGCGATATCGCTCCGGCGCCACCGGGATGCGCTCGCCATCAGCGGAGCGGCTGTGATCGCTTTTTCCATATGGGATATGATCAAGGTCTTTATCGAGCTGTTCCTCGGAGAGGAGACGCTCTCATCCATGGTGGCGACCGTCATAGAGGCGATCGATGTGACCGATCCGGAGGATATGAAGTATGTTCCTCTTATCGCCTGGGTCACCACGGTGACCATCCTCCTCCTGGCCTGTGCGGCGATTTTTTTCTACCACTTTATCATCGGTATCAGCGCCTACCGGGCCGGCCGGCAGACCGCCGGGAAGAAGAACCGGCTCTATCTCGTGCTGACCGTCCTGATCCTGGCTGTCTCCCTGTTCTTCTACACGCCGAACATCCTTCATTTCTTTCCGCGGGATGAGGAGACCGATCAGATCGGTCTGGCCACACTCCTGGTCGAACTGACTTCCATCGCGAATTACCTGTTTCTGCTCTATTCGGCTTATCGGATCCATCAGCTGGAGCGGGAGGCTTTATCATGACGATCTGGCAGCGGATCAATCAACTGGCGATCGGGATCGTCATGCTGCTTCTCGGTGTCCTGTTATTCCTCTATGATGCGGATACTTATCCGGTCATCATCGTCCTGTATTCCCTTGCGCTACAGCTCACGGGTTACCGCCTGCTCTGGTACTATTTCACCATGGCACGCCACATGGTCGGCGGCAGGTCGATCCTGTTCCGCGGGGCCCTGTTTCTCGATTTCGGACTCTTCACGGGTTCGCTGCTGACGGTGCCGCAGTTTTATGTGCTGATCTATCTGACCGGCACGCTCGCCTTCTCCGCCATCGTGGATCTGCTGCGGGCCAGGGAGGCCAGGGGGATCCAGGCGTCCTGGAAGCTCAAGACCTTTCAGGGAGCGGTCAAGCTGCTCACGGTCCTGATCTGTCTGATCTACCTGCATTCCGAGGCACTGGTGGTGGATATCTTCTCTGTCGGGTTCGTGTTCTCGGCTCTCATGCGGATCGTCAATGCCTGCCGGCGCACCCGGGTCATCACGATCAGCTGATCAGGAGGTACGCGGAAAGATGCAGGAAGATTTTCACTACTATGCAACCTACTGTGCGGCGATCCTGGCCGGATATGATCACGCGGAGAGCCTTTTGATCTGTCATGCCGCGCAGCTGGTGGATCACTGCTCCCGGACGTGGCTGAAAACGGTCGGCGGGCCGTCCGATGCCGCCACAACCCAGCTTCAGCTGGAGCTCATGGAGGCGCGCACGGATCGGCCGGGACTGATCGATATCACCCGGATCTGGTCCTCCTTTCACTTCCTGCCCCGCGATCTGTATGCGGAGATCGCCCGCGGGACGAGAAACTACAAGGACCGATACCGTCTGATCTGCGGCCCCAACGGAAAGCTCCTGGCCGATACGGTGAACCTTGCAAGGGACCGGTCTCCTGTAGCTGCCGGTATCGCCATGCACGTGCTGGCAGATACCTGGGCGCACACCTACTTCGCCGGCACGCCGTCCCTCGTGATCAACAATACCAATTCTCACTTTTACGAGCTGTTCCCCACAGAGGACGGCGGCTTCGAGCGGAAACACATCTCCTTTTCCCACAATCCCACGGCAGCGGATGATCCGGAGAAGAGGCTCTATGTCGGCAGTGTCTATCAGTCCTCCGAGTACTCGATCATGAATCTCGGCCACGGCAGAGCCGGTCACCTGCCGGATTACAGCTATATCCGTTACGTCTACCTGCCTGCCTGGGGCGGCTACCGCGAGATCGTCAAGGACAATCCGTCGGATTATCTGCACGCGTTCTCCCAGATGGTCTATGCCCTGCGGTTCCTGCGCGGAGAGGAGGCGGAGTTCTCCACGGACACTTACGCCACCGCGACGATCGCACCGCATCGGGAGACGATCCGGGAGATCATCGCGAAGCGCCGGGTCGATGCCTCCGCCGACTGGAAGGCTTTCGGCGAGCGTCTGAGCGGGGAAACGATCCCAGCGTTTGACCGGGAGAAGGACTGCGAGGAATACCGCCATGCGGATCCGGGATCCAAAAAGGACACCTTCCTCGGGCAGTTCTTTGACGCGGCGTTACGGCAGAAAAGCATGGTCACCACCCGGATCCTGGAATCCGGAAATCGTCTGGGCGGTCTCCCGCCCCGCAAAAGGAGGATGTCGTCATGAGCAGGAGGCGGGGCGGTTCCGGGCCGGATGACCGGGCTCTCCTCATCACAGAGGAGTTTGATCGCTATTATGAGGAGATCCTGCAGGAAGTCTCCGAGGATCTGGCGCAGTACCTGTCCACCAGGTCCTTTAAGATCGCGCAGTCCTATCGGGGCTCTCTGGAGGAGATGTTCATCGATATCCTGGACGACCCGCATACCCTCATCAATCAGACGACCCTCGCGCACATCTACAATTGCGACCATATCGCCTATCACCTGTACACGCTGCTCCTGCAGAAATCCGAGCCGCTCTTTAAGCTGCAGCGCAGTTACGGCATCAAGCGGATCAAGCGGATGTCGCGGGGCTGTATCGGCGAGACCATGCACGCCAGGCAGTTTACGGAGGAGCTCATCCGGCAGTTCCCCACCGACCGGCTGGCCGCCCTCCTTTCCGAGAATAAGAAATACCGGCGCTATGTAGAACCGGCGTACCGTCATCGACATATCATCCGGATGCTTTCCGCGGAATTCATGAATTCGATCCCGGACAACTACGCCTCTCTCTATCCGGAGGCACGGGCGATGAAGCGCCATTTCGTCATCCATGCCGGGCCGACCAATTCCGGCAAGACCCATGACGCCATCTTAAAGCTCGCCAAAGCCAGATCCGGCGTGTATCTTGCACCGCTCAGACTCCTGGCCTACGAGCAGTACGAGCGGCTCACCGGACTGGGCGCTAAGTGCTCCATGATCACCGGAGAGGAACGGATCCTGGTGGAGGGCGCCACGCACCGCTCCTCCACGATCGAGATGCTCAACCTGGACGACACCTATGAGGTGGCCGTGATCGATGAAGCGCAGATGGCGGCCGATCCGGAGCGGGGAGGCGCCTGGACCACGGCGATCCTCGGCATCCGGGCCGAGACGATCCACGTCTGCTGCGCCCCCAATATGACCGACTGCCTGATCCGGATGATCGAGAACTGTGAGGATACCTACGATATCTTCTGGCACAAACGAAAGACGCCGTTGGAACTGGAACGGGCGTATCTCAAATACCCCGACGGCATCATGGACGGTGATGCCCTGATCGTCTTTTCCCGGCGGGATGTCCAGGAATGCGCGGCGGATCTGTCCTCCCGGGGGATCAAATGCAGCGTGGTCTACGGAAATCTCCCCTATGACGTGCGTCACGCGGAGGCCGCCAAGTTCATGTCCGGCGAGACGAAGGTGGTGGTCGCCACCGACGCCATCGGGATGGGGATGAACCTTCCGATCCGGCGTGTGATCTTCCTGCGCACGGACAAATTTGACGGGAAGGAGAGCCGGATCCTCTATCCGAACGAGATCAAGCAGATCGCGGGCCGTGCGGGACGATACGGCATCTATCCCAAGGGCTTTGTCAACTCCTTAAGCCGCAAGAGCACGATCTCTCAGGGCTTAAAGACGCCGGATGAGCCCATTGAAAAGGCTGTGATCAGCATCCCGCCGATCTTTTTCGAGAAGGACGGAAAGGTGTCGGAGATCCTCGCCGCCTGGGATTCCCTGCCGGCGACCAGGGATTATGACAAGTCGGATATCGATGAGAAGATCGAACTGGCCAGGGAGCTTGAGAAGATCTCGGACGATAAGGCGCTGGTGTTAGACTTTATCTCCATCCCCATCGACGCCAAGGTGGAGACCGTGCACACCCTCTGGACGGATCTCTTCACCTGTCGGGCCGAGGGCCGCCCCGCCGACCTCCCCTATCTCTTTGAGATCTACGATCCGTCCCTGTGCGGGACCTCGCCGAAATCCGCCGAGCGGCTGGAGATCCTGTACAAGGTGTATGATCTCCTCTACGCCTACTCCTCCCGTTACGGAGAGGCCGAGGACATCGAAAGGATCTACCGGATCAAACGGACGATCTCGGATAAGTTAAACGAAATACTGAAAAAACAGGTCTTCCAGGGACGCGTCTGCAAGTACTGCGGCAAGCGGATCCCGTGGCTGACGCCGTATCCCATGTGCGACCGGTGCTACAGCACACACCGGAAATGAGACATCCCCATGGCAAAAGGGGCGCCCTCCGCGGGTGCCCCTTTTCCTTAGATATCATTCTTTCCCGATCAGACGCGCTCAAATACGGGCATATATTCGATGGGCGCGTCCACTTCCACGGTCTGCCCGCCGTCGTATACGGATCCGTCGGAAGTGAGCTTCCATTTCCCTTCCGGCAGATAGACCTCGCGCTTCCAGGTATTCAGGGCAAAGATGGGCGCCACCAGATACTGACTGCCGAACATGTACTGATCCTGGATCTCCCAGCACCGCGGATCCTCCGGGAATTCATAGAACATCGTGCGGATCAGGGGCGAGCCGTTTTCGGAGGCCTCCTCGTAGAGGGATCTGATGTAATCGTGCATCGCGATCCGGATGTCGTAGTAATGCTTCATGATCTTGTAATTGTCTTCGCCGTAGCTCCAGAGCTCGTTGGGCTGGCCGGTATGGAGATAGCCGCCGCCCCAGTCGCGGTCATCCAGCGGCGGGATGTTGTAGGGGCCGCGATCTCCGTGCATCCGAAAGACCGCGGAATACACGGCGAACTGATACCAGCGGATGAGGAGCTGCCGGAAATCCGGATCATTGACATCGTCCGTCATGAACCCGCCGATGTCCGTCGTCCACCAGGGGATCCCGGCGAGGCCGATATTCAGGCCTGCCTGCACCTGCTCGTAGAAGGCCCGGAAGGTGCTGGGCACATCCCCGGACCAGACGACGTTGCCGTATTTCTGGCTGCCGGCCCAGGCGCAGCGCAACAGGTTGACGACCGGTTCCCCGGTCTTCTGCATCTCATCAAAGAAGATGCGGCTGTACATCTGCGGATACAGGTTGCTGCAGGAGAGCGCCGGCATATCCTGATAGCGGTAGTTCTCAAAGTCATAGACGCCGTAGTCCGGCTCGGAGTTGTCCAGCCAGAAGGCGTCGATGCCCAGATCGTAATAATTCTTCTTGCAGATCTCCCAGACGTACTGTCTGGTCTCGGGGTTGAACGGGTCGATCTCCACGCAGTCCCCCTGGTAATCGTAGGTCTGCGCCGCGCCGCGCTCGGTCTTGATGAGCAGTCCCCGCTCCATCATGGGGCCGAAGTTCTCGCTCTTGCGGTCCACGGAGGGCCATACCGATACGATCACGCGGATCCCCATGCGGTGCAGCTCCTCCACCATGGCCTTGGGATCCGGCCAGTATTTCCTGTCGAATTTCCAGTCGCCCTGCAGTGTCCAGTGGAAGAAATCGATGACGATCTGATCGATCTTGATCCCCTCCTTCTCATAGGCATGCGCCACCTCCAGTACCTCCTCCTGGGTGCGGTAGCGGAGTTTGCACTGCCAGAGTCCCATGCGGTCCTCCGGGAACATCGGCGCGCGGCCGGTGACCGCGGTGTATTTCGTCAGGATGTCCTTCGGGGCATCTCCCGCCACGATCCAGTAATCCATCTGCTTCGTGGAGCGTGCGATCCATTCCGTGTAATTGTTGGCAAAGCTGACCCGGCCGACCGCGGGGTTATTCCAGAGCATGCCGTATCCCAGGCTGGAGATCAGGAAGGGAACCGAGATCTGGGAATTGCGCTGGGCGAGCTCCAGGACGCATCCCTTGAGGTTGAGATCCTGCTGCTGATACTGTCCCATGCCGTAGAGCTTTTCCCCGGGATTGGGATCGAATTTCACGGTCAGGCGGTAATCGCTCCCGCCGATGATCCCCTTCCAGTCGCGGTTGACGATCTTTAAGCAGCGGCTCCCCTCAGAGATGGTGCCGCCGTAGCTGCGGTAGTACTCCCGGAGGATCAGCGCGCCGTCGCGGTAAAAGCTCAGGACTCCGGCGAAGTTGACCACCGCCTTCATGCGCCCGTTGGTGATGGAGGCGACGGGATGTCGGACGAGATTCCCCTCCTCCCTGCGCTCCTCCTCTCCGATCTCGATGACCGGCGTCGACGCAGCGGGCGTCTCCGTCAGTGCCCAATCCTGATCCGTGAGGGCGGACCGCATCGTGGCGCGCACACGCAGCGCGTCGGGGCCCCAGGCCTCCACCCGCAGGGTCTCCCCGTTCCTTCGGACGATCAGCGCATTTTCTTCTTTCTGAAACAGCATACCCACTCCTTTCCCAACATGATCGCGTGGTAACTTTTTTGTCATAAGTATGATATCATAATACCGTTGCAAAGGTCTTTACTGAATTTGTAAATTGATCGATACCCGGAGGCTTCCATGACGGAACATGATCTCAACCGGTGGCTGCGGTTCGGTCTGGGGATCCTCGTGCTCTCCCTGATCCCCCTGCTTGCCATCGCCGTATACTCCCGCCCGTTCGCGGATGATTTTGCCTACGCGGTCTACACCCATGCTGCATGGCGGGATACGCATTCCCTCCCGGCCGTCATCGGTGCGGTTGCCAGGCAGCTCGCGGAGACCATGACCACCTGGCAGGGCTCCTTTTCCGCCATCGTGCTCTTTTCCCTGGAACCCGGTCTCTTCGGCGACCGGTTCTACGGATTTTCCACCGTGATCCTCATCGCCTGCTTCCTGCTGGGGCACTTTGTATTCTTTTATGCGCTCCTCTTCCGGGAGAAGAAGACCGCCGCGATCGTATCCTCCTTTGTGTGCCTGTTGCTGATGCAGACGCTGCCGCACGCATTTCAGGGTTTCTACTGGTGGAACGGTTCCAGCTACTACACGCTATTCTACTCGCTGTTTCTGATCCAGCTGGCACTGCTCCTTAAGCTCACCCGATCCGCCGGTCCGGGATGGATCCGTCTGACGATCCCCGCGTGCCTCTTCGGCTTTCTCCTGGGCGGCGGCAACCTCGTGACTGCGCTCCTCAATATGGAGATCACGGTGCTCTGGGCGATCCTGCTCCTGATCCGTCTGAGGAGCCGTCGGGAGCAGCTTTCCCTTTCGGCCTCCCTCCTCCCTCCCGTCGCGATCACCCTCTTCACGGCAGCCGGCTTTCTGCTCAATGTCATGGCTCCCGGGAACAGTGTGCGGATGGATACGGAGTCTCCGATCCCGGCGTTCCTGGCGATCGTGAAATCCTTCGATGCGGCCCTCGCCCATGTCGGTTACTGGACGACGGGTGCCACGCTGACCCTGCTCTTCCTCCTGGCGCCCTTTCTGTGGCATGCCGCCGGGCTGCGCTCCAGGACCCCGCAGACACAGGATCGCATCCGCTTTCCCTTCGCTCTGACGGCCGCGATCGGATTCTGTCTGTTCGCTTCCTGCTTTACGCCCACGTTCTACGCCATGAATGAGGTGGGTCCGCGCAGGATCCAGAATATCCGGTACGACTTCTTCCTCCTGCTGCTGGTGATCCTGGAGTATCAGGCGCTCTGCCGGATCCGGGATCATTTCGCACTCTCCGCCGTCCGTGATCACGCCGGTGCGGCTTCCTTCCTGCGCGGTTATTTCCTCCTGGCGGGGGTCGCCGTCCTGATCCTGACGGCGGTCTATGTATTGCCGCGGGAGAACCGCGACACCCTGACCAGCGTCGCAGCCGCGCGATCCCTCCTGGTGGGCGAAGCGCAGCGCTATGCCGCAGAGCGCGACGCCTGGATCGATCCCCTCGAATCCGGGGACGACCCGGTGGAGCTCACACCGCTTACCGATCATCCGCAGCCGATCTACTATGTGGATTTCGACATCACGGCCGATCCGGACGACTACCGCAATCTGTCCATGGAGATGTACTACGGCAAGGAAACGATCGTACTCAAATGATCGGATTTATGCTATGATATCAGTAGTTTTATTCCCAGAAGGGAGGCCCGGATCATGTCTGAGAATCAGAAAAAAGTGAAACCCGTTGAACCCGCCGCTTCCGCCGTGAAGCCCTCCGTCAACCGCGCGGTGACAAGGGCGCGCAAGGCCGCGGAGAAGCGTGCGGCAGCCGAGGAGAAGGCAGCCGCCAAAAAGGCGGTCGCCGCAGAGAAGGCGGCGGAGAAAAAGGCCGCTTCCCGCAGGAAGGCAGCTGAGAAGAAGGCCGCACAGAAGCGTGTAAATGCCCGGAAAACCGGGAATGAACCGGCCCGGAGAGCGGAAGGTGACAGGAAACCCGCGCCCATGCCGCCCCGTCGGGTGCTCATCTTAAACGGCAGCCCCCGGGCCGGCGGTAATACCGAGGCCGCGATCGATGAGCTCTGCCGCGTCTTTCAGTCCGAGGGCGTGGAAACAGAGACCGTGCAGGTCGGCAATCTGGACATCCGCGGCTGCATCGCCTGCAACAGCTGCTCCGAGAGCGGCCGCTGTGTCTTTGATGATATCGTGAACGAACTGGCCCCGAAGCTGTACGCCGCGGACGGACTTGTCATCGCCTCGCCGGTCTACTACGCCTCCGCCAATGCGACCCTGGTCGCCTGCCTGCAGAGACTTTTCTACAGCACGCATTTCGATAAGCGGATGAAGGTGGGCGCCAGCATCGTCATCGCCAGACGGACCGGCTGCTCGGCCGCTTATGACGAATTGAACAAGTTCTTCACCCTGTCCGAGATGCCCGTGGCATCTTCCGTCTACTGGAATAACGTGCACGGAAATGACCGCGGTGAAGCCGCGCTGGATTCGGAGGGGCTGCAGACCATGCGGGTACTGGCCCGCAACATGACCTTCCTGATGAAGAGCATCGCGCTGGGCAGGAAGCGGTTTGGTCTACCCGAGCAGGAGCAGCGGATCTTCACGAATTTCATCCGCTGAGCATCACGATACGCATGCAAACAGATAAGCCGGTGCACGAGCCTGCTCGTATGCACCGGCTTATTATGTGATCGGATCTGAGAAGAAGGGCCTCACCCCCATGGAACAGCTGCCCGGAAAGACGGGCTGCGGTCCCGCGGATCGTTGATCAGATCAGGCCCGCGATATCCGGATTCTCTCCCGTGAGTCCCACGTAAGCGCCGTTCCCGGCTTCCGAGGATTCCGCATGGGCGAGCAGCCACTTGTTGCAGGCGGTCATCCACTTATCCTCTTCGTTGACGGGCGTAAGATTCGGGACCGCCCCGTTGGTTCCCTTGGGCAGCACGATGGCAACCTTGAAGCCCGCTCCTGCCGCGGCGGAACACGGCGCATAGTGAAGTGTCGTCTCATATACCTGCACTACCTGTCCCTTGGCGGCCTTAAATGCCATCACTTTGGAGGTGTCCAGCTTTCCGTCCACGATATCATCCGCCTTGGCGAGTAACAGGATGAAATCGGTGGAGCCGATGTTGAGCTCGCTGTCCCGATGATATTCCAGGCAGTTGAGCTTCGTATTGTGACCGTTGCAGTAACCGATCTGGATCGGCATGCCGCCGTAGGCGTTATTCTGCAGGGCACCGAAAAGGTTCGTGTACTCCAGGGCAGCCTCGCTCATCACATAATCCACTCCCTCGGGAAGCGGTGTCTTCTCATCGAGGGCCTTGCACAGATCTCCCGTATCGTATCCGGTGAGCACCTTGCCGTAGGGTTTGAATTCCGCATCATTCACTGAATAGATCTTCATCTTTCCCTCCATTCTGCCGATGTGGCATGAAACAATGATATTTCATTATAATGCCCCCCGGAGGATCCTGCAATGAAAGAGCGGAAAATGTTAATCGTATCACCCGCATACCCGCTGTTGACAAGCTCTGACGGGCTGTTTTACTATGGTGTTCGTTGAGTCAGGATCACGATCCTCCCCGGGGAGACGCTCTGCCGGAGGATGGAGGTGTTCGGGAAGGAGACCAGGACATGGCGATCTTAAAATGTATCCCGGCTGTCAAGGATTATCTCTGGGGCGGCGACCGGTTGAAGAGAGAGTGGAATATCAAAGCAGACACGGAGATCGCGGCGGAAGCCTGGATGCTCTCCTGTCATCCGGATGGTCCGTCCACGATCGCGGAGGGGGATCTGGCCGGAAAGACGCTGTCCGAGGCGCTTGCCGCACTGGGAACGAGTGCTCTGGGAACCGCCGCGGCCTCCTGTCCGGATTTCCCTCTGCTGATCAAGCTGATCGATGCCCGGGACCGGCTGTCGATCCAGGTACATCCGGATGATGCCTACGCCCGGACTCACGGCGGCGGTTTCGGCAAGACGGAGATGTGGGTCATCCTCGACGCGGCTCCGGATGCCTTTCTCTACTACGGATTCCGCCGGACCGTCACCAGAGAGGAGTTTGCCCGGCGCATCCGTGAGAACACCCTGCCGGAGATCTTAAACGCCGTACCGGTAAAACCCGGGGATGTATTCTTTATCCCTCCGGGCACTCTGCATGCGATCGGTGCCGGCATCCTCATCGCCGAGATCCAGCAGAGCTCCAATCTGACCTATCGCGTCTATGATTATGACCGCCGGGATGCCCTGGGGAATCCGCGGGCTCTTCACATCGAGCAGGCGCTTGAGGTGACGCGGTGTGAGCCTCCCCAGCCGCAGACATTCGCACCGCACCTGGTGCAATGCCCCTACTTCACCGTCGACCGGCTTGCCACAGCGGGGGATCCGTCGGTCGGTGCCCGGGGAACGGTCGATGAAACATCCTTCTTAAGCATCCTCCCCATCCGCGGAGAGGGTGAGCTCCGTCTCACCGGGACCGGCGAAAAAGCCGCCTTCCGGCGCGGGGATTCCCTGTTTCTGCCCGCTGCCTCCGGCGGCTATGT
>JAFPTK010000236.1 GCA_017400305.1 Lachnospiraceae bacterium | reverse complement strand
CTGCGCCTCGGTGTATCAGAACGAGGACCAGATCGGTGCGATCCTGACCGGATTATTCCGGGACGGGGTCGTGAAGAGGGAGGACCTGTTCATCACCTCCAAGGTGTGGAACGATCAGCACCGGGAGGTACGCAAGGCCTGCGAGAAGAGCCTTCACGATCTCGGTCTCTCCTATATCGATCTGTACTTTGTTCACTGGCCGTTCCCGAATTATCACGCACCGGGCTGTGACGGCGACTCGCGCAATCCCGATTCCAGGCCGTTTTCCGTCGACGAATTCATGGATACCTGGCGGCAGATGGAGGAACTGTACGATGCCGGTCTGGTCAGAGCCATCGGCATGTCCAACATGACGGTCTCAAAGCTGGACAAGGTCCTGCCTCTGTGCCGGATCAAGCCCGCCGCTCTGGAGATGGAATGCCACCCTTCGTTTCAGCAGCAGGAGCTGTTCGATCACGCGAAGGCACACGGGATGATCCCCATCGGCTTCTGCCCCATCGGTTCCCCCAGCAGACCCGAGCGGGACCGCTGCAGCACGGACGTCGTCGACACCGAGCTTCCCGAGGTCGTAAAGGTGGCGGAAGCCCACAGCGTCCATCCCGCGGTCGTGTGCATCAAGTGGGCCGTACAGCGCGGCCTGTGCACCATTCCCTTCTCCGTCAAGGAGCCGCAGTATCTCTCCAATCTGAAATGCACCACCGAGGATCCCCTCACGGAGGAGGAAATGCAGCTCTTAAAGGGTGCGGACAGAAACTGCCGTCTGGTCAAGGGCCAGGTCTTCCTGTGGCCGGGAGCCGATGACTGGACGCAGCTCTGGGAGTAGAAAAAAAGTCAGGAGGAATCATCATGCTGAAAGGAATACCTAAGATCTTATCGCCGGAGCTGTTAAAGGTTCTGTGTGAGATGGGACATGCCGACCGGATCGTGATCTCGGACGGCAACTTCCCGGCGGCATCCGTCGGGAAAAACGGGATCGTCGTCCGTCTGGACGGACACGGCGTACCGGAGATCCTGGACGCCATCCTCACGGTGTTCCCTCTGGACACCTATGTGGAGCATCCGGTCAATCTCATGGAGGTCATGAAGGGGGATCCGGTGGAGACACCGATCTGGGATACCTATGCCGAGATCCTCAAGAAGCACGATCCGAGAGGCAGCGCCATGATCGGTCACATCGAGCGCTTCGCCTTTTACGAGGAGGCAGCGAAGGCCTATGCCGTCGTGACCACCGGGGAATCCGCCCTGTACGCCAACATCATGCTGCAGAAGGGAGTCGTGACCTCTTAAACGGTCACTGCAGGGATTCCCGATATTCCGTCGGTGTCATGCCGATGGTCTGTTTAAAAGATCTGCTGAAATGAAAGGGATCACTGTACCCTACAGCAGCCGCAACCTGCTGTAGGGTCATCCCTTTATCGTTCATCAGCTGTTTTGCGATCCCCATCCGATAATTCCGGATATACTTCGACGGCGGGATCTTCTCCACCCGGTTGAAGATCTTGGTCAGATAGGAGGAGGAAAAGCCGAGTTTCAGCGCGATCGTATTGAGATCCAGATCTCCGGCGTAATTATTCTGCACGTACTCCTCCACCAGCCGGACGATCTCCTCCGGTGTGAGTGAGGATTCCTGTCCGCCCTCGGCCCTTGCATGATCATAGATATCCGTCAGGGACAGTTCCAGATCCTTTAGGACTCTTCGCAGCTCCTCGCTGTCCACCGGCTTCAACAGATAGTCTGCCACCTCACAGCGGATCGCCTCTCTGGCGTATTCAAATTCGGCGTAGCCGGTGATGATCACGCATTTCACGTTGTTCATCGTGCGGCTGATCTCCCCCGCCAGCTCCAATCCCGTCATGACAGGCATCGAGATATCCGTGAACACGACATCCGGCGGCTGCTGCCGCACCGCCTGCAGCGCATCTTCTCCGTTGGAATAGATCCCGCAGACCTTGAAGTTTGCGTTTTCCTCCTCAATGTGTCTGGCGATGTTTTTGGCGATCAGCTTCTCATCCTCGGCTATGATCACACGATAGGTCCTTCCGTCCATCTCTCACCCCTCCGCGTCGTCGCTCCCTGCAAAGGCCGCCTCCGATCCCGCGTCAAATTCCCCGCCGATGGTGACCAGCGCGCCCCCGCCCGCATAATTGCTCACCCGGAAGATATGCTTGCCGCGATACAGCGTCTTGAAACGAATGTAGATATTCATCAACCCCATCCCGTTGATCTCCAGGCCGGGGAGCATCTCCGTCTCGTTGATATACGCGATGCGATCATTGATCTCCTTCAGATCCTCCTCCCGGAATCCGGGGCCGTTGTCCCTGACGGTGATCTCCCAGTACAGTCCCGTCCGGTGGCCGTCCACCTCGATCCGCCACGGGGCACGGACATTTTTCGTCGCGTATTTGATCGAATTTTCTACAATGAGCTGGAGACAGAGTTTGGGGATCCGGATCTCCTGCATCTCCTCCGGAATATGGATGCTGTAGATCAGATCCTCCTCATAGCGCATCTTCATGCATTCCAGATAATCCTTCGCATGGGACACGTCCTCGCGCACAGTCACTAACGGATCCTTATCCGACGAGATATACCTGAGGATCCGCGAGATGGTCTGGCACATCTTCACCACCTCCCCGTTCATCCCCTCCTCGGCCATCGCCGAGATGGTGGCGAGGGAATTGTAGAGAAAATGCGGGTTCATCTGGGATTGCAGCGCAAGGATCTGGGACTGCAGGCGCTGATTGTTCAGCACGATCTCCCGGTTCATGGAGGCCTTGGCGCGATCGTGCATGTCGCGCACTGCCGAATACAGCGTATCCAGTTCGATGATATCGGTATCGATCCGCTCAAGCGATCCCGTCAGGATGCTCTCATCATCCATGCGCAGCGATGTTATCCCGGAGTACATCTTCATCACAGGGATCGTGATGATCCTGGACACCACATAGGAAAGGAGCAGGATCAGGACCACGAATCCCGCGAAGATCACCAGATTTGCCCTGATGTAATCGTAGATCGGCCGGTACACGTCCCGGTTATCGATGGCGATCACCGTGGTGAATCCCGAGTAGGAGGAGGTGTTCACAAACAGGTGGGTGTTTTTCTGATAGGATATGTGACGGGGTTCGTCCAGGG
>JAFPTK010000235.1 GCA_017400305.1 Lachnospiraceae bacterium | reverse complement strand
GTCTCTTTGCCACCGGTGCCAGGGACTCACCCTCGTTCGGGCCATTCTTGACCTTGCCCAGGTGGGAGCAGAGAATGACCTTCGCACCGCCCTCAATGAGCTTGCAGATGGTCGGAAGTGCAGCAACGATACGGGTCTCGTCGGTGATCTCACCGTTCTTCAGCGGAACGTTGAAATCGCAGCGGACCAGGACGCGCTTGCCCTGAATGTTCTTGAGATCTTCGACACTCTTCTTGTTCAGCATTGATTTTCTCCTTATTTACTTTTGATCCAGCCCCCGGACCCGGGTTGCTGAATTTGAAAAAAGCGGGTCCGGTCCTAAGACCGGACCCGCTCTGAGTCACGCTTTTCACGGATCGACCGATCCGCGTTCACAGCCCGTAACTGATCGATCAGTCCTTAAGGCTCTCATCCAGCTCTGCGAAGTACTTAATGGTGCGGACCATCTGGCTGGTGTAGGAGTTCTCGTTGTCATACCAGGAAACGACCTGGACCTGATAGGTATCCTCGTCGATCTTGCTGACCATGGTCTGGGTAGCATCGAACAGGGAGCCGTACTTCATGCCGATGATATCGGAAGAAACGATCTGATCCTCGGTGTAGCCGTAGGACTCGGTCGCAGCTGCCTTCATTGCAGCGTTGATGCTCTCAACGGTAACGTCACCCTTCACTACGGCGTGCAGGATGGTGGTGGAACCCGTAGGAGTGGGAACACGCTGTGCAGCGCCGATGAGCTTGCCGTTCAGCTCAGGGATGACCAGGCCGATGGCCTTCGCAGCACCCGTGCTGTTCGGAACGATGTTCGCAGCGCCCGCGCGGGATCTGCGGAGATCACCCTTGCGCTGAGGTCCGTCAAGGATCATCTGATCGCCGGTGTAAGCGTGGATCGTGCACATGATACCGGACTGGATCGGTGCGAAATCATTGAGGGCCTTGGCCATCGGTGCGAGGCAGTTCGTGGTGCAGCTCGCAGCGGAGATGATCTTGTCATCCTTGGTCAGGGTCTTGTGGTTGACATTGTATACGATGGTCGGCAGATCGTTGCCCGCAGGAGCGGAGATAACAACCTTCTTCGCACCGGCATTGATGTGAGCCTGTGCCTTCTCCTTGGAGGTATAGAAACCGGAGCACTCCAGAACGACATCGACGCCGAGCTGTCCCCAAGGGCAGTTGTTCGCATCGGGCTCCTTGTAGATCTTCAGCGTCTTGCCGTCGACCGTGATGGTGTTCTCGTCGTCGTTCGCGGAAACCGTGTGAAGATTCTCACCGAACTTTCCGGCATACCCGCCCTGAGCGGTGTCATACTTCAGCAGATGTGCAAGCATCTTGGGGCTTGTCAGATCGTTGATCGCGACCACTTCATAACCCTCTGCGCCAAACATCTGCCGGAATGCAAGACGGCCGATACGTCCAAAACCATTGATTGCTACTTTTACTGCCATGGTGATTTCCTCCTGAAAATGAATCTGTGTTGCCAGTTGCCGTCACGCCGCGATGGATCTCCGGCGCAGACCATGAACTATAATAGCGAAAAGGGGATGAGAATTCAAGACGAAAGTATGAAAGTTTTGTGAATAGCGCTTGCTATTCCTATATTCGTACCAATGTTTCCGAAAAACCGACAGAAAAACACCGTCCCCTCCGCAGCGCGAAAGGGACGGCCCGTCAGCGATGAAAAGATGGATTACCGCGCCCGCTCTCAGTCCCCCACGGGGTAGTGCTGGACCGACCCGTCCTCCAGGGTCTGCGCGACGCCGGTGATCTGATACCCGGCCTTCTTTAAGATATCCGTCATATTCTCCACGGAGATCTCCCCGGTCGCCTTGAGCACCAGCTCGGTGCCGCGGGACTCGGAGTGATAGACCGCAAGCGACTCCAGATTGGCGTTGTTGTCGGCAAAGAGCTTCGTGACCCCCACGAGAAATCCCGGATGATCCTCACAGTGGATGATGAAACGGGTCCCCTTGTGGCGGTGCCCCAGCAGATCATTGAAGGCCTGGAAGATGTCCTTTTCCGTGATGATCCCGATGACGCGGTTCTCATCGTCCACCACGGGGAGAACGGCGATCTCCCGGTCGATCATCAACTGCGCGGCCTCCTCCAGGAACACATCCGCGTGTGTCGTCGTGACATCCTTGATCATGATGTCCGATACCATTGTCCTCGACAGGAGGTAATTCAGTTCAAAGATGGAGAGGGACGTATTCTGCGAACCGCTCTTCTCCTCCACGAGGCCTCCCGTGATGAGGCCGACCAGCTTCCCCTTCGAATCCGTGACCGGCAGGCGGTGGAACTGGTTCTTGCGCATGATCTCCACCGCTTTGGAGATCATCATATCCCCCGATACCGTGATCGGATCCGCTGTCATATGATCTTTCACATACATGGTCTTACCCTCCCAGATATGCCTCTTTCACACGCTCATCCTTCATCAGCTTTTCGCCGGTGTCGGAGATCGTGATATGCCCCGTCTCCAGCACATATGCCCGGTTCGCGATATCGAGTGCCCGTATCGCGTTCTGCTCCACCAGGAGAATGGTCGTCCCCTTCCGGTTGATCTCTACGATGATATGGAAGATCTCGGATACCAGGAGCGGTGAGAGCCCCATGGAGGGCTCATCCAGTAGGAGGATCGAAGGCTTCGCCATCAGCGCCCTCCCCATCGCCAGCATCTGCTGCTCTCCGCCGGAGAGCGTCCCGGCCATCTGCTTCCTGCGCTCCAGAAGCCTGGGGAACAGTGTGAAGACATCCGCCAGATCCGCTTCGATGGCGTCCTTGTCCTTGCGGGAATAGGCTCCCAGCGCCAGATTCTCCTCGACGGTCTGTTGCGCAAAGACCCGCCGGCCCTCCGGCACCTGAGCCAGTCCCATCCCGACGATCTTGTGCGGAGGGAGCTTCGTCAGCTCCGTCCCGTTCAATGTGATGCTTCCCGCCTTCGGCTTTAAGAGTCCCGAGATCGCGTGCATCGTGGTGGTCTTACCGGCGCCGTTGGCACCGATGAGTGTCACGATCTCGCCGTCATTCACCTCAAAGGATATGCCCTTGATGGCTTCGATCATCCCGTAACTGACCTTCAGATCCGTAATCTTAAGCATATTCCGTCAATCCCCCAGATAGGCCTTGATGACCTCCGGATTGGCCTGGATCTCCTCCGGAGTCCCCTGTGCGAGCATCATCCCGTAATTGAGCACCGTGATCCGCTCGCAGATCCCCATCACCAGCTTCATGTCGTGCTCGATCAGCAGGATGGAGGTGTGGAACCGGTCGCGCACCAGACGGATCATCGCCATCAGCTCCTCGGTCTCCTGCGGATTCATACCGGCGGCCGGTTCATCCAGAAGGAGGAGCCTCGGCTCCGTAGCGAGAGCCCTGGCGATCTCCAGCCGCCGCTGAGCGCCGTACGGCAGATTGGAGGCCAGCTGATCCGCTTCCTCCGTCAGTCCGAAGACCTCGAGCAGCTCTCTCGATCTCTCCTCGATCTCACGCTCTTTGGCGCGGTAAACCGGCAGCCGCAGCACGGCGGACAGCGGAGAATAGGTGATCCTCCCGTGGAATCCGGTCTTGACATTGTCGATGACCGAGAGTCCGCCAAAGAGACGGATATTCTGGAAGGTGCGTGCGACCCCCGCATGGTTCATATCCACGACGGTCTTCTTCGCCGTATCCACCCCGTCAAAAAAGATCGTCCCGCGGGTCGGCTGATACACCTTGGTCAGCATGTTAAATACCGTCGTCTTACCGGCGCCGTTGGGGCCGATCAGACCGACGATCTCCCCCTCATAGACCTCCATATTGAGGCCGTTGACCGCGGAGAGGCCGCCGAAATCGATCCCCAGCTCACTGACCTGGAGGACGGGCTTACGATTCTCTTCCATGCGCAGCCCCTCCTTTTGTCATAAAGCGGTTCTTAAGCTTCTGCCCCCAGACCCGGATCGTCTCATTGTTGGTGAGGAGCATGATCAGGATCAGCACGATGGCGTAGATCAGCATCCGGTAATCCTGCATGGACCGGAGCAGCTCCGGCAGCAGCACCAGGACGATGGTCGCGATGATCGTGCCCGTCATATTGCCGAGCCCGCCCAGCACCACATAGACCAAGAGCAGGATCGACGTGTTGAAATCGAACTTCGCGGGAACGAGCGTTGAGTAGTTCAGACCGTACAGAGCGCCGGCAGCTCCCGCCAGACAGGAGGAGACGCCGAAGGCCAACATCTTGGTCTTAAAGATCGCGATCCCCACGGACTCCGCCGCGATCCGGTTATCGCGGGCCGCCATGATCGCACGGCCGCTCCGGGAATAGATCAGGTGATAGACCACGATCAGGGACAGGATGATCAGGATGATCCCCGCGGTAAAGGTGGAGATCCTGTCCGTCCCCGTCGCTCCCATCGGCCCGTTCAACAGCATCTTCCCGCCCGCGGCGAGGGAGACATTGTTATCCACGAAGCTGAAGTGGAAGCCGTTACTGTCGATCCCGAAATACATATTGGTGATCAGGCTCTTCACGATCTGGCCGAAGGCAAGGGTGACAATGGCGAGATAATCCCCCTCAAGCTTCAGGACCGGGATCCCGATCAGGATGCCGAAGACCGTCGCCACGAGCGCCCCCGCCACGATCGACAGGATGAGACGTGCCAGGGACGGAACCGCCGGTCCGAGACTTCCCGAGAGACAGACCGCCGTAAAGGCACCGACGCTCATAAAGCAGGCCTGCCCGAGATTCAGCTCGCCGGAGATCCCGACATTCAGATTCAGACCGATAGCCGCCACGACGTAGCAGCAGACCGGTACCAGAAGACTCGTAAAGAGACTGGACAGATTCCCGGTGTGCATCATCACTTCCAGGATAAGCCAGGAAACGAGCACGATCGAATAGGAAACCGTCCTTCCGCGATATTTGCCCGACAGAAGTGCCGGCATTTTCATCTTCGTCTTCATCGTGCCTCCCGTCATACCTTTTCCCGGATCCGCTTACCGAGCAGACCGGTGGGCTTGATGAGCAGCACCAGGATCAGCACGGCAAAAACGATCGCATCCGAGAGCTGTGTGGAGATGTAAGCCTTGGCGAAGATCTCGATGACGCCCAGCAGCAGCCCCCCGAGAAACGCGCCGGGGATCGATCCGATCCCGCCGAAGACCGCCGCCGTAAAGGCCTTGATACCGGGCATCGCGCCCAGCGTCGGGAAGACGGAGGGATAGGCCGCGCACAGAAGGACCGAAGCGATCGCCGCCAGTCCCGATCCGATGGCAAAGGTGATGGAGATCATGAGATTGACGTTGATCCCCATGAGGGTCGATGCGCCCTTGTCCTCCGAGCAGGCGCGCATCGCGCGCCCTGTCTTCGTATGATTGATGAAAAGTGTCAGACAGATCATCACCAGGACGCAGACGCCGATGGTGATCAGTGTGAGCCACGATACCGTGAGCCCGTTCCACGAGATCCCGCCGTTGGAAATGACCGAGGGAAAGACCTTGGTCGAGGAGGACCACAGGAGCTGAGCCGCATTCTGTAAGAAATAACTGACGCCGATGGCGGTGATCAGGACCGAGAGGGCCGATGCGGCGCGCAACGGCTTATACGCCAGACGCTCGATGACCACTCCCAGGACCGTGCACACCACGATCGAGAGCAGGACTGCCGGTATGAGCGGCAGTCCCAGATTACTGATCGAGAAGAACGCCACATAGGCGCCGACCATGATGACATCGCCGTGAGCAAAGTTGAGCATCTTGGCGATACCGTAAACCATTGTGTAGCCCAGAGCGATGATCGCATAGACGCTGCCCAGGCCGAGTCCGTTGATCAGATAAGATAAAAAGTCCATTTGCTCTCCCGATCGCTGTGATCAGTTCTCAACACCGACATACACACCATTCTGGATGACGACCGCCTTGGGCGACTTGGAAACCTCACCGTTCGCGGACCAGGTCACATTCTGACCGGTCAGACCGTTGAAGGTCATGGAGGAGAACTGCGATGTCATCTTGTCGCAGATATCGGAGGCGCTCATGTCAGCCGTGACACCCGCCGCCTCGCAGGCCTGCGCGATGGCATAGACACAGTCATAGGCATCCGCCGCGAACTGGTTCGGCACCTCGCCGTTCATCTTAGCCTTGTAATTGGCCGTGAAATTCTTGGTCAGATCATCCGTCGCATCGGCGGAGAAAGGAGTCAGCAGGTACACGCCCTCGGCGAGAGAGGTGTCAAAGCCCTCCAGCGTCAGGATACCGTCCATGCCGTCGACACCGAAGAAGGTCGGCGCATAACCCATCTGGTTGGCCTGGGTCAGGATCAGGGACGCCGGATCATAGTAGATCGGCAGGAAGATCAGATCCGCACCGGCATCCTGTGCCTGCTTCAACTGCACGGTGAAATCGGAGGCGTTGGAATCGTCAAAAGTTCCCGTGTACACCACATCCAGTCCGTTCGCGGCAGCCTGGTTGCTGAACTTCGCGAAGATACCGCTGGAATAGTTGTCGTCGTTCTTGTAGATGACAGCGATCTTGGAACCGAGATCGGAATGCGCCTTCAGGTAATCCGCGCTCGCAATCCCCTGGTTCGGGTCCGTAAAGCACATCTGGAACACATTGCCGTAAGGGTTGGCCGCATTGTCGGGATCCTGGTAGATGATCGCGAGCGAAGAGCCGGACGGCGTGATCGCAAAGATGTGATCATCCTTGTACATCGGAGAAACCGCAGCGCCGGGTGCAGAGGTAACGGTAGCCAGAGAGACCTGCATGCCCCAGTCCTTGAGCACACCGTAGGCCGTGACCGCCTTTTCCGCATCATGGGTGTCATCCTCGAAATCCAGCTCGAACTGGAGACCGCCCTTGGCGTTGACCTCCTCCACCGCGAGTTCGGCTGCTGCCTTGACGGCATTGCCGTACACGGCCGCCGGTCCCGTAAGCGGGCCGGAACCACCGATCTTGATAGCTCCCGAGCCGCCCTTCTGCTGTGCGCCGCCGCAGGCCGCAAGAGAGACGGTGAGTGTCACCGCTACGGCGGATGAGATGAGTGCCTTGATGAAACGTACGTTCTTCATAATCTCCTCCCCTCTCGTATCCGGTTCATCCTGCCGGACACGGATCAAAAAATGGATAAATAAATTAAATCAATTATAATGACTATTTTATTATTTTCAAGTGACAGATATCAGTTTTTTCATTTCCGGCCGCCGGTTTCGGTACACGCAATACTCGGTAAACCCGCATTCCAGCGCGATCCGCTCCGCCGTATCAAAGGCGCCCGCCACATCCCCGGCGTGATGCGCATCGGAGCCGAAGGTGATGATCCTCCCGCCGAGCTCGTGATACCGGGACAGGATCTGCCGCGAAGGATTCATCTCGGGAGATCCCTTCTTCCACAGGGGAGCGGTATTGAGATCCAGTCCCTGCTCTCTGCGGATGATGAGCTTCAGGATCTCATCGATCACGTCCGCAAAGGGCGTCATATCCACCCTCTGCCGCCTGCTGGGCAGATACCGGAGCACATAATCCAGGTGACCCACGACATCAAAGTCCTCAAAGACACGGATATTCTCCAGTGTCTCCGCCAGCACCTCCCGGATCGCGTCCTCCTCGCTCCTTCCCTCATAAAACGCCGGATAATACGGATCCCGGCGTCTGCTCACATGGGTGGAGGCGATCACGAGATCATAGGGACTCGCCTGCACGAAACGGGTATTCTCCTGCCCCAGATGCGGCTGCATCCCCAGCTCCAGACCGAAGGACAGACGGATCCGGTCCGCATACCGGTCCCTGACCTCGCAGTACTCCCGGTGGTAGGCATCCGCATCCAGAAGGAACGTCTCCTCGGTGATCTCCGGATCTCCCACATCGGGGTAATCCAGATCGACGTGCTCCGTAAAGCACAGCTCGGTCAGTCCCCGCGCGATGGCCTGTTCGGCGATATCCTCCATCCGGGCCTCGGAATCCCCGGAGTGATGACTGTGGACGTGCTGGTCCGCCGTGATCGACATAATCCCTCCTTACCTGTGCTCTGCCATGCTGTCATGGGATCCGGCCGTCACCGGATCCAGCCCCCGCAGAGGACCGTCCCCTGCGCATCATAAAAGACCGCCGCCTGTCCCGGTGTGATCGCCCGCACCGGCTCGTCAAACACCACGCGCAGAGAATCCCTGCCGTTCCTCGTGATCCGGCAGGGCGTTCCGCGGTGGGCATACCGGACCTTGCCGATGCAGGCAAGGCTCTCCCCCTCCGGGAGCTCGTCGGGAGACAGACCCATCTCATTCACACCGTCCACCAGCAGGGTCTCCCCGTAGACATCCTCATCGCTCACCACCACCTCATTGCTCTCCGGCCGGATCTCGGAGACATAGAGCGGGTGCCCCGCCGCGATCCCCAGGCCCTTGCGCTGACCGACGGTATAATGGACATAGCCCCTGTGCTTCCCGACTACGCTGCCGTCCGAGGCGGACAGATAGTTTCCCTCCCCCGGCATCCTCTCCGGCACGCGGGATGCAAGATAAGCCGCGTAGTCATTGGCGCTCACAAAACAGATATCCTGGGAATCCGGCGTGTGCGCCGCCGGGATCCCGGCCTCCTCCGCGATGCGTCGGATCTCGGGCTTCTCGTACTCCCCCACCGGGAAGATCGTCCGCGCCAGCGCTTCCTGCGAGAGGAGAAAGAGCACATAGGACTGATCCTTGGCCGCTGATCCCGAGAGCGCCGCCGCGTATCTGCCGTTGGCGCATCTTCTCACCCGCGCGTAGTGACCGGTCGCCACATACGCGGCGCCGTTCTCCTCCGCACAGTGTAAGAGCGCCTTCCATTTGATCTCGCGGTTACAGAGGATGCAGGGATTGGGGGTGCGCCCCCGCAGGTATTCCGCGACGAAATGATCCTCCACCTCGCGGCGGAAGGAGGACCGGAAATCCTCCAGAAGGAGAGGGATCCCCAGATGATCTGCCACGTGCTTTGCGGCGGCCGTCTCCTCGATCTCCCACGGTGTCGCAGGATCCACGCAGATCTGCATCGTCATGCCGATGACGTCATAACCTTTCTTTTTCAACAGATATGCCGCCACGGCGGAGTCCACTCCGCCGGAGAGGCCGACGACCACACGGTCCATACCAGCTCCTTACGATCAGGTGTTTTGCTACTTGCTTCTATATGGTATAATATTCCGATATGAAAACGCAACCCGCACCGAAAACCCGCCATGAAGGATGAGGATTACACCTATCTGGCGAAGCTCGTGGAGGCTTCCCAGGCGGATGACAGCAATGCATTTGCCGAACTGTATGCCATGACCTACAACAAGGTGTACAACTATTGCCGTCACTACCTGCGCAATGCTTTTGCCGCCCAGGACGCCGTGCAGGAGATCTACGTCACCGCGCTCACCAACATCCGGAAGCTCAAGGATCCGACCGTGTTCATCGCGTGGCTCAACCAGATCAGTTTCCGCACCTGCTATGATATCACGCGCAGGAAGGACGCCGGATTTGATATGCCCGGTGCGGAGATCCTGGATTTCCTGGAGGATGAGGTCCACGAGGACCGTGATCCGGCCGAGACCGCGGTGCGCAGGATCGAGAACGAGCGCCTGCAGCGGGCGGTGGATGCGCTCCCCTTTCAGGAGCAGCAGATCATCATCATGCGTTTCTACAACAATATGAAGCTTCCCGAGATCGCCAGCGCTCTGGGGATCTCGCTCAGCAGTGTCAAACGCCATCTCCTGCTGGCACAGGAGCGGCTGAAGGAAGAGATGACCTGATATGGCAAACCGCTTGATCGAAAAATTCCTAAACCTCTTCCGCCAGGATGAAGTTTATAAGATGAACCAGACAAACGCCGAGGAAACCCTGGCCAATATCTTCGCGGCAGCAGGCAAGGAACCCAGCACGCAGTCCCTGGACAAGCTCCTCCCCGAAAAGGGGAAGTCCGGAAACCGCCGCACCCCGGTGATCCTGATGACCGTTTTCGCCGTCGGGATCCTCATCCTGCTCCTCATCCTCCTGCTCTCCGGCTGCGGCGCCAGTGCCTCGGAAGCCGAGGATGAAGCCGCCAAGGAGGCTGCCAGGGCAAAACTCCAGGCCGAAGCAGCCGCCAATATCAAGACCGGTGTCGGGACCCGGGATAATACCCCGGTCTGCCTGGTCCCCGAGGCCCCCGGCCTCGTCGTATTCGGTAACGAGCTGGCCGAGATCGATATGTCCAATGCGGGAGAGGGCTATATCGTCGTAAGTTATCTGGGCGACTGTCCCAAGGTCAAGCTGCAGATCACCGGTCCCAACGAGGTGACCTACACCTTCAACTGCAAGGGAGGAGGCGTCGGTGAGGTCTTTCCCCTGGCTGCGGGAAGCGGCACGTACCAGGTCTCCGTCTACGAAAACATCGAGGGCAGCCAGTATGCCACCGCCTATACCCATGAGATCGAGGTGGAACAGCTGGATCCGACCCGCGTCTTCCTGTACCCCAATCAGTATGTCGATTTCGACGCCTCCTCCGAGGCCGTCGCCAAGGGACAGGAGCTGGCAGCCCCCTGCTCCGACGATCTGGAGGTGGTCGCCAATGTCTACAATTACCTGCTCTCCGCCGTCACCTATGACGAGGAGGAAGCAAAGACCGTTCAGAGCGGCTACATCCCCGATGTGGATGACGTCCTGCGGCGGGGAACCGGGATCTGTCTGGATTACTCGGCTCTCATGGCCACCATGCTCCGCTCTCAGCGGATCCCGACGAGACTGGAGATCGGCTATGCCGGGATCGCTTACCACGCGTGGATCAGCACTTATATCAAGGATGTCGGCTGGGTCAACGGTATCGTACAGTTTGACGGCGAGGACTGGCAGCTGATGGACCCCACCTTCGCCGCCAATGCCACCGAGGGGGATCTGAAATCCTTCATCGGTTCCGGTGATAATTACGAGCTCAAATACAGTTACTGAGGAGGCGACCATGGATACGCAAAACGGCGCGAACAACGAAACCCCGGGCAGCGGCAGTGCTGTCTACAGCAGTTTTCCCGACGTGGATTCCTTTTACGGTCCGGATCCGCAGGAAGGGCAGTCCGCCGCGACAGCCGTCATGCAGACGGACGGGGAACCGGACGTGACGGATGAGACGCCGGAGGATCAGAAAAAATCCGGTAAGACCAGGCAGCGCCTGCTGTCCAATTACGAGATCTCCGTCTTCTGCCGGCAGACCACCATGCTCTTGAAGGCCGGGATCGCTCCCGCGCTGGGGATCGATATCCTCATGCAGGACACTGAGGATCCCAAGGGACGGGCTCTTCTGGAAAAGATCCAGGCCTCGCTCCACGAGGGCTCCAACTACCACGATGCCGTCGCCGCCTCCGGTGCCTTTCCGGACTACATGCTCAATATGATCACCATCGGCGAGCAGTCGGGGACGCTGGACACCGTGATGGACAATCTCTCCAATTACTATGAGCGCGAGGACAATATCCGCGCCAATCTCCGCAGCGCCGTCAGCTATCCGCTCATCATGATCGGTATGATGTTCATCGTCATCATCGTCCTGATCACCCAGGTCCTGCCGATCTTCTCCCAGGTGTTCGCCCAGCTGGGGACCTCGATGAACGCCTTTTCCCAGAGTCTCTTAAGTCTCGGCAATCACCTGAATGACTATTCCATCGCTGTCATCATCGTCCTTGCCGCCATCGTCCTTTTGTTCCTCTTCTTCACCAGAGTGCCGGCCGGGCAGAAGCTGTTCACCCGGTTTGCCTCCTCCTTCGGCCCGACCAAATCCCTCTATGACGGCATCGCCGCCGGGCGGTTCGCCAGCGGCATGGCGCTTGCTCTCTCCAGCGGGATGGACACCTTTAACGGACTGGATATGACACTGAAGCTCGTGGAGAACCGGGCCATTGCCGAGAAGATCGAGAAGTGCCGCTCCCTGATCGTGGCGGGCGAGAGCTTCCCGGAGGCCCTCTCGCAGTCCAACATCTTTTCCCGGCTGTACTCCCGCATGGTCACCGTCGGTTTCCGCTCCGGTTCCATGGATATCGTGATGAAGCAGATCGCGGAGCGGTATGAGCGCGATACGGACCGCCGGATCTCCTCCATCATCGCGGTGTTGGAGCCGACGCTGGTCATCATCCTCTCCCTCATCGTCGGTATGATCCTGCTGTCGGTCATCCTGCCGCTCATGGGCATCATGTCGAGCATCGGCTGAGGGCGTCATGGCGATCCGGTTCGGAAAAACCAGAAGACGGAGCGGGCGGTTTAAGAGCCTGTTGTTCGCGCTGTTCTTTGTCGTCATCGCGGGGGTCTTCGTGTACCTGATGAATGATTTCGGCCGCAGCACGATCTCCCGCCAGCAGACCAGTCTGGAGAACGCGATCCACCGGGATATCATCCAGTGCTACGCGTTAGAGGGCGTCTATCCGCCGAGCCTTGACTACCTCAGGGAGCACTACGGTCTCACCTGGGATACGCAGACCTTTTTCGTCGATTACGAGCCCATCGGTTCCAATCTCTATCCCGATGTGACCGTGCGCATGATCGGAGGCAGATGACCATGGACTTCAGAAGAGAGAGACATGTCATAGACCTCCTGTTTGTCATCGCCCTGCTGTTCCTCTTTGCCTTCTCGGCGATCATGCTGATCGCACTGGGCGCCGGCGTCTATCAGAAAAACGTCGATACGATGCAGGCCAATTACGACCGCCGGACCGCCGGAGCCTATCTCGTACAGAAGGTCCGCCAGGCCGACGAGACGGGCTGTGTCCGCAAGGGGTCCCTCAAGGGGAATGACGCCATTCTCTTAAGCGATCACGTGGGAGACCGGGAGTACACCACCTGGCTCTACCTCTACGACGGCATGCTCTGCGAACAGCTGCTCAGAGCGGACATGGAGCCGACCCCGTCCGCCGGGCAGGAGATCCTGCCCCTGCGGGAGCTCTCGGTGGAAAGCGTATCTCCGAAGCTTCTGTCCGTCCACCTCACCCTGGAGAACGGCGAGACGGAGGAGCTGTATCTGGGGCTTCGCGCGGAGGAGGAGACGCCATGACCGATCACCGGCAGAATGCGAATTCCAATACCGCCCTCTTTCTGATGGAACTGATCGTCGTGATCGGCTTCTTTTCCCTGGTCTCCGTCATCTGCGTGCGCCTCTTCGTCGCCGCCTCGGTGGCCAGTACCAATTCCGTCAATCTAAACCACGCGACCCGTGCCATCGAGTCGCTGGCGGATGCCTGGACGGCCTGTGACAGCGATCTCAACGGGCTGTCCGCTCTCTATCCCGGGGCGAAGCTTTCCCTTTCGGATCCCGCGGATCCGTATTCCGGCGTCCTCACCATCGGATTTGACGAAAACTGGCAGCCCGAATCCTATGACGACAGCACGCCGCGCAGACAGGGTTTTGTCATCTATCTGCGCGCGGAGCGCGTTCCGGCCGCCTCCGTCTATGGTCCGGATGCCGCGGGAGATGCCGTCACGGCAGCCATCTCCTCTCTGCACTGCGCGGACGGGACCGCCATCGGCTCTCTTACCGTCGACCATTATCTGTTCCTTACGGAAACTGCCGGGGAGGGATCCAGATGAAACAGGAATCCAGATTCGGTGCCCATATCGGAACCTCCTCGCTGCTGCTCATCTTCCTCACGCTGAGCTTGGTCTCCTTCGGCTCGCTCTCCCTGGCGGGCGCCAAAGCGGACGAGCGTCTCTCCGTCAAATTGAGCGAGCATATGGCGGAATACTATGCCGCCTGTCATGAGGCGGAGGCATTTGTCGCGCGCACCGACCGCGCTCTGTCCGAGATCTATTCGTCGGATCCCGCCGCCTATCCGGCCCAGGCCGAAAATGTCCCGCTGTCCGTCATGATCCCGATCAATGACACCCAGCAGCTGTTAGTGGCCCTTGCCCCCGTGGATCCGGCAACAGAAGGATCGGCCGCCGGAAATGACCCGGCCGCCCCTGTCAAAGGAGCGCGGTTCTGCCGCATCACGAAATGGAAGGTGGATAATCTCGATCTGGAAAGCTATGAACGTCACCTGCCCGTCTCCGGGCACGGCGATCTCTTTGAATGATCCCGTCACAGGGTAAGCGGATCTCTCTCAATGATCCCGTCACAGGGCATGAAAATGTCTTTGCATGATCCCGGTCAGATATCGAGTTCCTTAATCTCCGCATCGGAAAGTGCCCTGATCTCCCCCGGATGAAGCTCCGCCAAAGTCACGGACAGGATACGAACCCGGAGCAGACGGGTCACACGCAGCCCCTCCGCCTCACACATCCTGCGGATCTGCCGATTCTTCCCCTCGGTCAGGATGATGCGGATCTCCCGGTCCGAAACCCTCTCCGCCAGGCAGGGGCGGGTATCGATTCCCAGATCATCCAGATGCATCCCCTTCCGGAAACGGGAAAGCGTCTCCTCCGGGACGGTCCGGTCCGTCTCCACAAGATATTCCTTGTCCTTGCCGCTCTCCGCCAGCTCGAGCTTCCGCTTGAGCGCCCCGTCATTCGTAAGGAGGAGCAGCCCCTCGGATTCCCTGTCCAGTCGGCCGATGTACAAAAGCCGTTCCCCGGAGACAAAAGCGGGATGATCCCGAAGCTCCGTGTAGATCGTCCGGTCCGCATGCGGATCCCGCTCGGTACAGACGACGCCGCGCGGCTTGTAGTAGGCGTAGACAAGCAGCGTGCCGCTCGGACGGACCGGCTCGCCGTCCACTCGCACCTCGGCCCCCTCCGGCACCTTCATCCCGGCTGTCCCCGGCATGCCGTCCACCGTGACACGGCCCGCCTCGATCAGGGCATCCGCCCCGCGCCGGGAGGCGACGCCGCACTGAGCAAGATACCGGTTGAGCCTGACTCCCGCGCCGTCCGACATCAGCAGATCCTGGGGAGGCCTTCCCCGATGAGCGGCAGGATCACCCTGCTGCCGCCGATGGCGGTCCGGATCTTCACCGTTGCCTCTCCGCTCTCCTCCACGATGCCGATGAGGGCGGCATCCCTGCCGCAGGCGGTGTCCCGCACCAGCTTTAACGCCTGATCCGCGTCCTCCGCGGCGACCGCGGCGACAAATTTCCCTTCATTTCCCATGGTGAGCGGATCCAGCCCGAGCAGGCCGCACAGATCCCGCACCTCCTGCCGCACCGGGATATCCGGTTCTCTGAGCAGGATCCCCCTCCCAGCCTGCTGCGCAAACTCGTTCAGGATGGTCGCCAGCCCCCCGCGGGTCACATCACGCATCGCATGGATGCCGAGCCTGGCCCCCAGCAGGATGCTCACCGGCTCGGTCAGGAGGGACACATCGGAGCGGATCTGATTCTTAAGCTTCATCCTTGCTGACAGGATCGCCGCATGGTGATCTCCGAGGCATCCGGATAAGAGGATCGCGTCCCCCGGCCTGATCTGCGCGGGAGAGATCTCGACGTCCGGCTTAAGAAAACCGACACCGGTGGTATTGATGATGAGTCCTCCCTCCGGGTGCGCGTTTTCCACCACCTTGGTATCTCCGGCGACGATCATGGTCCCCGCCTCCGCCGCGGTTTCCGCCATGGAGGCCGCCGCGAGCTCCACCTCCCGGATCTCCGTCCCCGCCTCGATCACAAAACCGGCGGTCAGATATTTCGGGACAGCGCCGCGCATGAGCAGATCATTGACTGTCCCGCAGACCGCGAGCTTCCCGATGTCACCGCCCGGAAACACAAGCGGTGTCACGACAAAACTGTCGGTGGTGAGAGCCAGTCTCTCCGCCCCGGGGACAGCTGCCGCATCTCCCATTTCATGCAGCACCGCGTTGTCATAGCGGGCGGCAAATACCTCCCGGATCAGCCGTTCCGTCTCCTGTCCGCCGCTGCCGTGGGCCATGGTGATCTTCATCAGGATGCTCCTTTCTCCTCTGCAAACACATGCCCGGATGAGAGATAGCGGGAATGACAGCTTCCCTCCGTCGAGACCATGCAGGCACCGTGCGGTTTCTCCGGCGTGCAGACCCGACCGAAGAGCGGACAGTCCGCCGGATCGATGCTGCCGGTCAGCACCTCACCGCAGCGACAGCCAGCCGGCGCGCGATCCTCGATGAGGCTCTCGCTTCCCGCGTCATACCCCCGATAACGTTCGTTCAACTGAAGTCCCGATGCCGGAATGATCCCCATGCCGCGCCAGGCGGCGTCTGCCGGCATAAAGACTTCCCGCATCGCTCTGACGGCGCGCTCATTCCCCTTCTCCCGGACGACCGCGGGATAGAGATTCCGCATCTCCCCCCTGCCGCGCAGCTTCACCAGCGCATAGATCGC
>JAFPTK010000234.1 GCA_017400305.1 Lachnospiraceae bacterium | reverse complement strand
GATCTTATGGTATATTTAAGGTTGGCGTTTTGTGGAGAGAGTAACCGACATGATAATGAACGAAAACCTGTTTTATGAGATCGTGAACACGGCGCAGGACTGTGTCTTCTGGAAGGATGCAGACCGGCGCTTTGTCGGTGTCAATCAGGCTTTTCTGGATTTCTACGGCTTTGAATCGGCGGATGTGCTGATCGGACGCAACGATGAGGACATGGGGTGGCACACGGATCCGTCGCTCTATATGAACGATGAGCTGCAGGTATTGCAGGGCAGGAGCACCTACAAGGTCCCCGGAAAGTGTCTGGTCAACGGGGAGGAGAGGGATATCATCGCCTCGAAACGCCCGGTCTACGAGAACGGAAAGATCGTCGGCCTCGTGGGCAGTTTCCTGGATGTGACCGAGGAGGTGCACGGGCTGTATCGACAGGGCGACGGGCAGATGGTCTATACCAGGGAGAGCCTGCAGAAATACGCTTTCTTTGACCGGCTTTTCCAGACGATCCACGTTGATGAGGTGGTCGATCAGCTGACGGGGGTTCTGTCTCGCACTTATATCCTGGAATTTGCGCGTTCTCTGATCGCCGCCGGCACGCCGTTTACCTTCGCCATCGTCGATCTGGACAATTTCAAATACGTCAATGATACCTACGGGCACCGGGTGGGAGATGTGGTGCTGATGGACGTCGCCAGGGGGCTTGCCGGCGCGCTGGAGGGCTTTGGTCTGGCGGGCAGATTCGGCGGTGATGAGTTCCTGGTCATCAATCTGCGTGACATCACCTATCCTGAGAAAAAGAACTTCTTTGAACAGCTGTACGCCGGTGCCGGGGAACGGGCATTTCGAAGGGATATCCGGGGGGAAGGCCACGATCTGTTCATGACGGCGACCACCGGCTGCGCGTCTTTCCCGGAGGATGCAGATACCTACGATGAACTGTTCGAGCTCATGGATAAGACGCTGTATCGCGGCAAGGATAAGGGGCGCAACTGCTATATCATCTATGTGGAGGAGAAGCATCGGGATCTCGAGATCCGCAAGATCGCCAGGCACGGGATAGCAACAACCATGCAGGGGATCCTGCGGCTGATGGATCGACGACCGGGATTTGAGAATAAACTGCGTTCCGTGCTTCCGCTGCTGACGGATGAGATACGGATCGCGGACCTTTTCTACGTCGATCTGGAAGGGACGCTTCGGTCGGTCACGGATCCGAAGATCTGCGAGGAGGCGGATGATATCACCCTGCTG
The DNA here is from genome assembly GCA_017400305.1 of Lachnospiraceae bacterium. Lineage (GTDB taxonomy): Bacteria > Bacillota > Clostridia > Lachnospirales > Lachnospiraceae > Butyrivibrio. The sequence goes on along the minus strand of JAFPTK010000234.1, from coordinate 2,466 downwards.
CTGAAAGACGGACTGTTCCACGATCATGGCCTGAAACAGGTCCGGGAGCTGGCTCCGAAGCTTTATCGGTCTCTCAGGAAGTTGAATACACAGTCTGTTCTGATCGCCAGGATCGGGATGAGTGCTGAAATAGCGGGGTATCTGGTCTGTTCGGAAGCGCGCAGTCAGCGGATCTGGCAGGATGATGAGGTCGGGGTGGTGTTTTTCCTGGCGCAGACGCTGGCGTTAAAGCTCCGACTGGAAGGAGAAAGTGTCGGCCGGTCATAGGGACCGGACGTTCAAGTATCACGGAGGTAGGAAGAGAAAATGGCTGAAAAGAAATTGTTGTTGGGCAACGAGGCGATCGCGCGGGGGGCCTGGGAAGCGGGGGTCAAGGTGAGTGCCGCCTATCCCGGGACACCCAGTACGGAGATCAGTGAGAATATCGTGAAGTATCCCGAGATCTACGCGGAGTGGTCACCGAATGAAAAGGTCGCGATGGAGGTGGCGATCGGTGCCTCCTTCTCCGGCGTCCGGGCGATGGCGTCCATGAAGCATGTTGGTGTCAACGTGGCGGCAGATCCGCTCTACTCCGTATCCTACATCGGCGCGGACGGCGGCCTGGTGATGGTCGCAGCGGACGATCCCGGTCTGTACAGCTCGCAGAATGAGCAGGATACCCGCGCTGTGGCACTGGCGGCGCTGGTACCGGTGCTGGAACCCTCCGATTCCCAGGAGGCCAAGGATTTTGTGAAGGAAGCTTTTGCGCTCTCCGAGCGTTTTGATACGCCGGTGATCGTCCGCACCACCACGAGACTGGCGCATTCCCAGGGGATGGTCACCCTGGAGGACCGCGTGGAACCGCCGGTCCGCGAATATGTCAAAGATATCAGAAAGCGCGTGATGATGCCCGGAATGGCCAAGGGACGCCATCTGGTCGTGGAGCAGCGCATGAAGGATCTGGCGGAATACGGCTGTGACTGTGCCCTGAACCGCGTGGAGATGGGAAGTGATACGAGCATCGGCTTCATCACGCAGGGCATCGAGTACACCTACGTCAAGGAGGCCTGTCCGGATGCCTGTGTCCTGAAGCTGGGGCTGGTCAATCCGCTTCCGGAGAAGCTGATCCGCGATTTCGCTTCCAAAGTAGAAAAACTCTATATCTTTGAGGAACTGGAGCCTGTGATCGAGCGTCAGGTGCGCGCCTGGGGGATCGAGTGCAGCGGTAAGGACGTCTTTACCGTGCAGGGCGAATACAGCGCCAATATGCTCAGGGAGCGTGTCCTGAAGCAGCCTGTGAAGATCGATGCCGCGGCGGATGTGCCGGCGAGACCGCCGATCCTGTGCCCGGGCTGCCCGCATCGCTCCACCTTCTCCGTGCTAAAGAAGCTCAGGCTCCACGCTGCGGGGGATATCGGCTGCTACACACTGGGAGCCGTCGCGCCGCTGTCGGTCATCGACACCACGGTCTGCATGGGCTCGTCGATCTCCACCCTCCACGGGATGGAGAAGGCCCGCGGCCGGGAATTCATCAAGGACTGGGTTGCCGTGATCGGTGATTCGACCTTTATGCACACGGGGATCAATTCCCTGGAGAATATGTCCTACAACCGGGGAACCGGCACCGTGCTGATCCTGGACAATTCCACCACCGGTATGACAGGACATCAGGATCATGCCGCCACGGGAAAGACATTAAAGGGCGAAGAAGTCCCTGCGATCTCCATCTATCAGATCTGCAAGGCGATGAATATCGAACATGTGGTGGAGGTGAGCGCTTTTGACACCGTAGAGCTGGAGCGGGTTGTGAAGGAAGAGGTCGCCCGCGAAGCCCTGTCGGTCATCATCGTCTGCGCGCCGTGTGCCCTTTTGAAAGGACAAACATTTCCCTACCGCGTGCGGGCGCTCTCCGAGCAGTGTAAGAAGTGCGGTATGTGTCTGCAGCCCGGCTGCCCCGCGATCACGAAGCGGGAGGACGGCACGGTGCAGGTGGATGAGACAATGTGCAACGGCTGCGGTCTGTGCGTTCAGCAGTGCAAATTCGGCGCGCTGGAACGCTATGAGATCTGACGGGCAGGCAAGGGAGGAAACAATGACTAAGAATATTATGATTGTCGGTGTCGGCGGCCAGGGAACGCTTTTGACGAGTCGGATCCTCGGCGGCATCATGACGGGGGCGGGATACGACGTCAAGCTGTCCGAGGTGCACGGGATGGCGCAGCGCGGCGGATCTGTCGTGACTTTTGTCCGCTACGGCGAGCAGGTCGCGGAGCCGATCGTGGAGGAAGGGTGCGCGGATGTGCTCATCGCCTTCGAACGGCTGGAAGCGATGCGGTATGCCCATTTCCTTAAGGAGGACGGTGTGATCATCGTCAATGACCAACGCATCGACCCGATGCCGGTGGTCTCCGGAGCGGCGACGTATCCGGAGGGGATCCTGGAGGAACTGAAAAAGAAGCACCGTGTCTACTCCGTGGATGCGATGGG
>JAFPTK010000233.1 GCA_017400305.1 Lachnospiraceae bacterium | reverse complement strand
TTTACTTGCCTGTTGACTTCAACGTCGGAAACAACAGCACATCCCTGATGCTCGGTGCGTTCGTCAGGAGCATGACCAGACGGTCGATGCCGTAGCCGATGCCGCCGGTGGGGGGCATGCCGACGGAGAGTGCGTTGAGGAAGTCCTCATCCGTGTGCTCCGCTTCCTCGTCACCTGCTGCCGCAGCGGCTTCCTGTGCCGCGAAACGCTCCCGCTGATCGATGGGGTCATTGAGCTCGGAGTAGGCGTTGCACATCTCCCAGGTGTTGATGAAGAGCTCAAAGCGCTCCACCTTGCCGGGGCAGCCGGGCTTTTTCTTGGTGAGCGGCGAGATCTCGATGGGATGATCCATGATGAAGGTCGGCTGGATCAGCTCCTTCTCGCAGAATTCCTCAAAGAAGAGATTGAGGATATCCCCCTTCTTATGACGCTCCTCAAATTCCACATGATGCTCACGGGCAAGTGCCTTTGCTTCCTCGTCTGTAGAAATGGCGTCAAAATCCACGCCGGCGTATTTCTTTACGCAGTCGGTCATCGTCATCCGGGCAAAGGGCTTGCCGAAATCCAGCTCGATCCCCTGATAGGAAAAGGTCGTCGACCCGAGGACCGTCTGTGCCAGATAGCGGAACATGGATTCCGTCAGTTCCATCATGCCCTGATAATCCGTGTAGGCCTGATAGAGCTCCATCAGCGTGAACTCCGGATTGTGGCGGGTATCCACGCCCTCATTGCGGAAGACCCGGCCGATCTCGTAGACACGCTCAAGCCCGCCGACGATCAGCCTCTTTAAATAGAGTTCCAGAGAGATGCGCAGTTTCACATCTTCATCGAGCGCATTGTAATGGGTCGCGAAGGGACGTGCCGCAGCACCGCCGGGATTGGAGACCAGGATCGGTGTCTCGACCTCCATGAAATTCCTGCCGGAGAGGAAATTGCGGATCTCCTGCAGGATCCGGGAACGCTTACGGAAGGTGTCCCGCACCTCTTTGTTCATGATCAGATCGGTGTAACGCTGACGGTACCGGATCTCCGTGTCAGTGAGACCGTGGAACTTCTCCGGCAGCGGCTGGAGCGACTTGGAGAGGAGGATCAGCTCACGCACATGGACGGAGATCTCCCCGGTCTTTGTGCGGAAGACGTAGCCGAGAACACCGACGATATCGCCGATGTCCATCTTTTTGAATGCGGCGTACGCTTCCTCGCCGAGCTCATCCCGGGTGACATAGCACTGCATCTGTCCCTCCAGATCCTGTACATGGCAGAAGGAGGCCTTGCCCATGACCCGTTTGGACATCATCCGTCCGGCGATGGAGACCCGCTTTTCCGCCGGGATCTCATCCCATGCGGGATGGATCGTCTTTCCCTCCGCATCGGTGGGGAGGGAGGTCTCCAGCTCGTCAAAGTGCTCGCGGATATCGCTGCTGTGATGTGTCTGGTCATACCGGACGATGGTAAAGGGATCCTTTCCGGCGTCCTGCAGTGCCTTCAATTTGTCCATCCGGACCTGAATGAGATGACCGATGTCCTCCTGCGGTGTCTGATTATTCTGTTCTTCTTTCGCCATGATTTCTCTCCGTTTGTGAAAGATGCCCTGTGTCCCGGGACACAAGGCATCAACCTTGATCGTTTACCGGTTCGAACGAGCCGATTAAGAGCGCTCGATCCCCATTACTTTGTATTTGAAGGCGCCGGCCTGTGTCTCTACCGTGACGGTATCGCCCTTTTTGGCACCGATGAGCGCCTTGCCGACCGGGGATTCATTGGAGATCTTGCCCTGCAGGGAATTGGCCTCGGAGGAGCCCACGATCTTGTATTCTAACGTCTCGTTGTCGGTCAGATCCTTAACCTTCACGCGGCAGCCGATATTGATGCGGCCGAGATCGACCTCGTCCTCCACAACGACCTCCGCGTTCTTGAGGATCTTCTCCAGTTCCTCGATCCTGGCCTCGATGTCGCGCTGCTCATCCTTGGCGGCGTCATATTCTGCATTTTCCGACAGGTCACCCTGTGCGCGGGCTTCCTTGATCTTCTGTGCTACCTCCTGGCGGCGGACGACCTTTAATTCCTCGAGTTCCTCTTCGTACTGTCTGAGGCCTTCATAAGTCAGGATATTTTTCTTCTCTTCCATTGCCACGGATTCCCCCTTTGAGATCAATGTGTTTGATATATCCGGTACACGCCCGAATGCATTGCAAGATTATACTCCTATCGCCTGACACTGTCAAAGATTTTATCGATCTTATCCGCCTCCGGCAGGAAGAAGGACATGGCCTGCCGATCCTGCTCCATCTGTGACAGCGTCTGCTCCGTCCGTCCGGCATCGCCCATGGTCTGATAGATCCCCAGGACAAAGCGATCCAGATAGTATCCTGCGACCGAGGCGTAAGGTCTTAGCTCCGGCGTGATCTCTTCCTCGAGGATCGGCTGATAGGACGCCAGGTAGAAGCTCTGCGTGAGAGACCGGTAGTCTCCGGTCTGCAGTGTGTGGCTGTAGGTCTCGGGGGAGAGACGATATCCTTCGCGATCCGCGGAGTCCTTCACATAGATGATGACCGTCACGGCGAGCGCGATCGTCAGGATCACGATGATGATATCCAGAAGGAGCAGGAACGGATGGCGCTTTTTTGCTGTTTTCATCACGCATCCCCCTTCCGTGCATCCCAGGCTGTTTCCAGCAGCAGCCTTCTCTGGGCGTCCGTAAGCTCCCGGAGTCTGTCCGCATCCGAAGGGTCGACCCCGAGATAGGTGATCAGAAGCGCTCTCAGCTGATCTTCCAGATCGGCCGCCGCACGCAGCATCTCTTCCGAAAGCGGCGGATCATCGTCCTTCTCCGCTCTTTCCAGCGTGCCGTAGAAGCTGTTGGTATTCTCGGCGATGGACTGTATGATGTCAGCCTCCGAACGATAGGAGTCCGTTCGATACGGGTAGAGCTGCATCGCTGCACTCATGATCCGGACATAATTATCCGCCAGTTCACTGTATCTGCGGTATTTGCGATAGGGGGAGTCCTTATGCCCGCTGCGGTATACCTCGATCCGATGCGCATTGCAAAACCGGCAGAATGCGACAGCGTCGCCCTCTGCCATGCAGTTGTCCAGGATCGCCGCATACTCTGCCGCGTGAAGGTCAGCGTTTCTGCGGATCCTCCCCTCCTCACGATCCCAGGCGGTTGAGGAGAGTATGATGACGACCGCGAAACAGCCAAGCTGCAGCGCGATCACCAGCAGTCGGATAAAGACCGGTACACGATGGAGCGTCTGGCGTTCCAGTTCGGACCGGGTGACATCGGTCGCTGTTCGATAGCGCTTCAGGATCTGCAGGTGTCTGCCGGCCCGCTCATTCGGCTTGCCGCACCAGGCGCAGAATTCATCGCGGACGCCGATATTGGCGCCGCATGCGGGACACTTCATGGCCATACCTCCGTCCGGAGCAGCGCTTCGGCTTCCTCCGCAGAGAGACTGCCGGTCTTTTCGGACCACGTGACGGCGCGGGCATGTGCCGCGTCCGCTTCGGCGTTATTTCCGACGTGGCGCCAGGCGTTCTCCAGGAATCTCTCGCCGTAATACTCCGAAAGCGCCCATCTCTCCCGGTGCGCACTGTCATCCGCTAATCCGTAGGGGCCGAATGACCAGACCTCCAGTCCCTGATGGAGTCCGTTCCACGCGATCCTCTGTTCGATACGGTCGATCCCTTCGATCTCCGCTTCCTGCCATGCGGATCTTTTGCTGATCTTCGCGCGGATGGTCAGCAGGCTTCCCGCCAGGAGCAGGACCAGCAGGATGATGAGGACGGTTAAGATGTGGTTGATCCGGTTGGATCTCTCCAGGGAATCTCCGGTCTTTTTAAGGATCATGGTGCCTCCGTTGGTGTCAGGTATTTTTCGAGCAGTACTTCGCGGGCGCCCTCCGACAGGCCGGAGAGCGAGGCCGCCTCCTCTGCGGGGACTGCGAAATACGCCGTGAGCAGCATCTCCAGGTTGCGGTTCATCTGCTCAACCGCGTCGGTCCGTTCGGACTCGGCGGGACGATAACTGCGATTCTGATCCTGATAATAGTAGATCAGATTCTCACGGATCATTCTGATCCGCGAGGCGGTATTCTCCGCGTAAGGGGCTTCCGACTGCAGAGCCTCGTGGTACTTGAGGAAGTAAATCATGGTTTCGCAGTAATTCCTCACATTGTCGATCACCAGATCATATTCGGGTGCGAAACTGCCGATGGAGGAGAAGCTGCTGTACCGGCTGCACCAGGCGTACGCGCCGAAGTAATCCTGTTCATCCAGGCAGGCATTGACCGCTTCGAGCGTGGGACCGATCTGACTCTGTGCCTGCGCATCCCTCTGCCGGTAGGCGATCTCGGAGGCATACCCGTCGCCAAAGAGAATGACGGCGACCAGCAGCAGGGTCAGAAAGGCGATCACGACGATCTTGCCGATGAACCGGTTCTTACGGCGGACCGCGGACCGGACTTCACTTGTGGTCTGTTCGTAGGTCCGATCAAAGGCGTTCACCTGCTGTTCCAATTCGATGCGGTGTTCGTTGGGTTTCCCGCAGTGCGGGCAGAAGGGCGCTTCCGGATAGAGTTTTTTCCCACAATGGGTACAGTTCATGATCGAGCAGCGATCCTTTCTATTTCAGTCTGTCTTCGACAAAACTTTCACACTCGGTGTAGCTTAAGTATCCGTTTTTGCGGTAGGCGGATCGGAAGGTTTCCATCTCCTCCTCCGTCAGTGCGAAACGGACCTTCATATCCTCCACGTACGGCGCAGCAAGCGGGAGCAGGATCTCCTTTTCCTCCGCGGTATAGCGCTCACAGTCCGACAGACAGGCCAGTTCCATCTCATCGTAGAAGAGCAGCTTCATATGCGTGAGGTACCTGATGCCGCCTGCCTCCTTCCACTCATCCGCCTGTGCGAGCGTTTCCTCCATATGATCGAGCGTGTAGAGACTTTCCGCAAACCGGTCATGCTCAAAGAGCCAGGTGGGAGCATTATCCTTCCGGCCGGCGTCATAGAGATCCAGGAGGGCTGTGAAATCCCCGGTGGACATCCCCTCCTCGTAGGCGGCCTGGTACCCGGGCAGGTTTTCCTGTGCCCATCGGTAGTCCGCCTCCGTATCGCGGTGATATCGGTTTCCCTCGCTGAAATGCAGGATGAGTACCGTGATGACGGCGATCAGGGCAAAGATGAGAAGCGCCAGGGCGACCAGCCGGCCGGCATGACGGACTTCCCTTGTGGCGGTTTCCTCCGGGATGTCGACCATCTGTTTGACGGCCTGCCGGGAATCGTTCAGGTCCCGGTAAAATCCCTGTTCATCGACACCTTCGTTGATATGCCCGCAGAAGGGGCATTTGGCGGCAGAGGCTTCGTGCTCTGCGCCGCAGGAGGGGCAGCGGATCAGGGTTGCTCTTTTTTCCGAGGTTACAGCTTCCGACATAGGTCTTCCAACTCTTCCATAGTTTCGATCTGCGAGAGGTTCTCGCGCAGTCTGGCCGCGCCCGGGATGCCTTTGGTATACCAGGCGGCATGCCGTCTCATCTCCCGGATCCCGATGTAGTCTCCTTTGTCTGCGACCAGCAGACGGGCATGCCGCAGCAGCATGGCGACCGTTTCCTCCCGGGTGGGTCCTGCGGGTGTCTCACCCTCTGTAAGCCATGTGAGGATCTCACGGAAGATCCAGGGATTCCCCTGTGTGGCACGGGCGATCATAACGGCATCACAGCCGGTTTCGGAGAACATTTTAGCACAGGAGGGGCCGTCTGTCACATCGCCGCTGCCGGCGACAGGGATGGCAAGGGCGTCCTTCACCTGGCGAATGACAGACCAGTCCGCCTGCCCGCTGTAGAATTGTTCCCGGGTGCGTCCGTGGATCGTCACCAGGGAAGCACCGCCGGCCTCGGCAGCTTTGGCACAGCGAACAGCCGTATTCTCGTCTTTTCCGTAACCCTTCCGCAGCTTAACGGTCACCGGGCATCCGGCGGCACGCACGACATGGTCGACGATCCGCTCGATCAGCGCCGGATCCTTCATCAGAGCGCTTCCTTCGCCATTGGATACGATCTTGGCCACCGGACAGCCCATGTTGATATCGAGCAGATCATAGTCATAGGTTTCCTTAAGGATCTCAGCCGCCTGCGCCATGATCTCCGGCTCGGAGCCGAAGAGCTGGAGACTCACCGGGTGTTCCTCCGGAGAGGTCCGACAGAGAGCAGCGGTGTTCTTATTTCGGTAGATCACGGCCTTGGCACTGACCATTTCCCCGCAGACGAGTCCTGCTCCCATCTCATGACAGAGGGTACGGAAGGACAGATCGGTCGTTCCCGCCATCGGTCCGAGAATCAGCCGGTTGGGGAGGGTGACCGTCCCGATCGTAAGGGGTTGTGTAAGACCGGAGGGGGAGCCCCTGGTCATTCAATCCTCCTCGGTCAGCAGGCTGCTCATGTCTTCATGCAGGATGATCGCTCGATAGTAGAGGGAGATCGCCTGAAAGAGTTCCTCTCTCTTTCTGCGGATCTCACCGGAGAGGAGGCCGGCGCTCACGCTGTCCCAGGTGATATCCTCCTCATCGCACTCCGTGCGTAAGAAGATCTCTCCGTCCTCTTCGAATTCGATCGTGAAGACACCGCCCGCCTCCTGCGTGAACAGGACACAGATGATCCTCAGCTCCTCCCGGATACTCTCCGGGATCTTCTGAAAGAGGGGGTTAAAGTAGAATTTCTGTTCATAGGCATTGGCGCCGCACAGGACGATCCGTCCGTCCGCGCGGAGTCCGAATTTTTCCGCTTCCCTGATCGTCTCGGAATAATCGTCACGGATCTCATCCTTCATTTTCAAATTCCTCCGTGTCCGGTTTGGTTCGTCGGTTCTTGTCATAGAGGATCTTCAATCCCTTGAGGGTGAGGAGCGGATCGTAGACCTGGATCTCTTCGCACTCCTCGGAGATCATCCGGCCGAGTCCGCCGGTGGCCACGACCTTCATGTCCCGGAAGCCGCTTTCCCTGCGCACCTGTTCGATGATGTATTTGGTCTGTCCGATCTGACCGTAGACGAGGCCGGCCTGCATGCTGGATACGGTCTCACCGGCCAGGATCGAGTCAGGCTTGCGGATCTCGATCTCCGGCAGCTTTGCGGTGTCCTCCCACAAAGCCTTGGCGGCGATCCGCAATCCCGGCGCGGTGATGCCGACACCGAAATCCCCTTTTTCGTCCACCAGGTCATAGGTGGTGGCTGTGCCGAAATCGATCACAAGTGTCGGTCCCCCGTAGAGGGTATAGGCTGCCACGATGTCTACGATGCGGTCGGGGCCGACCTCCCGCGGGTTTTCGGTCGTGATCCGGATGCCGGTCTTGATCCCCGGTCCGACGATATAGGGACGTTTTCCCAGATATTTGACGCAGGCGCCGACCAGCGCGTGCATGATCTTGGGGACGACACTGGCGATGATGATGCCCGAGAGATCAGCCGGTTTTAAGCCGCTGACAGAGAGGAGATTTAACAGGGCAAAGCCGTATTCATCCGAGGTGCGGGCCGTCTGTGTCGTAAGCCGCCAGGTTGCCTTGACGGTCTTCCCGGCGAAGACGCCGCAGGTGATATTGGTGTTGCCGACATCAATGACGAATACCATGATCCTTCTCCTCCTTAATCGGTGTACTGATACAATCCCCGCACACTCACTTCTCCGGCGCCGATCCGGTGAAGGGTGCCGTCCTGTGCCGTTACGATCAAAGCGCCGCTCTCATCCACGCCCTGTGCCGTTCCCTCCCATTCTCCCGCGGGATCGAGGACCCGGATGGGAGCATCACGGTTGATGAGCCGCTTCTCATACCGATCGATCAGCGGCGCAAAGCTGCGGGCGGCAGCAAACACGCCATAGTACTCTTCCATCCTGCCGGCGAAAGAGGCGATGAGTGCGGAGCGCCCGACACGGATCCCGGTCTGTGACAGGATCGAGCCGGCGATCTCCCGGAGTTCTTCCGGGAACATCGTCTGTCGGACATTGATCCCGATGCCGACGATACAGGCATCGACGGATCCGTCCGGCCGGAGCTGTGTCTCGGTCAGGATCCCGCATATCTTGCGTTTCCGGATGACGACATCATTCGGCCACTTGATGAGGATCTGATCCTGCCATTCCGCAGGCAGCAGATCCGCGATCCCCTGTGATACCGCAAGCCCGGCGACCAGGGTCAGCGCCGGCACCTGCGGGAGCGCAAGTGCCGGCCGCAGGATGAGGCTCATGGCAATGTTGGAACCCGGCGGACAGCTCCATGTCCTGCTGCCCCGTCCGCGTCCGCCGGTCTGGTCATCCGTGACCACGAGAGAGCCGTGCGGAGCGCCGGCGAGCACCAACGCCTTTGCGTCCTCCTGGGTGGAGATCGTCTGCAGTCTGTAATCAAGATGACGGGCAGCCCATTTGGTGGTAAGCTGCCCGGCGATGGAATTCCTGTTCATATGGGATCCGAATGCTTCACAATGCGGCGTACAGGACGGCCTTGATGGTGTGCATCCGGTTTTCCGCCTCCTGAAATACGAGAGACTGCGCGGACTCAAAGACCTCATCGGTCACCTCCATCTCGGTGAGTCCGTACTTTTCATGGATCTTCTGTCCGATCCCCGTGCCGAGGTCGTGGAAGCTCGGCAGACAGTGCAGGAAGATGGCTTCTTTTCCGGCATTGTCCATGACGCTCCGGTCGACGCGATAGGGCGTCAGATCCCGGATGCGCTCCTCCCAGATCTCATCCGGCTCCCCCATGGAGACCCAGACATCGGTGGAGATGATATCCGCTCCTGCGGTTCCCTCCTTCACATCCTCCGTGCAGTGGATCCTGCTGCCGGTCTGCGCGGCGATCTCCTCGCAGGTCCTGCGGAGCGCGGCGTCCGGCCAGTATTTCTCCGGTGCGACGATCGAGATATCCATCCCCATTTTGGCGCAGGCGACACAGAGAGAATTTCCGGTGTTGTAGCGGGCGTCTCCCAGATAGGCGAGCTTCAAGCCCTTCAGTTTGCCGAAGTGCTCCCGGATGGTGAGCAGATCGGCGAGCATCTGGGTCGGATGGAATTCATTGGTGAGACCGTTGAAGACCGGGACATCCGCATATTGCGCCAGCTCCTCCACGATCGATTGTCCGTATCCCCGGTATTCGATCCCGTCAAACATCCCGGAGAGCACCCGTGCGGTATCCCGGATGGATTCCTTTTTGCCGATCTGGGAGTCCGTGGGATTTAAATAGGTGGATCCCATCCCGAGATCGTGCGCGGCCACCTCAAAGGCACAGCGTGTCCGGGTGCTGGTCTTTTCAAAGATGAGGGCGATATTCCTGCCGCGGAATACGTCGTGCGGGATCCCCTCTTTTTTCTTTTTCTTCAGATCGGCAGCCAGATCAAGCAGCTCCGTAATCTCTTCGGTGGTGAGATCGAGGAGCTTCAGAAAATCTCTGCCGTGCAGCTTAAAACCTTCCATATCTGTCTACCCCTGTATCCTTCAGGAGGGAATATTGGCCTTATCGGTCAGTACACCCTGCACACCGGCGGCGAGACCGGCCAGTCCCTGGATCTCGGAGGGAACGATGATCTTGGTCGCCTGTCCGTCTGCTGCCTTTTCAAATGCTTCCAGAGATTTGATGCGCAGGACCGCCTCGTCGGCGCCCGCTTCGCGGATCATGCGGATACCCTCCGCATTCGCCTGCTGGACCTGACGGATGGCTTCCGCGCGTCCCTCTGCTTCCCGGATCTCCTTCTCCTTCTGAGCCTCAGCAGCCAGGATCGTTGCCTTCTTGTCGGCCTCCGCCTTGAGGATCTGTGCCTCTTTCTTACCTTCGAATTCCAGGATGGTCGCCTGTTTCACACCCTCGGCCTTGAGGATCGCTTCCCGCTTTTCCCGCTCTGCCTTCATCTGTTTCTCCATCGCATCGCGGATGGCGGCAGGAGGGGTGATATTCTTAAGCTCCACGCGGGTGACCTTGATCCCCCAGGGATCGGTCGCCTCGTCCAGTGTCGAGCGCATCCTGGTGTTGATGATCTCACGGGAGGTCAGCGTCTGATCGAGTTCCATGTCGCCGATGATATTTCTTAAGGTGGTCGCCGTGAGGTTCTCGATCGCAAGGATCGGATTTTCCACACCGTAGGCAAACAGCCGGGGATCGGTGATCATGAAGAATACGATCGAATCGATCTGCATCGTGACGTTGTCCTTGGTGATCACGGGCTGCGGCGGGAAGTCACAGACCTGCTCCTTTAAATTGACGCGCCGGGCGATCCGGTCAAGGAACGGCATCTTGATGTGGAGTCCCACGTTCCAGGTGCCCTGATAGGCTCCCAGGCGTTCCACTACGTACGCGTGCGCCTGCGGAACGATCGTGATGCAGGAGACGAGTACCAGCAGCAGGATGACGAGGAATACGATGAGTACGATAGCCATGATAACTCCTTTCTGTCAGTCTTCTTTGGAAGGCTGCTCTTCGGCTTCCACCAGTAATTTGACTCCGTCGACCGCGCGGATGATCACAACCGCGCCGACGGGGATCTTCTCTTCCTGTACGATATTGCGGGCGCTCCACTCCATGCCTCCCACCGTGATCTGGCCGAAGCCCTGGAGATTGTCGATCTCGTCGATGACGACGCCCTGTTTGCCGATCATACTCTCGATGTTGGTCCGAGTCCGGTCCTTATTGAAATATTTGACCGCGATCGGACGGACGGTGAGCGTGACGGCGATGGATACGACGATGCAGGCGATCACCTGCAGGATGATGTTGTCCGGCATAAATACCGCCAGAAGCGTGGAGACGACAGCGCCACAGGCAAACCAGATCGTGGTCAGTCCCATGGTAAAAAGCTCGATCGCCACACACGCGACCAGAATGATCAACCAGAATAGTACCATGTTCATAATTGGATCTCCTTTGACTTACCAGAAGACGTGATTGCCGATCACGACGCCTTCATGACTGCCGGCACGTCGGAAGTGGCAGGCACCGCCGACGGTCGTCTCGCCGTTGATCGCGGCCTGCGCGGCCGTATAGCAGCTCTGTCCGATGGCGATCTCGCCGACATAGGCGGAAGCCACCTGACCGGTCGCCGCCGGCCCGAACTGTCCGGAGGCGTAGATGACGCTGTAGATCGAATTGGGGTAGGCGCCGCTGCGCACCCGGTTCATGACGACGGCCGCCACGCCCAGCTTCCCTTCGTAGGGCTGATTGCCCGCTTCGCACTGTATCAGAGCGGCAAGGAGCTTCACCTCGTCCGTATTGGCGGCAACAGCTCCCTGGTTGGCGACCAGCTTGGCTTTTTTCTCCGCCTCCGCTTTCTCACGTTTGTTGATCGCTTCCAGCGTCTCGCCGGTATCGATCTTGAAATCCACCTTGACAAAATCGGAGCTGACGTAGCCCTCTTTTCCTTTGTAATCTATGCAGACGAAACCGGATCCGTCATCCCTTTTGACAACCTCGTAGGTCTCACCGGTCTTGACCAGTCCGTAGATACCGCTGTCCTTGCTGGCCTCCTTGCGGACGCGCAGGGAGTCCGTACCGATCCGGGCGATCAGATTGCCGACGTCGGCAGCCAGTGCTTCCGCCTGCTTGCCGAACAGCAGATAATCATCGCTGGCCCAGCCGACGAGATCACCGCTCTGAAGCTTTGTCCATCCGTTCCGCCGCTCCAGGATCGTACCTCCGCAGTCCTTGTAGAGCACACCGATCTTCTCCGCGGAGGGATCCGGTTCTACACGGACATTCAGCGTCTGATTGACATCCGCCATGACGAGGGTGGAGCTTTCCTCTTCCGGCTCCGGCGCAGGTTTCTCTGCGGATTCCGGTGCGGGAGTCTCCTCCTCGACAGCCGGTGCCGACACTTCCTGTCCGTCATCGGTCGTTTCCTGACCGGAGACGGCGGACTTGTCCTTTTCCGTATCAGCAGCCCGCGCGACGAGGGTCTGCGTGGCGGCCGGGATCGCCTCAAACAGGGAGGAGGATTTGGCCGGGGTATTGCCGGAAACATCCGCCGCTTTCAGGGAATACTGCGGCAGAGCCGTAGGATCGGCCTGAGGGGTACGGGGATCAAGGAGGGATCCCGCCCCCGCTATGAGCGGATCCAGACCGGTTTCCGTCGCAAGGGCGGAAACAGGGCATGACAGAACAGCGCAGCCCAGAATAAGAGCTGCCGTCCAGCCGGCTGTCCGCGCACGATTCGATTGTGCTTTCCCCCGTCTCATCGATCCTTCGTTCCTCAAAAAAGGTAAAATGTAACCGAATTGTAACATCTTTGCGAAATAATGTCAAATTCAGCTCGATATTTCGACATGTGGTGGACGGTTTATTACAAACCGCAAGATATTGAATAAGGAAGTATTCTTGCACATTTTTGTAAAATATAGTAAATTATACCCATGACTGCTCAAACGCAAGAGGTGAATAAACAACATCGGTACCTCTATCTGCTGATCCTGCTGGTCGGCGGCGTGGCACTGGATCTTCTGGGATCCTGGCTGATGCGTATCCTACAGCTTCCGCTGTACTTTGATTGTGTCGGTATCATCCTGGCATCCGCTCTCGGGGGCTATCTGCCAGGGATCGTCGTCGGTTATGTCTCCAATATCATCAACGGGGTCAACGATCCCACCAATATGTATTATGCCTTCACCAGTGTGCTGATCGCCTTCTGTGCAGGGTATTTTTCCCGGCACGGATGGTTTAAGAAGCCCCTCGGATGCATCAAGGCGATCCTCATCTTTTCTCTGATCGGCGGCGGAATCGGCTCGATCATCAGCTGGCTGCTTTTCGGCTTTGATGTCTCCGGAGTCGCGTCGGAGCCGTTCTCGAGAGCGCTGGTAGAGCGCGGCGTCATGTCGGCCTTCTGGGCTCATTTCCTGCTGGATATGTTGCTGGATGTGATCGACAAGACGCTTCATATGGTCGTGGTGCTCCTCATCCTCAGGCTCATACCGGAATCGGTGCAGCAGCGGCTCCGGTTCCACAGCTGGCAGCAGAAGCCTCTCTCCGACGAGGAGAGACGCCGGGTGCTGCGGATGACGACCCGGGCGATGTCCTTAAAATCCAAGATCACTCTCCTGATCGGTGTGGCGGCCGCTTTTATGGCCGTTGCGACGGCCGGGATCAGCTATCTGCTGTATCACCGCTCCGCGATCGAGGATTACACCAGGATCGGTCAGGAGATCTCGACTCTTGCATCCGGCCTGATCAACGGGGATCGTGTGGAGGATTATCTCGCACTGGGAGCATCCGCTCCGGGCTATGCGGAGACGAAAGCGCAGCTGGAGCTCATCCGCGCCAGTTCCACGGATATCGAATATCTGTATGCCTATCAGATCCGGGAGGACGGCTGTCATGTGGTATTCGATCTCGACACCGAGGAGCTGGAGGGAGAGGAGCCCGGGGCTGTGATCCCCTTTGATGAGTCCTTCGGCAATGTCGTACCGACGCTGTTAGCCGGAGGAGAGATCGACCCCATCATCACGGACGCCCGATACGGATGGCTGCTGACCTCTTATACGCCGGTCCGTGACAGTACCGGCAAGACCGTCTGTTACGCGGCAGCGGATATCGATATGGGGGATATCCGGGCGGATGAGATCGGCTTTATCACCCGTGTCATGACCCTTTTCAGCGGCTTCTTCCTGATCGTCCTTGCGTTCGGTCTGTGGGCGGCAGAGTACTACCTGATCCTGCCTCTCAATGCGATGACCGAGCGCGCGGATGAGTTTGCATACAATTCCGAGCAGGCGCGGGATGAAAGCGTCGAGAAGTTCAAGGATCTGCAGATCCGGACGGGAGACGAGATCGAGAATCTGTATGATTCCTTTGCGGCCACCATGGCATCTACCGTTTCCTATTTTGACGAATCACAGAAAAAGACGGAGTCGATCACCCGGATGCAGAGCGGTCTGATCCTGGTGCTGGCGGATCTGGTGGAGAGCCGGGACAAGTGCACCGGGGATCACGTCCGCAAGACCGCCGCCTATGCGAGGATCATCTTAAACCAGATGGCGGCGGACGGGGTTTATCAGGACCAGGTCACGGAGGAGTTCATCGAAAATGTCGCAAGCTCCGCTCCGCTGCATGATGTCGGCAAGATCTCGGTTCCCGATGCCATCCTGAATAAGCCCGGGAAGCTGACGGACGAGGAATTCGAGATCATGAAGCGCCACACGACCGCCGGAAATGCGATCATCAACAAGGCGATCGAGCTGGTGGCGGATTCCGGTTACCTCAAGGAGGCCAGGAATCTGGCGACCTCTCATCACGAGAAATGGAACGGGAGCGGTTATCCGTACGGTCTCAAAGGGGAGGAGATCCCTCTTTCCGCACGTGTGATGGCCGTTGCGGATGTTTTCGATGCCCTGGTGTCCCGCCGAAGCTACAAGGAACCCTTCTCGTTTGAAAAGGCGGTTTCGATCATCGAAGAAGGATCCGGATCGCACTTTGATCCGCAGATTGTAGAATCTTTTAAGCACGCCCTGCCGAAGGTCAGGGAGATCTATGCAACCAACATGGAAGAAGGAGGGCTCCAATTATGAGCGACGCAAGAAAGCAACTGGAATACTGGCTGAATGATCCGTACTTTGATGAGAAGACCAAGGAAGAGCTGCTCGCGATCCGCAATGATGACGGAGAAGTAGAGGATCGCTTCTACAAGGAACTCGAATTCGGCACCGGCGGTCTGCGCGGCGTGATCGGCGCAGGGACGAATCGCATGAATATCTACATGGTCCGCAAGGCGACACAGGGTCTTGCCAATTACATCAAAAAGAACGGCGACCCGTCCAAGGGGGTCTGTATCTCCTACGACTGCCGCCGCTATTCACCGGAATTTGCCGAAGAGACTGCGCTCTGTCTCGCCGCGAACGGGATCAAGGCCTATCTGTCCGACACCCTTCGCCCCACACCGGAGCTGTCCTTTGCTCTTCGCTATTTCGGCTGCCAGTCAGGCGTCATGGTGACGGCATCGCACAATCCTCCGGAATACAACGGATACAAGGCTTACTGGGCAGATGGTGCTCAGATGACCCCGCCGCATGATATCGGTGTGATCAATGAGGTACGTGCGATCACCGATTATCATGAGATGAAGACCATGTCACGCGAGGATGCCATCGCACAGGGACTCTATCAGACCTGGGGCACGGAGATCGATGACGCCTATATGGAAGCGCTGAAGCAGCAGGTCCTCCATCAGGAGGCGATCGATGCGGTGGGCGACAAGTTAAAGATCGTATACTCTCCCTTCCATGGAGCCTCCTTAAAGCCCACCACCAGGATCCTTAAGGAGCTCGGCTTCAAGAATGTCTATGTGGTGCCGGAGCAGGAGGAGCCGGATCCCGACTTCACGACGCTGGAATACCCCAACCCGGAGGATCCGAAGGCGTTCGAACTGGCGCTGAAGCTGGCGAAGGAAAAGGATGCGGATGTGGTGCTCGCGACCGACCCCGACGGCGATCGTCTGGGGATCTTCGCCAAGGATCGGGTGTCCGGAGAATATATCATGTTCACCGGCAATATGAGCGGGATGCTGATCGGCGAGTATGTGCTCAGAGAGCGGGCGGCTACCGGCCGCATGCCCGAGAACCCCGCTTTCGTGACCACCATTGTCACGACCAACCTGGCAAAGGCGATCGCGGAGGACTACGGCCTGCATTATGTGGAGTGTCTGACCGGATTTAAGTACATCGGGGAACAGATCCGGATCTTCGAGGAAGCGGATTCCTATCAGTATGTGTTCGGTCTGGAGGAGAGCTACGGATGCCTTGCCGGCACGCATGCGCGGGACAAGGACGCCACGGTCGCTGTCATGCTGCTGTGCGAGCTGGCTGCCTATTACATGACGCAGGGCAAGACCGCCTGGGATGCCATGATCGATATCTACGAGAAATACGGCTTCTACAAGGAGGGGCAGATCGCGATCACCATGAAGGGGATCGAGGGTGCGAAGGAGATCGCCGCGCTCATGGACAAGCTTCGCGGCAATCCGCCGAAGAAATTCGGTACCTGGACGGTAGAACAGTTCCGCGATTACAAGTCCGGTGAAACGCTGGATCTTAAGACCGGCGAAAAGGGCAAGACCGGTCTGCCGAGCTCCAATGTGCTGTATTTTGCACTGGATGATGACGCCTGGTGCTGCGCCCGCCCTTCCGGGACCGAGCCGAAGATCAAATTCTACATCGGCGTAAAGGGCAGCAGTCTCGAGGATGCCCGGGCAAAGGAAGCGGCGCTCACCGCGGCGGTAAAGGAGGTGGCGGGAATCTGAGTCATGCATTCCGCCAACATCATAAAAACGATCGATTACGCCAGACGCAACGGTCTCACTGCGACGATCGCCGCAGTGAGAGAGCGTCTGTCGGACGAAAAACAGCCGTATGTCTATGAGGCTCCCTCCCCGGAGGAACTGGACAGGCAGCGCACGGAGATGCATCCGGCAGTCAGCGCGGGCGAAGCCCCGCGCATTTCTGTTGTTGTCCCCTGCTATCGGACACCGCCTGACTACCTGCGTCAGATGCGTGCATCCGTCGAGGAACAGAGCTTCGAAAATGTAGAACTGATCCTCACCGAGGAACCCGGCGGGATCTCCGAAAACACCAATGCGGGGATCGCACGGGCTTCCGGGGAATACATCGGCCTGCTGGATCACGACGATCTGCTGGCACCGGATGCTCTGTATCATGTGGCGCGCGCGATACAGGACGCAGGAGAAAAGGGGATCCGCCCTGTTCTCGTCTACACGGATGAGGATAAGTTCACGGAGGAAGCGCCGGGATCCGGCAGGCACTTTTTTGCCCCCAACCGGAAACCGGATTATAATTATGATTATCTGCTTTCCAACAACTACATCTGCCATTTTGCGGTGATCGAGGCCGAGACCTTAAAGCGCCTTAAGCTCCGCAAGGCCTACGACGGGGCGCAGGACCATGATCTGTTTCTCCGTCTTACGGCAGATACGGAGAAGCGGGGGTTAAAACCCGAGGAGGTCTTCCTCCATGTGCCGCGGGTGCTCTACCACTGGAGATCCCACGCCGAATCGACGGCGGAGAGCGGCGCTAATAAGAGCTGGGCGCACGATGCCGGGAAACGCGCCGTGATGGCGCACCTGCGGGACCGCGGGATCAACGCCGCCGTGGAGGAGATGCCGCATCGCGGTTTCCTTCGGGTCCATTACTTTGACGATCTGTTCTCCGCGCGTCCGGATATCGGGGCGGTCGGAGGGAAACTGATCGATCGGCGGGGTCGGATGATCGGCGGTCTGTACACAGAGGACGGCGGGATCCTGTTCGACGGACTTCCTGCCGGTTTCAGCGGCGGATTTACCCATCGCGCCGCCTGTGCGCAGGATGCCGGGGCAGTGGATCTGGCACAGATGACCATTCGGCCGGAATTGCTCCGGGAACTGTCACAGGATCCCCGGATGGAGGAGTGGAAGCCCTGGCTGTTTTCCGCCAGGACCGATTTTGGAGATCGCCGGGATCGCGTGAGTAAGAGTGCGGCGCTCTGTCGGGAGATCCGCAGGCGCGGATACCGGATCCTCTGGGATCCGCTTTGGATCAGAAGAATTTGAAGGGAGATCAGGATACGGATGGTCGGGATCGGAGATAAGATCACCACGGTGATACCGCATTATAACGGAAAGGCGGAGCTCTACGGCTGCATCGATTCGCTGCTGCACGAGGTTCCGGCTTCCTCGATCATCGTCGTGGACGACGGATCGACGGACGGTAGTACGGATGATCTGCGGAACATTCATCCGCAGATCCGTTTCATCCGGTCCGAGGAAAACCGCGGCTTCGCCCACGCGGTCAACTGCGGGATCCGGGCGGCCCGGACGCCGTATGTATTCCTGTTCAATAATGATGCCCGGCTGGAACGGGGGGCTCTCCATACGCTGCTTCATGTGATGGAGGAGACGGGTGAGAGCACCTTTGCGGTACAGGCCCGGATGCTCACCCGGACGGCACCGCGGCGGATCGACAGCTGCGGGGATCTGTACTGTGCGCTGGGCTGGGCCTTTTCCCCCGGCAGGGATGCGGACAGCCGCTGGTATAACCGGCGGACATCGGTCACCAGCTGCTGTGCGGGAGCGGCCCTCTATCGACGGGATCTGCTGCTGGAACTGGGATTGTTTGACGAGGATTTCTTCTGCTATCTGGAGGATGTCGATCTCGGGATCCGTGCACGTCTTCACGGATATCGCAATCTGTATGAACCCCGGGCTCTCGTGCTGCATGCGGGGAGCGCCACCTCCGGCTCCCGGCACAACGCCTTCAAGGTGCGGCTGACAGCGCGGAATAATCTGTTTCTTCTATATAAAAATCTGCCGCTGTGGTTCCTGTTGCTCGATCTGCCGCTCCTCGCGGCCGGGATCGTGATCAAAGGGGTGTACTTTGCGCGGAAGGATCTGCTCTCTCCGTATCTGAAGGGTCTTGCGGAGGGTCTTGGCCGGATCGCCGCATCCGACCTGCAGAGGAGTGTGGGGGATACCGAAGGCGGCGAGCTCCTTTCCCTGATCGTGGAGCTGTATGTGAATGTGATCCGGAGGGCGGTCGGTTGATCAAGGACAACCAGAAATATTTAAATCGCCTGCATCTGGTGATGGATGCAACCCTGACGGCGCTTGCCTATATGTTCGCCTGGTGGCTGAAGTTCGAATCCATCTTTGCCACAAAGGATCCGAACGTCTATGCTCTGCCGATGGAGACGTATTTCCGGGCGCTGTATATTCTGGTGCCCGCCTATCTGATCCTGTACTACTCTTTCGGTCTCTACAATTCCCAGAGGGTCTCACGCAGCTGGGACGATTTTGCCAATATCGTCAAATCCAACGTAGCCGGCTTCCTGGGCTTCTTTGTGACCCTGTATATCCTGAAACAGATCAACTTCTCCCGGACCATGATCGGTATCTTCGTGGTCATCAATGTGATCCAGCTCATGATCTCCCGCATGGCGGTACGATCGGTGCTGCGCTATTTCCGCAAGCGGGGGTACAACATCAAGCACGTTCTCCTGGTGGGCTACTCCCGGGCAGCGGAGAGTTACATCATGCGTATCGACTCCAACCCGCAGTGGGGGTATGACTGCGTGGGCGTGCTGGATGATCAGGTGCCGCTCGGTACGTCGTATCACGGGGTCAAGGTCATCGGCAAGATCGATGAGCTGCAGGATTATCTCGACCGCAATGAATTCGACGAGATCACCATCACATTGCCTCTGAATGCCTATGACCGACTGGAGGAGCTGGTATCCAAATGTGAAAAGACCGGGATCCACACCAAGTTCATCCCGGACTACACCAGTCTGTTCCCCTCCAATCCCTATACGGAGGATATTGCCGGTCTGCCGGTGATCAGTATCCGCTATGTGGCTCTGACCAACACCTTAAATCGCGCGATCAAGCGGCTGATCGATATCGTCGGTGCTCTGTGCGCCCTGATCATCTTTGCCATCCCGATGGGGATCATCGCGATCGCCGTGAAGACAACGAGCAAAGGACCGGTGATCTTCAAGCAGGAACGGATCGGCAGACACGGTGTCCCCTTTATGATGTACAAATTCCGGACCATGGAGATGCAGGACAAGCGCACGGAAGAGGACGGCTGGACGACCCCCGGAGATCCCCGCGTGACCAAAGTGGGAAGATTCCTGCGCCGGACGAGTCTGGACGAGACACCGCAGTTCATGAACATCTTCCTGGGGCAGATGAGTCTGGTGGGGCCCCGTCCGGAACGCCCCAATTTTGTGGAAAAGTTCCGTGACGAGGAGCAGATCCCCCGGTACATGGTGCGTCACCAGGTCCGTCCCGGCCTGACCGGCTGGGCGCAGATCAACGGATACCGCGGTGATACCTCGATCCGCAAGCGGATCGATTACGATATCTACTATATCGAGAACTGGTCTCTCAAGTTTGATATCAAGATCCTATTTCTCACCATGTTCAAGGGTTTCATCAATAAGAACGCCTACTGACCCCCACTTGCATATTCCACCGAGATGTGGCATAATATTGTGAGTTTTTGAAAAAACAGGTGTTACTTAATATGGAGCTTGGTATTGATCATGGCGAAAGATTACGAAGAAGATTACGAAGAGGACTATGACGGATACGACGACTACGACGATTATGATGATCGTCCTCCGGTAAAGAAAAAGTCATCCTCCGGTCAGACACACAGGAAGAGCAGTTCTGGTCACACACAGAAGAGGAGTTCGAGCGGAACCGCCCGCAAAAAGAGCAGCGGATCATCCCATCACACGACGTCCCGCAAATCCTCCGGCAGCGCCAAGAGCAAGCGGAAAAAGAAGGCGATCGTGATCTTTGCGATCGAGATCGTGGTACTGCTGTTCCTGCTGGCAGGTGCTTACTATCTGTTCGTCAAGATGAATGTGACGAGCGTCGGCAAGACCAACCTGAATGTCGTGACCACACCGGATTCTTCCGGCACGGTGGATCTCAAGGAAAATGAGATCATCATCAATGAGACGGTAGCGGACAATCAGGAGATGCAGGGTTACCGGAATATCGCCCTCTTCGGTGTCGACTCACGTGAGAAGCAGCTGAACAAGAATACGCGAAGCGATACGATCATCATCTGCTCGATCAACCAGGATACCGGCGAGATCAAGCTGGTGAGTGTCTATCGCGATACGTATCTGAACCTTTCAAACGACACCTATAATAAGTGCAACGGCGCTTATGCCAAGGGCGGACCGGCGCAGGCGATCTCCATGCTCAATATGAACCTGGACATGGACATCTCCGATTTCGTGACGGTCGGCTTCACCGGTCTCACGGATACGATCGATGCCCTCGGCGGCGTGCAGGTTGACGTCGAAAGCTCCGTCATCGACCATCTGAACAACTATCAGATCAGTATGGTCGGGAAAAAGGTCGGAAAGAATGCGGCCAACGAAGACGAATTTGCGGCGACCGCCGGAGTCGACTACACACCGGTGACGCAGTCCGGACTGCAGACGTTAAACGGTCTGCAGGCGACTGCCTACTGCCGGATCCGGTATGTCGGTGATGATTTTGCCCGTGCGGAGAGACAGCGCCGGGTCCTCATGGCAACACTGGAAAAGGCCAAACAGGCCGACATCGGGAAGCTGACCAAGATCGCCAACAGCGTCTTCAAAGAGACCTATACCTCCCTCGACCTCTCCGAGATCATCGAGATGCTCGGCGGTATCGCCAAGTACCGGGTCGTGGCGGACGAGGGATTTCCGGAGGAGTCCATGCGGGCAACCGGCAGCATGGGGTCCAAGGTCGGCTCCAGCGTACTGCCGATGGATCTCGCCTCCAATGTGACCTGGCTGCACGGCTTCCTGTTTGAAGATACAGCTTACACCGTATCGGAGGATGTGCAGAGCTACAGTGACAAGATCGCGGCGGATGTCGCCAAGAATCTGCGGTAGCGGAGGCGGTGTGAATCCGGTAGACGTAGTCATACCGGTCCTTGATCCCGGACGTGACGGGAAGCTGATCCGTGCCCTGACGATGCTGACGCAGCAGACGGTGTCTCCCGGCCGCATCATCCTGATGAACACGGAGCACGAGAGATATGCCGAGTGGGAGCAGCGGGAACGGATCGCGGAGCGCTTTCCCAACCTGCTGGTGAGACAGGTGGCCCGTGCGGATTTTGACCACGCGGCGACCCGAAATGAAGGTGCCTCCCTGTCGGACGCGACGTATCTGCTGTTTATGACCATGGATGCGGTACCGGCGGACGGATCCCTGATCGAACGGCTCCTCGCCGTACTGGAAGAGGATCCGTCGGCTGCGGTGGTCTATGCCAGACAGATCCCCGCGGAGGATGCCGGTCCCGCGGAACAGTTTACCAGGAGCTTTAATTACCCGGAGGTCTCCGAGCGACGGGTACTTGAGGATATCGGGAGACGGGGGATCAAGGCATTCTTCGTTTCCAATGTATGTGCCCTGTATCGGCGCTCCTCATGGGACCGGCTGGGCGGTTTTTCCGCACCGGCGATCTTTAATGAGGATATGGTATTTGCCAATGCGGCGCTGCGGGCCGGAATGAGTGTGCATTACTGTGCGGAGGCTCGTGTGATCCACTCACACAACTATACGGCCTCCCAACAGTTTCACAGGAACTTTGACCTGGGCGTGTCGCAGGCCATGCATCCGGAAGTATTCGGGCGCGTCCGCTCCGAGAAGGAAGGCAAGCGTCTGGTCAGCGAAACTCTCCGGTGGCTGAAACAGACCGGTCACCCGGAAGAGATCCCGGTGTTTCTCTTCCGATGCGCCGCCCGTTATGCCGGTTACCGGCTGGGAAAGAGTTATCGGCTGCTCCCGCGCAGACTGGTGCTGCGCTGTACCAATCACAAGGATTATTGGGGATTTTATGTGCGGAATCATCGGCTACATCGGTAAAAACAAAGCGGCGACCGTCCTGCTGGACGGCCTGGAGCGTCTGGAGTACCGCGGTTATGATTCGGCCGGGATGGCCGTCTATGACGGGGAAAAGATCAATCTCGCCAAAGCGGCGGGCAGACTGAATGTGCTTTATAACCTCACCCGCGGCGGGGAGACTCTGCCGGGCGGTCTCGGCATCGGTCATACCCGCTGGGCCACGCATGGCGGTCCCAACACGGACAACGCCCATCCGCATGTCAACCGCGACCGGTCGATCGCCGTCGTGATGAACGGGATCATCGAGAATTACCTGCCGCTCCGGAAGCGTCTGATCGCGCGCGGTTACGAATTCGTATCGGAGACCGATACCGAGGTCCTGCCGCATCTGCTGGATCACTATTACAGCGGCGATCCCAGAAAAGCGATCATCCGGATGCTGCATCGCATCGAGGGTTCCTTTGCACTGGGGATCATCTTTAAGGATCATCCGGACACCCTCTACGCGGTGCGCAAGAACTGCCCTCTCATCGTCGGGATCGGCGAGGGAGAGAACTTCATCGCCAGTGACGTGACAGCGATCCTGCGGCATACCCGCAAGGTAGTCTATGTCGATAATATGGAGATCGCGGAGATCCGCACCGATCGGGTAGATTATTACTCGATGGATGAGGAGGTCCTCGAGAAGACTCCGACAACGGTGGATTGGGATGTGTCCGCCGCGGAAAAGGGCGGATACGAGCACTTCATGCTGAAGGAGATGATGGAGCAGCCCAAAGTCGTGCGGGATACCTTAAGCCCCCGGCTGCAGAACGGCAGGATCGTCATCGAAGAGCTCAAAATGACGGAGGAGGAGCTGGCAGCGGTGAACAAGGTGTTCATCGTGGCCTGCGGAAGCGCCTATCACACGGGTGTGGTGGCCAAGTATATCTTTGAAAACCTTGCCAGGATGCCGGTCGAGGTCGATCTGGCATCGGAGTTCCGTTATCGGGATCCGCTCCTTAAGCATGATGATCTGGTGGTCGTCATCAGTCAGTCCGGCGAGACGGCGGATACTCTGGAAGCGCTCAAGATGGCCAAGGAGGTCGGCTGCAAGATCCTGGCGATCGTCAATGTCGTCGGATCCAGCATCGCCCGCGAGGCTGATTTCGTCATGTATACGTGGGCCGGCCCCGAGATCGCCGTCGCGACGACGAAGGCGTACAGCGCACAGCTGATCGCCCTGTATCTGCTGGCGATGAAGTTTGCCGGCGCGCGCGGATTCCTGCACGGCCGCAAGTACAAGGCCATGATCGACGAGATGACCAAGCTTCCGGAGCAGATCGAGATGCTGCTGAATAACCGGGAGGAGATCCAGCGGATCGCCAGCCGCTATATCGCAGCCAGGGATGTGTTCTTTATCGGACGCGGCATCGATTATGCCATATCCCTGGAGGGATCGCTCAAGCTCAAGGAGATCTCCTATATTCATTCGGAGGCGTATGCAGCCGGCGAACTGAAGCATGGGACGATCTCGCTGGTGGAGGAGGGAACGCTGTTTGCCGCCGTTGCGACACAGCCGGCCTTAAAGGACAAGATGCTCTCCAATATCAAGGAAGTCAAAGCACGCGGTGCCGTTGTACTGGCGGTTACCACGATGGGCAGCTCAGAGATCGAAAATGCGGCGGACTACACGGTGACACTGCCGGAGACCAATCCGCTCTTTGCGGATTCCCTGGCGATCATCCCGCTGCAGATGCTGGCCTATTATATCGCGGTCGGCCGCGGATGCGATGTCGATAAACCGAGAAATCTGGCCAAGAGTGTTACGGTAGAATGAGATGGAATTACAGGTAGGAAACGAAAGCGAGATCAGAAGCTGGAAGGAAGTGCAGCTGGTGTATTCCTCTGCGCTCAAGCAGATCGCGACCAAGATCGAGATCTTAAATGACGAATTTCAGCATGTCCATCTGTACAATCCGATCGAACATGTAAAAAAACGCATCAAGACCTCGGAGAGCATCGTCAAAAAGCTCAAGAGCCACGGATACGATCCGACGATCGAAAACATGGTCAAGTATGTCAACGACATCGCCGGGATCCGTGTGATCTGTTCCTTTACCTCGGACATCTACCGGATCGCGGAGATGATCAGCAAGCAGAGCGATATCAAGGTGGTCGCGGTCAAGGACTATATCCTGAACCCGAAATCCAGCGGATACCGGAGTTACCATATGGTGGTACTGCTGCCGGTCTACCTCTCGGACCGCATTGTGGAAACCAAGGTCGAGATGCAGATCCGGACGGTCGCCATGGATTTCTGGGCCAGTCTGGAACATAAGATCCAGTACAAGTTCGAGGGAAATGCGCCGGCGCACATCAACACCGAACTCATGGAGTGCGCCCGAATGGTGGCAGAACTGGATTCCCGCATGCGTCAGCTCAACGAGGAGATCCAGGCATTAAGCGAGATGTCCGTCAACGAATATCCGACATGAGGATTGACTGCCAATAAAAGAGGAGTGCCCGGACACCTTGCGGCATCCGGGCGATTATGAAAAACTGTCGTTATAGAGGAAGAATGTTTTATCCCTTTCGCTTTGTCTGAAATAAGTATAAAATGTAATTGTGAACAAAATATGAACGAGCAGTAAACATCATGTAAAAGTGCACAAATATTTGCAGGATTCAACAAGATTTTTGGTATAATTCACCAATAGTAGTCACCGATGTAAAGGGGGAAACCAATGTACGACAGAAGAAATGATCGCGGACAGGGGATGCGTTATCAGGAAGGCGGCTATGCCGGCGGTTCCGACGGGTTCATGGATCGCTATAACCGGATGGGGCAGGATGACGGATACGCCCAGGAGCCGGACATGCGCCGCGGCGGCATGATGAACGGGTATGCCCAGGGCGGGATGCGCGGTCCGGACGGGAGCGATGCGCTCCGCCAGATGGCCGGGCAGATCCGCATGCAGCTGGACGATATGCAGCGTATCTACGAGAAGAATGCCGCCTGTGTGGATGAGATCCGCGAGATCATCGATGGGGAGGATCGCCGGATCCGCATGATGCTGGAGCAGGCCGGCAAGGCATCCGAAGCGGCGCATGCGGCACCTGCCGCTGCACCGGCCGCCACAGTCGATACCGCCGCGATCGAGGCATCGATGAACCGCATCAGGGATCTGATCGATGAACGCGCATCCGAGGACGCCCGGATCCGTGAGGCGGACAGGAAGGAGCGCGCGGACCGTGAGGCGGAGAGCGAGCGCCGGCAGGAGGAGCGTGCCAATCTGGAGATCGCACGCCGGTCGGCGGATGCGGAGCGGCAGAACGAGCTGCAGCAGACGCTCTCTGATCTGCAGAGCGAGCTGAACCGTTTCGGAGTCCAGATGGACAATATTTCCGCGACCATGAGCGGCATGGGAGATCCCTCGGGCATGTTCGATCGCTTCAATGACCGGGCTGCCGAGACGGATAAGAACACGCACGATGTCGGTGTCCGGATCTACCGCAACGTCCAGGCATCGATGAACGATTACCTTGCCAAGCAGACGTCGACGCTTGACACGGCGATCACAGGCCTGAATCAGCGCATGGAGGCAATGGAGGACAGCTTCCTCCACCGCAGGAGCGCTGCGACTCCTCTGACTGTGGCCGCACTGGTGACAGGGTTAGTAAACCTCGGCGTTCTGGTGGTATATATCCTGAGTAATTATTGATTCTCTTCCGGTTTGGTTAAGCGGGTATTACAAAAAAGGATCGAACAAGCAATGGTTTTGGCATCAGCGGCGGCCTGCCTGATATGGCTGCTGCTGATGCCGAATTTTCGTGTCGATCTTTCGGCCAGAGGGATGCGACTCGCGGTGTCCTTAAACGAGGTGCCGGTGGGGATCCTCTCCTCCAAGGAGGAGGCGTTTGCCTGTCTGCGTGAAGCCAGGCGGACCTTCGCCGCCGAGCGTCTCACAAGATCTGGGAACGCGCTGGCTCTCTCCGATGCGGAGCTTTCCCTGACCAATGTGACACATCAGACGGATATGGATCTGCAGGAACTGAACAGCCCGGAGGAAGTGACCGCGGCGATGCTGGAGATCCTCAGGACCAATATCCACGCGACACTGGGAAAGCACTACACCGTCAAGATCGGCGATTATTCCGTGAACCTCGCCGATGCCGACGCTGTGCTCAGGCTGCTGGATTCCGCGCTGGCGGTCTTCGACCCGGAGCATAAGTATCAGACGGAGCTGATCCTGGATCCCGGCCGGGAGGTCAACGTGCTGACCGCCCGGGTACAGGAGGTCGCGCCGGCCGAGGAAGCCGAAGCGGAAGAGACCGCGCTCTTCCCGGAGGGAGGCTCTTTTCTGGCGCTGTCGGACGCGCTCGGTCAAAAGGAGCGCACGCCGGAGGAGATGGACTTTTCCGAATTCAAGCTGGGGCTGTACGGAATGGATTTTGCCGACCGGATCGAGGTTGTGGAAGCCTATCTGCCGGAGAGTGAGATCACGGATCTGGAGACGGCGATCAACGAGGTGACCAAGGACAAGGAAACCCCGCAGATCTATGAAGTCAAATCGGGCGATACGCTGTCCGTCATCGCCGAGAGCTACGGGCTGGCGCTGGGAGATCTGATCGCGATGAATCCCACCCTTGAGGACGCGGGCTCGACGATCCGTCCGGAGGACGAGCTCATCGTCACGGTCCCCGAGCCTGAGCTGGCGGTGCGTTACGAGACGGAGGAATACATCGAGGAGAGCTACGAAGCGGAGGTCGTGATCATACCGAACGATACCTGGTACACCAATCATTCGGAGACCCGTCAGGAGCCGTCCTCCGGCTTCCGCAAGATCATCGCGAAATCCACCTTTTTAAATCACACCGAGGTAGCCCGCGACATCATCAAGGAAGTGGTGACCTGGGAAGCGGTCCCCAAGATCGTGGAACGGGGAACGATCGCTCCGCCGACCTTCCTGCGGCCGATCTCCGGCGGGCGGATGTCATCCGGATTCGGAAGAAGATCCCGTCCGACCAGAGGGGCCAGCACCTATCACAAGGGGATCGATCTGGCGACACCGGTGGGAACGGTGGTGGCTGCCAGTTCCTCCGGCGTGGTCACCAAAGCCGGCTGGGGCAGCGGCTACGGATATGTGGTCTACATCCAGCATCCCAACGGGATGTCAACGCGCTACGGTCATCTGTCCAAGGTGCTGGTCAAGGCCGGTCAGAGCGTTTCACAGGGACAGAAGATCGCCCTGTCGGGGAATACCGGTGTGAGCACGGGCCCTCACCTGCACTTCGAGATCCTGGTGAACGGCACGCAGGTCAACCCGCTGAAATACCTTAACTAAATGTTGTGATTCACACTTTAATTTTCCTGCGTTACAAACTATAATATTACCATGAAACGGGTTAAGACGAACGATCTGGTTCCCGGGATGATCCTGGCGGATGACGTATACAGCTATGACCGCTCCGTCAT
>JAFPTK010000232.1 GCA_017400305.1 Lachnospiraceae bacterium | reverse complement strand
TCACGGACGTGCAGCCCTTGTTCCGGGAGTAACAGGAGGTATTTATGACAAAATCCGGATTTGTGGCGCTGATCGGGCGGCCGAATGTCGGAAAATCGACGCTGATGAACCATCTGATCGGGCAGAAGATCGCGATCACCTCGGAGAAGGCGCAGACCACGCGGAACCAGATCCGCACCGTCTACACGGACGAGCGGGGGCAGATCGTCTTCGAGGACACCCCCGGCCTGACCCGGGCGAAGAACCGCCTCGGGAAATTCATGATCGATGTGGCGGCGAAGACCATCGAGGAGGCGGACGTGATCCTGTGGATCGTCGAGGCCGGCGGCTATATCGGCGCCTCGGAGCAGGAGATCGCGGAGCGGCTGAAGAAGGTGAGGAAGCCTTTGATCCTTGCGGTCAACAAGGTCGACAAGGTGAAAGACAAGAAGGCCCTGGCGGACAGCCTGGAGGCCTATCGGAAATTTGCCTCCCCCACGGACCTGGTGGCGGTGTCGGCGCTCCGGAACGAGAACACGGATCTCCTGATGGATGTGCTCTACCGCCATCTGCCGGAGGGCCCCATGTTCTATGATGAGGACACCGTCACGGAGCAGCCCATGCGGGACATCGCGGCGGAGATGATCCGGGAGCAGGCGCTGCGGCTCCTCCGGGACGAGATCCCCCACGGGATCGCGGTGACCGTGGAATCCATGAAAGAGCGGGAAAACGGGATCATCGATCTCGAGGCCAGCATCATCTGCGAGCGGGACTCCCACAAGGGCATGATCATCGGCAAGGGCGGCCAGATGCTGAAACGCATCGGCACCGGCGCCCGGATCGCCATAGAGGAGATGTGCGAGGCGAAGGTCAATCTGAAGCTCTGGGTCAAGGTCCGCCGCGACTGGCGGGACGACGAGACCCAGCTGAAGAGCTTCGGCTACGACGCGAGAAAGCTGAGGTAAAACTATGAGAGCCGGCGTCATTGAAGTCACCGGCATGGTGATCAAGTCCATGCCGGTCGGGGAAAGGGACAGGAGAGTCACCCTGCTCACGTCAGAGCAGGGCAAGCTGTCCTTTTTTGCCCGCGGCGCCGCAAAGCCGGGGAGCCCCTTCATGGGGAAGACCCGGCCTTTTTCTTATGGTCTGTTCCGGCTGTACCAGGGGCGGGATTCCTTCACCCTGGAAAGCGCCGAGATCCGGAACTATTTCCCGGAGCTGAACGAGGATCTGGAGACCACCTGCTACGCAAGTTATTTCCTGGAGCTGGCGGATTACTTCGCGCGGGAGTTCGCGCCGGAGCCGCGGTTCCTTAAGCTTCTGTACCGGTCCTTTCTGGCGCTTAAGAAGCCTGCGATCCCCCATGCCCTGACCCGGCGGATCTTTGAACTCCGGATGCTGGTGATCGACGGGACCTACGACCCGGAGCCGCCTCTCCGGGACAGTGACCGCTGCCGCTATACCTGGCAGTATATCTGCACGGCGCCGCCGGAAAAGCTCTACACCTTCACGGTGACGGAGGAGATCCTGAAGGAGCTGGGGGACAATGTGGACGCCTCTCTGTACCGGTACGTGGACCGGGAGATCCATTCTCTCAAGGTGCTGAAGGCGATGCTTTGACGCGGGCGATGCCGGCAGCAGGGGGAAACGGCGCGGATACGGGGGATTCTCGTTGACGCTTAACACCTCAGCGGATATAATGATGTGGTTAGTGTCCCGCCGTCTTCGGCGGGGAAATAAGTGCCGCACCCGGGAGAACCGGGGCGGAAATAAAGTCTTGTCCCGCCGAGCCACGGCGGGCGAACGAACGGAGGAAAGACATGGAATACACAATGGATAAGATCGTAGCTCTTGCGAAGAACCGCGGATTTGTCTATCCGGGATCCGAGATCTACGGCGGCCTGGCGAACACCTGGGATTACGGCAACATCGGCGTCGAGCTGAAGAATAACGTCAAGAAGGCGTGGTGGCAGAAGTTCGTGCAGGAATCTCCCTACAACGTCGGCGTTGACTGCGCCATCCTTATGAACTCCCAGACCTGGGTCGCGTCCGGACATATCGGAAGCTTCTCTGACCCGCTGATGGACTGCAAGGGCTGC
>JAFPTK010000231.1 GCA_017400305.1 Lachnospiraceae bacterium | reverse complement strand
GTGATGGTGATGACATGCTCCATGGGGAAGGGCTGTGCTTTTTCAGCCATCCCCGTTTTCCTGTGGGAAGGCGGACTGACCCTCCTGGCTTCGGTCCTCCGTCCGGTGATGACGGAGGCGGCGATGGGGTACCTGTCACTGGTCGGCTCCGTGCTGATCTTCTGCGTCGGATTGAATCTGGTCTGGGGGAAAAAGATCCGGGTGGCCAATCTTCTGCCCGCGGTGATCCTGGCGGTCATTGCCGCCTTTTTACCGATACAGTTTTAATGAATCCGGACGGATCGGCAAAAAGCCGGCGTCCGTTCATGACGGGCGCCGGCCGAAAAAAGGGGGAAAGTATAAAGGGGACATCTATCTGATCATTCCCGTCGGGAGAACGGAAATGTTGCAGCTTGGCGAAAGTGGCGGCCGCTCACTTTCTGTTTGCGGTTTCAGTATAGACCGGGTTTGTGAACCCTGCGTGAAGCGAAGGTGAAACTCTCTTTTTCAGCAGGTGAAAGAGTGAAAATGTGTGATCAGAGCGGATGGATCTCTGTGATCCGGTCGAGGTCGATCTCCTGTTTCTGCCCGGTTTCGTCCGCCAGGAGAAGCCTGCGGCGGACCTGGTCGATCTTCCGGACAGATCCTTCGACGGCGGCGTATGAGCCGCCGTCTTTCTTTGTGTCCGGAACAAAGAAAGTGATGCTGTATGATCGGGGGGCTTTTGAACCCTCTTCGGCCGGATGTGAAAGAGATGCCGCGATCTCATTCAGACAGCGGTTGATCTGTTCCTTCCGGCTCTCGCCGGGTTCGATCCATGTGCCGGTCTCCCGGGCTTCCTCCCGGATGATATCGTCATAGCCGGTCAGGGCGGCGAAGGGGGAGAACTGGGCGGCCCGGTTATACCGGCTCATCCGGGGACGGGCGGGGGATTCCCAGTGCGGCAGGTCGATGATCTCCGCGTAGACGACGCGCGGATCCGGGGTGCTATTGTCTTTCATGCCGGATCATCTCCTTCCGCGGTACCTGCCCGGTGACCGCCGATCTGCCCGTTGCGCTGGATCGTGGTGGCGCCTTTCTGCAGGTTCATGCCCTTGAGGATGGCGTTCTTTCCGAACCGCTCCTGCATGGCGAGGGCGGCCTTCTGCAGTTTCTTTTCCTTCCTGTCGGCGGCATCCTCGCTTTCCTTCTGCTTTTCCAGGGCGGCATAGTCGGTGAACAGATCCAGCTGCACCGGGGCCTCCTCCGGGATCTGATCCTCGGGGATCAGGTTGCAGGCGGCGACATACATCCGCCGGACAGACAGGTCCGGGTCGATGATCCGGTCGTACAGGTCCATCATGACGGCCGTGATGCGGCGGGCGGAGCTGGTCCAGCGGTCGATATTGCCGGTCCCGTGGGCCATCTTCGGGGCCGGGCGGCCGTAGAAGTCGGGCTTTACCTCACCCCGGTAAGGCCGGCCTGTTCTGGCGACAAGATATCGGGGAGCGCCTCCCGGGCCGCCTTCGGCAGGGATCAGGCTGGCCCGGTCGTAGCCGACGGTCAGGGTGATCTTTCTGGTGACGACGCCCTTGCGGACCAGGTCCATGGCCATGAGCTCCGTCATCTCACGGACGATGAGCTTTGCCTGATCAAAATCATAGGGTTCGGAAAGGACCTGGCCGCTGGAGATGCCGGTCTCCTCCGGCTTGTACGCCTTGATGTCGCTGATCAGGGTCGGCTCCCAGCCCCAGGCGTGGTCGATCAGGAGCTCGGCATTGACGCCCATGGCTTTGTAAAGCGTACCTTCGTTCTTCGTGCTCAGGCGGGCCACGTCCCCCATGGTCCTGCAGCCGAGGGAGGCGAGAGTGGCGGCGGTGCCGCGGCCGACGCGCCAGAAGTCCGTGATCGGGGTATGGCACCAGAGCTTTTCCCGGTAGGACTTCTCGTCCAGCTCCGCGATCCGCACCCCGTCCCGGTCCGCCGGGACATGCTTGGCGACGATGTCCATGGCGACCTTGGCGAGGTACATGTTTGTCCCGATGCCGGCGGTGGCGGTGATGCCGGTCTCCTTCAGGACCGTCCGGATCATGGTGATGGCCAGGTCATGGGCGGAGAGGCCGTAGGTCTTCAGGTAACCGGTGACGTCCAGGAAACATTCGTCGATGGAGTAGACGTGGATATCCTCGGAGGAGACATACCGCATATAGATGGAGAAAACCCGGCGGCTGATCTCCTCATACAGCTGCATCCGCGGCGGCGCGGCGATGTAGGCGGCCTCCAGGGACGGGTCTTTTGCGAGGGCGGGGGCGTCGGTACTGGAGGAGGTGAAGGACGGAATGCCGAGGCGGCGCGCCCTCCGCAGGCGCTCCGCGTTGATCTCCTTCATCTTCTGCACGACCTCGAAGAGCCGGGCGCGGCCGGAGATGCCGTAAGCCTTCAGGGAGGGGGAGACGGCAAGGCAGATGGTCTTTTCCGTGCGGCTCTCATCCGCAACGACCAGGTTCGTGGTCAGGGGATCCAGTTTCCGGCTGACGCACTCCACGGAGGCGTAGAAGGACTTCAGGTCGATGGCGATATACCGGCGTTCCATTGGCCCCTCTCCTTTCCGTGGGATGCTGTCCTGATCCGGAGGATTCTCCGTTTGTCTGTATTATAGCACAAAAAACTTGTGCGCGGAAGGGGAACAGAAAACGGAACTTTTTTTCGCCGCTGCCGTCTGACAGGGTGAAGACGGAAACAGGAAAGGACGGATCGTTTATGAAGAAGATCATTGCGCTGCTGACGGGGATTCTGCTGCTGGCTTCCGTTGCGGTGGCGGAGGAAGCTCCGAAGACGATACAGAATGTGACGCCGCTGGGCGATATCCGGAAGAAGCTGGATGAGGGGATCACCATTGAGAAGGTCTACTACACCGACGGGTACGGCTTTTCCACCAGTGAGTTTACCACGGAGGATCCGGAGGAGATCGCCCGGCTATGGGATGCGGTGAACGCGATCGTCGTGGGCAAAAAGGCGGATGGATCCATCACGGACTGGTATCCGATGATCGATTTCTACCTGAGCGACGGAACGGAGGGCATCGTTCCCTTTGAAGCGACGTGGCTGTGCATCGGGAAGGATAACTATGAGATCAGCAACGCGGACGCTTTCTGGGACCTGACATCGGAACTGGTCGTGAAGTACACGGAAACGGAGCGGGCTGAGGAAAACAAATAAGCGCGACAGCTCTGCATAGACAAAAACACGGCGGGCATGGTACAATATCCCATGATCAGGAAAAACTGCAATAAACCGATACCGGCCCGGCCGGTTTCCGGTATGAACGACGGAGGACTGCCCAGATGCAGAGCATACGAAGCGTGTATAAGATCGGCCACGGGCCATCCAGTTCCCATACGGTCGGACCGTACAATGCGGCCAAGATTTTCCGGAAGCGGCATCCGGAGGCGGACGCGTTCCGCGTGACGCTGTACGGCTCCCTGGCCTTTACCGGAGCCGGGCACGGCACCGGGAAGGCGATCCTGTCCGGCCTGCCGGGCGCGGAGATCCTGACGGATACGAAGACCGGGATCAACGACCTGCCGCATCCCAATACGATGCTCTTTGAAGCCCTGGAGGACGGAGAGGTCATCGACAGCGTGCGGGTGTTCTCCATCGGGGGCGGCTCCATCCGGTTTGAGAATGAACCGGACGAGGAGGAGACGGAAGTCTATCCGGAGACGAACCTGGCGGAGGTGCTGGACGTCTGCCGGGAAGAAAAACTGACGCTGGCGGAATGGATCTGCAGGCGGGAGGGAGAAGGCTTCCGGGAATACCTGGCCACGGTCTGGCAGGCGATGAAGGAAGAGGTGGAACGCGGGATCTCCGCGGAAGGGATCCTTCCCGGCGGGCTGAACGTGCGGCGGAAGGCAAAGATCCTCTACGAAAAGCGGTGCTACAACGAGAGCGCCGACGTGACGATGAACCGGGTGATCGCGGCGTACGCCTATGCGGCAAGCGAGGAGAATGCGGATGAGAACATCGTCGTGACGGCGCCGACCTGCGGCAGCTGCGGCGTGATCCCGGCGGTCTTCTACTATATGGAGAAGGACCGGGGATTCCCCGAGGAGGAGATCCTGGACGCGCTGGCCGTGGCGGGAATGGTCGGGAACGTGATCCGGACGAACGCCAGCATCTCCGGCGCCGAATGCGGCTGCCAGGCGGAGATCGGGAGCGCGTGCTCCATGGCGGCGGCCGGGCTGGCGGCGCTGTACAAGCTGAACCTGGGGCAGATCGAATACGCGGCGGAGATCGCCATGGAGCATCACCTGGGGCTGACCTGCGATCCGATCAACGGGCTGGTGCAGATCCCCTGCATCGAGCGGAACGCGGTGGCGGCGATGAGGGCGATCTCCGCGGTGAACCTTTCCCGGTTCCTGTATGAGACCCGGAAGATCTCCTTTGACGTGGTGATCGACACCATGTGCCAGACAGGAAGGGACATGAACGAAAAGTACCGGGAGACCTCCCACGGCGGCCTGGCGCAGATGTACCGGGCAAAATGACGGTTCCCGCAGGAAG
>JAFPTK010000230.1 GCA_017400305.1 Lachnospiraceae bacterium | reverse complement strand
TAGTCTTCATCCCGCATGGGACAGAGAAAGCGCATCGTCTCGCAGTCCTCCTCGAACCGGCGAAGCAGCGTCTCCGAGAAGAAAAGGTCCTCGAGACCGCCGGGAAGACTGCCGGAACCCAGGAACCGGCGCACATTTTCTCCTTCTGTTTCAGCCAGACCGAGCTCGCGGACCCTCTTCACAAAGTAGCTGTCCCGAAGCCTGATAAGGAAGCTGAGCCGCTCCTCCCGGCTCATGCTCAGAAACCGGCCGATCGGGATCCCATAGCCCCGGTCATACCGAAGGACTGTCTCCCAGATCCCGAATCCGCAGGAGTTGTGGAGTCCCCGCTTCTCCTGCAGGATCTGGTTGACCAGCATGTCCCATGGCGTCGTAAAACGGCAGCGGGGATCCATATAAGTCTCCGGCACATGGCCCATCCCGCTGAGCTCGTTATATTCCCGGCAAAACGCCATCGGATTGACCAGGAACTGTTCCGCCATATAGGTCGCGGCGCCTCGAAACGCCGCGGCCCCCAAATGCTTGAACACATGCCTTGTGCCGTCCTCCAACTCGACGGTGTGCCCCCGCTGGGGCCCCCCGTTGGTCAAAACATTGATCGTTCCGTGCTTCTTTCCCGTCTCCGCGCCAAAGAAATCCGCAGCCAGGCCTTTCCCTTCATCGCCATAAGAGGCGCCGATGATCACTTTGATATTCTGCATAGATCCCTCCTTGTGCTGAGCGCGCTGCGGGAAGCGTCACCAGTTGGATGTGAGCAGAAACTTCCCGAGGCTCATGCGGGGCTTTGCAGCGGTTCCCGCGTCGGCCTCCCGGACCGTTTCCAGGCATCCCAGGATCGTGGCCGGCAGCGAATTCAATGTGGATACGATAAATCTGTCGCGGAGAAGCTTTCCGAAGCTGCGCTGAATGTCCTTTGCATAATATCGGTAGCAGTCTCCCTTGTCGTCTATGGCGATATGGAAGATCTCATATTTCTCCAGTACCGCCCTGTACAGCCCGTATGTGTTGACGTCTCTCACAACCTGGTCTCCGGTGATCTGCGCGAGGCGGTCTGCGGGCAGATAGGGATTGAGCGGTTCATCGCCGATCGTGATCAGGATTCCCTTGCGCCCCTTTTCCCAGCAGTCGAGCCGGGTGTGGTAAAGCCCCATATACCAGGCGGCCGTGTAGGACTCAAAGCCGTTTCCGCCTCCGCCGCGCTCAAACCAGAGCCTGTCCAGATGCTCGGCGATCCGGATGTCCGATTCGAACTGGGAGATCTGGATCGGCGCCCTGTCATAGGAAAGGTCGCCGATTCCCATGACCATAAACTCCACATCCTCATATTCGTCCAGGATCTTCTGCATGATCACGTTGAGGGAAGCAGCGGTCTTCAAAAGCGCGCCTCCCATGGAGCCCGTGACATCCAGCGCCAGGATCACCGGCAGGGTATCCGGATGCTCATCGCTGTCACAGCACTCCCGCATCACTTTATAGGGGTCCATCTTCGGGTCGAGCCCGGATGCCCTGTACATGTCCTGCGCGCCGCGCATGCCGGAAGTATCGACGTGTCCGTCGGCGCCGACTTTTCTGCCCATACCGGCAGAATATCTTTCAAAATCCTCTTTTCTCCAGTATCCTCCACC
>JAFPTK010000229.1 GCA_017400305.1 Lachnospiraceae bacterium | reverse complement strand
TCTGATATTGCCGTAACAGCCCTTCATGGATCTCTGCTTAAGCCTCTCCGCCCTCTTCCGGAGCACCTTCCTGTGCTTCGGGCCGGATCACATTCGTCTCCGGCGCGGGCTCTGCCGGTGCAGACTGAGGAGCGGCCACGGACAGGGCAGGCTTTAACTCCTCCCGATTGGCAACGACGACATCGCGGTAACCCGCGATCTGTTTGACAAAGTTCTCATAGCTGCGCTCGGTGGTGGAGATCGTCCGGTTCAGCACCTGCTCATAATCCCTGAGCAGCTTATCCGTATACTGCACTGCGGACTGCTTCATGAGATTGGCCTGCTTGGTGGCATCGTCGATGATCCGCTGCGCTTTGCCCACGGCGTCCTCGATGATCTCACGTCCCTGCGCCTCCGCCTGTCTTGTGATCTCATGATCGCTCACCAGCTCATCCGATCGTTCCGCGGTCTGGTCCAGCATCTCCTTGGCCTTATTCCGCGCATCATTCATGATCGCCTCTTTATTGACGATGATCTTCTGATACCGGCGAACTTCCTCCGGGACCTTCATCCGAAGCTCTCTGAGCAGCTCATCGATCTCTTCCTTGTTGACGATGATCTTCGTATTGGAGAGGGGCTGGTATTTGCAGTTATCAATATAAGCCTCGATCTCTCCGATCAGTTCCTCGATCGCACTGATGGATGCGTTTTCAGATGCCATAACGATTCTCCTTTACTCCGGCATTCTGGTGCCGAATTTATCATACAGCAGAGGTGCGACAAAGGGCGGTACACAGGAGGAGATATCTCCCCCGAAGCTCGCCACCTCCCGAACGGCCGAACTGCTCAGATAGGAATACCGGATGTCCGTTGTCAGAAACAGCGTATCCAGCGCACCGTGAGACAGTTCCCGGTTGGTCTGCGCGATCTGCAGCTCGTACTCAAAATCCGTGATCGCACGCAGTCCGCGGATCGCCACATGGATGCCGTGCATCCTGCAATAATCGATCAACAGACCGTGATACGAATCCACCGTCACATTGTCGAGATCCGCCGTCGCTTCCTGCAACATCTTAACACGTTCTTCCGTCAAAAACAACGGTGTCTTGGCGGTATTGATCATCACGGTGACGTTGAGTCTGTCAAACATGGATGCGGCCCGACGGATGATATCCAGATGCCCCAGCGTGACCGGATCAAAGCTTCCGGGGTAAACCGCCGTCTTCATAGGTCATTCCCCTCCTTTTTCAGGAACAGATGTCGATTGGTCTTATAATTTTTCTCCCGGAGGATCTCAAATCCGAGTTCCCCGGCACCGTCCAGATTCTCATCCAGGGCGCATTCCACGAGGATCAGGGTGTTGTCCGTCACCCAGGGCATCTCCTTTAACTGATGCAGGGTGCGCAGATACTGATCCTTTTCATAAGGCGGATCGAGATAGACGATATCGGCCTCTTTTTCCCTGATATTGCGAAGCGCCAGCACCACATCCTGTTTTAAGAGGGTTGCCTTGTCCTGAAATTTCGTGTGCTGCAGGTTTTCGGCGATACAGGCTGCCGCCTCCCTGTCGCTCTCCACAAAATAGGCATATCTGGCGCCACGGGATAATGCTTCGATCCCGATCTGACCGCTGCCGGCAAAAAGATCCACGAACACGGATCCCGGCACCTCATTCTGGATCATATTGAACAGTGTCTCCTTGATCCGGTCCTGGGTCGGCCGTGTCGTATCCGCTCCCTTGGGCGTTTTCAGATTCATGCGCCTCGCGCTTCCTGCGATCACTCTCATTTCCTGATCACCCGAGAGCCCTTTCCGTCGCGATTGGCGATCTTTAAGGCATGCAGGGATACCGGCTTCTCATCGACCGTAATGACACGCTCCTCTCCCTCCGCCAGATAGTGAACCTGACGGATGAAGTCCTCGCGTCCCAGCTTCATGCCGCGGACACCGACGGCGCTCTTCTTTTTCTCCGGCACATCCCTGACCGGGAATCGCAGGAAGAAGCCGTCCAGGGTCTCCAGGATCATCGTCTCCTGCTCGCGCAGGATCGACACATCCACCACCTCATCCCCGTCCATCAGCTTGGTGGCGGCAACGGTGCGCTTGGACACATCAAACTCACCGCCGTTTACGATCTTGCAGTTGGCCAGCTTCGTGACAAACATGACCCGGTACAGATTCAGATCGGACTGGCTCGCGGCGAGCACGATCCGCTCCCGGGAGGAATCATAATTGCTCACATTATCGATCGGGATCCCCTTGTCGCGGAGCTTTCCGGCCGGAAGGTCCTGCGCCCGGATCGTATAGAGATTTCCGGTATCCGTGAAGACGACGATCCGACCGGTGTTGCGACAGACGAAGTAGAAACGGAAGTCCGTTTCCAGGGCATCCCGGTTCTTTTCAATAGATGCGGCATCGATGGTCTTGGCATAGCCGAACCGGTCCATGACAAAACCGACATCATACTCTTCCACCGGCCTGGCGACAACCACCGCCTCGGCGATATTGTCGATCACGGTCCTGCGCGGCACGCCGTATTCCTTTTTGATCATCAGGAGCTCCTGCTGGATCGTGAGGGACATGGAGTTCCGGTCGCTTAAGATGTCCTCATACCGATAGATATTGGCGACGGTGTTTTCGTGCTCCTTAAGTAACGCCTCCAGTTCCAGTCCGATCAGCTTGTACAGACGCATCTCGAGGATGGCATCCGCCTGCCGCTCGGTAAACATCAGCTGGGCCGCCATGGCGGCACTCTCTCTGGTCTTGAAGCGGATCCCCTCCGTGACGCCGTTCACCAGGCAGTTCTTGGCCATCGCCCGATCTCTGCTCCCCCGCAGGATCTCGATCACCAGATCGATCACATTGCAGGCCTTGATCAGACCCTCCTGTACTTCCTTCTTCTCCTGCTCCTTGGTTAACAGCGTCTGATACTTTCTGGTCGCTGTCTCAAACTGAAAATCGATGGAGGCCTGCAGGATCTGTTTCAGGCTGAGTGTCTCGGGACGTCCGTGATCGATCGCCAGCATATTGACACCGAAGCTGTCCTCCAGCTTGGTCTTTTTGTAGAGCAGATTGGTGAAATAATCGACATCGGCATCCTTCTTGAGTTCGACGACGATCCGCACCCCTTCCTTGGAGGACTGGTTCGAGATGTCGATGATATCGGAGGTCAGCTTGCTCTCTGCCAGGGACGCGATATCCTCCAGGAACTTCCCGATCCCGGCACCGATCATGGTGTAGGGGATCTCCGTGATGACGACCCGGATGTGACCGTTCTTCTCCGTCTCGGTGGTCACTTTGCCCCGAAGCTTGATCTTTCCCGATCCGGTCTCGTAGATCTCCTTCAGATCATCCGCGTTGATCACGATGCCGCCGGTTGGAAAGTCGGGCCCCTTTAAATATTTCATCAGCTGATCAGTCGTCAGATCCGGATCCTTCATGAGCGCGATCTCTGCGTCGATGGCCTCCGCCAGATTGTGCGGCGGCGTACTGGTCGCCATACCGACGGCGATGCCCTCTGAACCGTTGATCAGAAAATGCGGCACCTTGACCGGGAGCACCTCCGGTTCTCTCTCCGTCTCATCGTAGTTGGGTATGAAATCGACGACATCCTTGTCCAGATCGGACAGGAAGCACTCCTGGGAGATCCTGGAAAGACGGGCCTCGGTGTATCGCATGGCGGCGGCGCCGTCGCCCTCGATATTGCCGAAGTTGCCGTGGCCGT
This sequence comes from Lachnospiraceae bacterium, assembly GCA_017400305.1. GTDB lineage: Bacteria > Bacillota > Clostridia > Lachnospirales > Lachnospiraceae > Butyrivibrio. The sequence continues at coordinate 611 of JAFPTK010000229.1, read as the reverse complement.
CGACCAGCGGTACGGATTTCTTGAAATCCTGCGCCATGACGACCATACTGTCATAGATGGAGCTGTCGCCGTGCGGGTGATATTTACCCATGGTATCGCCGACGATCCTGGCGCTCTTACGATACGGTCTGTCATAGCGAAGACCGAGTTCGGACATGTCATAGAGGACTCGCCGCTGCACCGGCTTTAATCCGTCGCGGATATCCGGAAGCGCTCTTGCCACGATCACGCTCATCGCGTAATCGATGAAGTTTTTCTGCATGACCTCCGAATACTCGGTCTTAATGATACGTTCCTGCATGTTGGGTCCTTTCCGTTATAGAGGAATTACGCTCCATCTCGGTCGTCTGCTGATCACGACGATGCTCCTTTGCGCGAATAGGCAGACGCTACCTCGCATCCGACTTCGCTACATTTCGGTCGTCTGCTGATCACAACGATGCTACTTTGCGCGAATATGCAGACGCCACCTCGATTCCGCTTCGCTCCATCTCGGTCGCGTTGCTCGTCGTATGCGTATTCTGCCGATTGCCAGCAAGCTGTCATCGGCAGATACGCATCCGACTCTGCATATTCGCGCAAAGAACGGCATGCAGTCTTTCAGTGCATGC
>JAFPTK010000228.1 GCA_017400305.1 Lachnospiraceae bacterium | reverse complement strand
CTGATCAAAACCTGAAAAAAGAGATCGAACGCCGCCGTACCTTTGCGATCATCTCGCATCCGGATGCCGGCAAGACGACTCTGACGGAGAAATTCCTGCTCTACGGCGGCGCGATCAATCCCGCGGGAAGCGTCAAGGGAAAGGCGACCGCCAGGCATGCGGTGTCTGACTGGATGGAGATCGAAAAGCAGCGCGGTATCTCGGAGACGAGTTCGGTACTGCAGTTTGATTACGACGGCTTCTGCGTCAATATCCTCGATACACCGGGCCATGAGGATTTCTCGGAGGATACCTACCGGACCCTGATGGCGGCGGACTGCGCCGTCATGGTCATCGACGGCGCCAAGGGCGTGGAGCCGCAGACGAGGAAGCTCTTCAAGGTCTGTACCCTGCGTCATATCCCGATCTTTACCTTTATCAACAAGATGGACCGGGACGCACTGGATACCTTCTCTCTGCTGGAGGATATCGAGGAGCATCTGGGGATCGCGACCTGCCCCCGCAACTGGCCGATCGGCTCCGGAAAGGATTTTCGGGGGATCTATGACCGCGAGGAGAAGCGGATCGTCGTCTACGAAGGGACCGAAAAGGGGACCAAGGAGGGCGAGGAGATCCACATCGACGTGGATGACCGTGAGCGCCTTAAGGACTGGGTGAAGGACGCGGAGCTTGAGAAACTGACGGAGGAAGTGGATCTCCTGGATGGCGCCGGTGCTGCCTACGATCTGGAGGAGGTGCGGGCAGGAATGCTCACGCCGGTGTTCTTCGGATCGGCGCTGCAGAATTTCGGCGTGGAGATCTTTTTAAAGGCCTTCCTCTCGATGGCGACACCGCCGGTGGGGAGGATCGCAGGGGAGGCCGAGATCGATCCGGTGGAGCACGCGTTCTCCGCCTTTGTCTTTAAGATCCAGGCGAATATGAATAAAGCGCATCGCGATCGTGTCGCCTTTATGCGGATCTGCAGCGGGGAGTTTGATGCGGATAAAGAAGTGAAGCATGTCCAGAGCGGACGGACGCTGCGGCTGTCACAGCCCCAGCAGCTCATGGCGGATGAGCGGAAGATCCTGACCAGGGCTTACGCGGGAGATATCATGGGCGTGTTCGACCCGGGAATCTTTTCCATCGGGGACACGGTCTGTGCTCCTTCGGATACGGTCCGATACGAGGGGATCCCGACCTTTGCGCCGGAGCATTTTGCCAGGGTCCGACAGGTGGACACCATGAAGCGCAAGCAGTTCGTCAAGGGGATCACGCAGATCGCGCAGGAGGGTGCGATCCAGATCTTCCAGGAGCTGCAGTCGGGAATGGAGGAGATCATAGTCGGCGTCGTGGGCGTCCTGCAGTTTGACGTGCTGAAATTCAGGCTGGAGAGCGAGTACAGTGTGGAGATCCGGCTGGAACCGCTGCCGTATGAGCATATCCGCTGGGTGGAGGAGAGCCCCAAACCGGTGGAGGAACTGGTCGGAACATCGGATATGAAACGGGTCAAGGACATGAAGGACCGTCCGCTGCTTTTGTTCGTCCATGAGTGGAGCGCGCAGATGACGATCGACCGCAACGAAGGTCTCAAGCTCGCGGAGTTCCGTCGTGATTAAGAAAGTGTCTGCCGCCACGGCGGCTTTATTGCTCTCGCTGGTGATCCTGGGAGGATGTTCTTCCCTGGCGGATCTGGACATCGTCTACGATCTGACACAGCAGGATCAGCAGGATGCTTATTTTGAGCTGTTCAACAGCGGAGAGGATAACGGCGGGAGTCTGGTGATATTAGGCCCTGAGAGCGCGGCACCGGAGCATCCCGCAGCGGTGGTACTCGAGCCTCTTCCTGCGGCGCAGGAAGAACCGGACGTCGGCATCGTGACGGAGGATGTCGAACAGAAACCGGAACCGATGGAACTGCCGGTCACACAGAAGAGCCGCGAGCAGATCGAACGGGAGGACGAGGAGAAGAGACAGGCCATCGGACTGACAGAGGATGCCGTCCTGGAAACGATCGCCGGGAATATGGGGAACTATTATTTTGACCAGCTCGACGATAAGAATCGGCATCTGTATGCGGAGATCCTGTGGATCATAGAAAAGCGGGGAGAAAAGATCAAGGTTGCGTCCCTCGATGAGGATGAGATCGACCGCGCTTTCCAATATGTGACGGCGGATCATCCGGAGCTCTTCTACGTGGACGGATATACCTATACCCGTTACACGATCGGCGGAGAGCTGGTGAAGCTCGGATTCACCGCGCGTTATACCTACGATGCCGATGAGACGAAGGCGCGGGAAGCCCGGATCGACGTCGCGGTGGAGTCGATCGTCGGTGCGGCTCCCACGGACGCCGATGAATATTACAAAGCAAAGTATGTATACGATTACATCATCGACCATACGGAATATGAGACCGGCGCGCCGGATAATCAGAATATCTGTTCCGTCTTCCTGTCGGGACGTTCGGTCTGTCAGGGTTACGCCAAGGCGGCCCAGCTGTTGTTAAATCGTCTCGGCGTCAAGGCAACCCTGGTGACGGGCAAGGTGAATGCGGGGGATCGGCCGACGACGCTGCACGCCTGGAACCTGGTGCGGGTCAACGGGCATGATTATTTCATGGATCCGACCTGGGGGGACTCCTCCTTCCAGCAGGCTGCGACGGATGAGAATGTCGCGCGGCGGATCAATTACGATTATCTGCTGGATACCACAGAGGATCTCATGAATACCCACATGATCGATGATCTGGTCGAGATGCCCGTCTGTACCCATCTGGAGGATAATTACTACGTCCGCGACGGCGCCTATTTCACCGGCGCGGACCCGGACGGCTTCCGGGAGCTCTTTGACCGCGCCTATTCCGAGGGCAGGGGGGATGTGACGGTCAAATGCGCGAACGAGAGCGCCTATCAGGCGGTGACGCAGTATCTTATCACGGACCGCAGACTCTTTGACTATCTCAGAACATCCGGTAACTCCGCATCCTTTGTGTCATCGGATACCCGCAGGACCATCACATTCGTATTGTAAAATTCCCCCGAAAGTGTTAAAATATCTCCAAATGTGCTTATGATCAGGAGAGGATAACATGGAAGCGCAGACAAAGGAATCTTTGAAATCCGGGAAAAAGAGTTACATCGGACACGGAAAGCTCGGCTCGGTCAAGATCGCAGACGATGTCGTCGCGATGATCGCGGCTCTGGCGGCGCTGGAGGTGGACGGTGTCTCCGCTATGGCCGGCGGTGTGCAGAGTCATCAGGTGAGCCGGCTCTCCGGTACGAGACTTGGCAGGTGCGTCAAGGTGCTGGTCAACAATTCCCAGGTTCGTGTGGATATGTCGATCATGCTGGATTACGGTTACAATATCCCGGCAACCTCCGGCAAAGTGCAGACGCGCGTCAAGACGGCGATCGAGAATATGACCGGGCTCAAGGTATCGGGTGTCAATGTCCGCATTGCGGAGATCACGATGCCGGCCGTCTCAGAGACCGAATAATGAGACGCAGTGCGATCCGTGAACAGATCTTTCTGCTGCTGTTTCGGGTGGAATTCAATGACAATGAGCAGATGAAGGAGCAGGAGACGCTGTTTTTCACGGCGGGCGATCTGTCCTTCAGCGCCCGTGACGAGGCACAGATCCGATCGAAATACGAAGGGATCATCGAACATCTGACTGATATCGATGAGGAGATCAATCTCCATACGGTGGGATGGGACACCGCCCGTATGAGCAAGGTGGATCTGGCGATCATACGGCTGGCGGTATATGAGATCCTGTATGATGATTCCGTACCGACCGGCGTGGCCATCAATGAGGCGGTGGAGCTTGCCAAGCGCTATGGACAGGATGAATCGCCCTCTTTTGTGAATGGAGTGCTCGCGAAGTTTGCATGAGTGTCTACACGGTCGCGCAGATCAATTCCTATATCCGTCGCATGTTCTGCGAGGATTTTCTGCTGCAGAAGCTTACGGTCCGCGGCGAGGTGAGCGGCTGTAAATACCATTCCTCGGGTCATATCTATTTTACCCTGAAAGATGAGAGCGGCGTTATCGCCTGCATGATGTTCCGACAGAGCGCACAGAAGCTCTCTGTCCGCATCGAGGACGGGAGACAGTATCTGGTCACCGGCCGGATCGATGTATATGAAAAGGGCGGCCGCTATCAGCTGTACGCCGAGGAGATCAAACCGGACGGCCGGGGAGAGCTCTATGAGCGATACGAAGCGCTCAAGGCCCGGCTCGCCGAATCGGGGATGTTTGACGAGAGCTATAAACAGCCGATCCCGCGGTATGTCAGGACACTGGGGGTAGTGACGGCTCCGACCGGCGCCGCGGTACGCGATATCATCCATGTGGCCAGACGTCGCAATCCCGGGATCCGGATCATCCTTTATCCGGCAATCGTACAGGGGGATCAGGCGGCGGCCTCCATTGCGGCCGGTATCCGGGCACTCACGGATCAGGGCGTCGATTGCATGATCGTGGGACGCGGAGGCGGTTCGATCGAGGACCTGTGGGCATTCAACGAAGAGATCGTGGCACAGGCGATCTTCGACTGTCCGATCCCGATCATTTCGGCAGTCGGACATGAGACGGATTTTACGATCGCGGATTTCGTGGCGGATCTGAGGGCGGCGACGCCTTCCGCTGCCGCGGAACAGGCGGTGTTTGACGCCTATGCGCTCATGGAGGAGCTGGCGGATCTGGAGATGCTCCTGACGGATCGGATGGGACAGCGGATCAGGAGACTGAAGGACCGCATCGCAGGGATGGAACGGGAGCTCACCCTTGCTTCTCCGCAGGCACGGATCCGGGAGCGGAGACTGGCTCTTGACCATGCGGGAGAACAGCTGAGGCAGCTGATGGAGCGAAGGATCGCACGGGACAGGCAGGCACTCTCGGCAAGCGGCAGGGACAGATATGTGAATGCCATGCGGGCGGTGCTGTTTCGGACCAGGAAGAGACTGGATATCGATATCGAGCGCCTGGAAGGCGGTTCACCTGTCAGGCGGTTAAAAAGCGGTTACGCGCATATCGCTGACGCGGAGGGCAGGACACTCCGCAGTGTCCGGGGGATCCGGGCGAAGGATCATCTCACAGTCACGATGACGGATGGTGCATTGGGCGTATCTGTGGAAGAGGTGCAGGATGGCGGCAAGGAAGAATAAAGAAGCAGAAGAACAGACAGATCAGAAGGAAGAGCAGGTCTCTGTAGAAGAGACTCTTTCCGAGATCGAGGCCCGTATCCGCATCCTGGAGAAGGAGGATGCGACGCTGGAGGAGGCTTTTACGGCCTATCGGGAGGGAATGGAGCTGATCCGACGCTGCGACCGCTCCATCGGCATCATCGAGGAACGGGTCAGTAAGATCGCGGAGGATGGGACACTCACGGATATGGAGGATGCAGAATGACCAGAGATGCGGTGGCAAGGGCATTACAGGACAGAGCAAGAGCGGCGGAGGAGATCATACGCCGCTATCTGCCGGAGGAGAACGGCTATAACCGGACGGTCACGGAAGCCATGAATTACAGTGTGCTTGCCGGCGGGAAACGTCTCCGGCCGATCCTGATGCGGGAGAGCTTCCGGCTTCACGGGGGCGGGAGGGAACAGCTCCTGCATCCGTTCATGGCCGCGATCGAATTCATTCACACCTACTCTCTGGTTCATGACGATCTGCCGGCGATGGACAATGATGATTATCGCCGGGGAAAACCCACCACCCACAGGAAATTCGGTGCCGGAATGGCCACCCTTGCGGGGGACGGCCTGTTAAATCTCGCTTTCGAGACGGCATTTCAGGCTTTTGAGGCGTGCGAGTCAGAGGAAGAGAGACAGTGTGTCATCCGCGCGTGCGGGATCCTCGCCGGCCGGGCAGGGATCGGCGGCATGGTGGGCGGCCAGTGCGCGGATCTGGTCGCGGAAAAAGAGCAGCGCGGCGTTCGGAGCAAAGAGGAACTATTCTACATTCAGAAGAATAAGACGGCAGCCATGATCGAGAGCGCCATGATGATCGGCGCTGTATTGGCGGGCGCTTCCGCAGAAGCGATCGCTCGGATGGAACAGGCCGGAGAAAAGATCGGTCTCGCATTTCAGATCCGGGATGACATCCTGGATGTGGAGGGGGAAGCCGCAACGCTTGGCAAGGACGTCGGCTCGGATGAGAGAAACGGGAAACTGACCTATGTCTCGCTCTACGGCAGCGCACAGGCGCGTGACGATGTGGAACGGCTCTCCCGTGAGGCGATGGAGCTGACTGCCGGTGGCGAAGATTCTTTTCTGCAGGATCTGATCGATTGGATGATCACAAGGGAACTGTAACATGGTACTGGATCGGATCAATCAGACCGGGGATATCAGGGAGATCCCGGAGGAAGAGTACCCGGCGCTCGCGGCGGAGATCCGGGAATTCATCATCGACCGGGTGAGTGAGCACGGGGGACATCTCGGCTCCAATCTCGGTGCGGTAGAGCTCACAATGGCGCTGCATCTGTCTCTGGATCTGCCCAGGGACAGGATCATCTGGGATGTCGGACACCAGTGCTACACGCATAAGATCTTGACCGGCAGGAAGGACGGATTCGATCACCTGCGGGAGTTTAACGGGATGAGCGGATTCCCGCGCCGGTCGGAGAGCCCCTGCGACGTGTATGATACCGGACACTCCTCGTCCTCTCTTTCCGCCGGGATCGGAATGGTCAAGGCAAGACAGCTCTCCGGTGAGAAATACACCGTGGTCTCCGTGATCGGGGACGGCTCGATGACGGGCGGTCTGGCGTATGAGGCCCTCAATAATGCGGCCAAGCTGGATACCAATTTCATCATCATCCTGAATGACAACAATATGTCCATCTCCGAGAATATCGGCGGCATGAACAAGTATCTGAATAATGTCCGTACGGCAGAGAAGTACCTGAATCTCCGTGACGATGTCTACTATTCGATCAGAGATCGGATGCCGCGTGCGGTTGACAGCATCCGCGGCGCCAAGAATGCCTTGAAGCAGCTTTTTGTCCCCGGACCGGGAATGGTGTTCGAAAACCTCGGGATCACCTACCTCGGACCCGTCGATGGGCACGATATCAAAGCGATGCTGAAAGTCTTTAAGGAGGCTCGGAAGGTCAAAAAGGCGGTCATCGTTCATGTGCTCACACAGAAGGGACGTGGTTACGATCCGGCGATCCGGCATCCTGCACGCTTCCACGGCCCCGGCCCCTTTGAGATCGAGACCGGTCTGCCCAAAAAGCAAAAGGAGTCGGCGGATTATACGGATGTGTTCTCCACGATCATGTGCAAGCTGGGAGCGCGGGAAGAAAAGGTGGTCGCGATCACGGCGGCGATGGCGGACGGTACCGGACTCAAGCGGTTTCGTAATATCTATCCCGAGCGCTTCTTCGATGTCGGGATCGCAGAGGGACACGCGGTCACCTTTGCGGCCGGGCTGGCAACCGGGGGATATCTGCCGGTGGTCGCCATCTATTCCTCGTTCCTGCAGCGCGCTTATGATGAGATCATGCAGGATGTCTGTCTGCAGAATCTGCCGGTCATCTTTGCGATCGACCGTGCCGGACTCGTGGGGAGGGACGGGGAGACCCATCAGGGAATCTTTGATCTGTCCTACCTGTCACAGATGCCCGGGATGACGGTGATGGCCCCCAAGAATAAATGGGAGCTTTCGGATATGATGAAATTTGCCATATCCCTCCATGCGCCGGCGGCGATCCGCTATCCGCGCGGAACAGCCTGGGCGGGACTGGAGAAGCACAGGGAAAAGATCGCCTATGGCAAAGCGGAGCTCATCTATGAGGAGAAGGACATCTGCCTCTTTGCTCTCGGCAGTATGGTAGAGGTCGCGGAGCGCGTCCGTGTGATCCTGAGTGAAAACGGATATGCCGCCACACTGGTAAATGCCCGGTTTATGAAACCGCTGGATGTAGAAATGATGTCCCGTCTGGCGATGACCCATCATCTCTTTGTCACGATGGAGGAGAATATCTCGGCCGGCGGCTTCGGTGAACGCGTGCGGGCGGAGCTGTATGATATGGCTCCGGGCGTAAAGGTGATGACGGTGGCCATTGAAGATCGGTTCGTGCCGCATGGGGATGTGGCTCAGTTGCGGCGGCTTCTCAAGATCGACGCGGACTCCGTTGCCGAGCGGATCTTGAGCTACGTCCGGGCCAGAGCCTGATCGGATCATCGTGAAGGAGCGTCTGGACAATCTGCTCGTGAGAAGGGGACTCGCTCCCAGCAGAGAGCGCGCCAAGGCTTACATCATGGAGGGCGTGGTCTTTGTCAACGGTGAGCGGGAGGACAAGGCGGGAAGCTTCTTCGAAGAGGACAGTATCCGTTCGCTCGAGGTGCGGTCCGATCCCATTCCCTATGTGAGCCGGGGCGGGCTGAAACTGGCGCATGCCATCGAGACCTGGCAGATCTCCGTGGAGGGATTCACCTGTCTGGATATCGGCGCTTCGACCGGCGGTTTCACGGATTGTCTGCTGCAGAACGGCGCGGCTAAGGTGTACAGTGTCGATTCCGGGACCAATCAGCTGGATTGGAAGCTGCGGAGCGATCCCCGTGTCGTCAGCATGGAAAAGACCAATTTCCGTTATCTCACCGAACAGGAGATCCCCGAGCCCATCGATTTTGCCTGTGCGGATGTCTCCTTTATCTCACTGGAAAAAGTGCTCCCGCCGGCCCGTGCGCTCTTAAGGAAGGGCGCCCAGATGGTCTGTCTCGTAAAACCGCAGTTTGAGGCGGGACGTGAGCTGGTCGGCAAGAACGGCGTGGTACGCGATCCCAAAGTTCAGGAAGCGGTGTTAAACAGGATATCGGCCTTCTGCGAAGAGATCGGCTTTACGAAGCTGGGACATACGGATTCCCCGATCCTTGGGGCAAAAGGGAATAAGGAGTTTCTATTGTGGATCAGGAAAGAAGCAGGATGAAGATCGAACGATATGCCCTCGTCGTCAATCGCAATAAGGATCCGCAGCTGGCGGTTGCCGGCAGGATCTGTGATGCGTTGAATGCCGGCGGGAAGCATTGCGTTATCACGGAACCGTCGGCCGGAGCCAACGGAGATACGGCTGAGATCCCGGCGGATACCCAGTGCGTGATCGTCCTCGGCGGTGACGGGACACTTCTGACGACAGCCAGGAACGCAAGGAAACTGGATATCCCGCTCCTTGGTGTCAATCTCGGGACGCTGGGGTATCTTGCGGAAGTGGAGAAGGGTGCGGTGGATGATGCGGTCAGTCAGCTTCTTCGTGATGACTACAGCATCGTTGACCGGATGATGCTGACCGGGCGCATCGGTGACATGGAGGAAAGTGCCCTCAATGATATCGTGATCGCCAGGAACGGAACGCTGCAGGTGCTCTCCTTTACGGTGTATGTCAATGACCGGGTCCTCAATCAATACCAGGCGGACGGGATCATCCTGGCCACACCGACAGGATCTACGGGATACAATCTCTCGGCGGGCGGACCGATCGTGGAACCGGATGCCCGGATGATCCTGCTCACGCCGGTCAGCCCGCATACGCTGACGAACCGGAGCATTGTCCTCTCACCGGAGGACCAGATACGGATCGTGATCGATGAGGGGAGAGACGGCAGACAGCTCACCGTGGAGGCCAGCTTTGACGGCAACATCAAGGTGCCCATGGTCACCGGGGATTCCATCGAGGTGGGCCGGTCCGCCCATGTGACGCGGATCCTGAGGCTCAAACCGGTGGGGTTCTTTGATGTCCTGCGTCAGAAGCTCACCTGAAGGATAGGTCATCGACTCAGAATAACAGAGGAAGGAATATGCTGCAAAGTCTGCACATCAAGAATCTTGCCCTGATCAGGGAGGAGGAGATCGAATTCTCCGACGGACTCAATATTTTGACCGGTGAGACCGGCGCCGGAAAGTCTGTGGTCATCGGGTCGGTCAATCTGGCGCTCGGCGCCCGCGCCGATGCGGGCGTGATCCGTACCGGAGAGGAGAGCGCTCTGATCGAGCTGGTCTTCTCTCTGAATGAATCCCAGATGAAAGCGGTCCGCGCGATGGATCTGCCGACGGAGGAGGATGGGACGTTACTCATCACGAGGCGGATCTCTCAGGGACGGAGTGTCAGCCGTGTGAACGGAGAAACCGTGACGATCCGTGAATTAAAGGCACTTGCCGAGATCCTGATCGATATCCACGGACAGAATGATCAGCAGGCGCTTCTGAATCCGGCCAGTCAGAAGGAACTCCTGGATGAATTCTGCGGAGAAACGCTGGCGCAGGAGCTCACCCGGATGGGGGAACAGCACCGGGAGTGGCAGGATACGCAAAAGAGACTCGCGGAGACAGAGATCGACGGGGCGGCCAGGACCAGGGAAGCGGATCTGCTCAGGTATGAGATCGAGGAGATCGAGAGCGCGGATCTCAAAGAAGGGGAAGAGGCGGAGCTGGAGCGGGATTACCGTCGGATGACCAATGCGAAAAAGATCGGCGATGCCGTGGGAGCGGCATCTCATGTCCTGGGCGGCGATTCCGGATCCGGGAATCTCGCGGATGCGCTGGGGCATGCCAGACGCGAGCTCTCCCAGGTGGCGGGTGACGATGAGAGCGTGGGGGACCTGATCCGGCAGATCGACGATATGGACGCATTGCTCTCCGATCTTTCACGCTCGATGCGGGCGGTGGAGGATGGACTCGTCTTTGATCAGGAGACCTTCTTCCGGACGGAGGAACGGCTGAACCAGCTTCATCGTTTACAGGATAAATACGGAGATGATGTGGCTGCGATCAAAAGGGCTGCTAAAGAGCGGACGGAGCGTCTCTCCTTTCTGGAAAACATGGAGGAGGAACGCGCCGCGGCACTGGAACGGGTAGAACAGCTGACGCAGCAGATGCGTGAAACCTGCGGACGCATCACGGAGATCCGAAGGAAAGGGGCGGAGGAACTGGCGGAAAAGATCCGTTCGTCGTTAGTAGACTGCAACTTTCTGGATGTCCGTTTCGTGATCGTTGTGGAATCTCATGAGGATCAGTTTGCCGCGGACGGATGGGATACGGTGCGCTTTGACATCCAGACCAATCCGGGAGAGGCGATGCGGCCGATCAGCCAGATCGCCAGCGGCGGAGAACTGTCCCGGATCATGCTCGGTATCCGGACGGTATTCGCGGAACGCGATGACATCGATACGCTGATCTTTGATGAGATCGATGCGGGGATCAGTGGCAGGACCGCCTGGCGGGTGTCGGAAAAGCTCGGTACGCTGGCGGATCGCAGACAGATCATCTGCATCACCCATCTGCCGCAGATCGCTGCGATGGCGGACCATCATTACGGGATCGAAAAGGGTCTGGAAAATGATCGGACGCTCACCAAGATCCGACCGCTCAATGAGGAGGAGAGCCTGAAGGAGCTGGCCAGGCTTCTGTCCGCCGATCAGGTGACGGAGGAGGTTCTGTCCAATGCCGGGCAGTTAAGGGAACAGGCACGCGCGGAGAAGGAAACGCGCAGGAAATCCGGTGGGAAGAAAAGGAAGAAGAAATGACCATTGACATGGAAAACCTGGTGGAGAGCATCATGGAGAGCCTGGAAAGGATCCCGGATATTCCGCTGTCCGATATTCCCGGGATCGACCTCTACATGGATCAGCTCACGACCTTTATGGATGAGAAGCTTGCCCATACCACCCGTTACCCGGGGGAGGACAAGGTGCTCACCAAGACCATGATCAACAATTATGCCAAGAATGATCTGCTTCCGCCGCCCGTGCGCAAGAAATACTCCAAGGATCATCTGATCCTGCTCATCTTCATCTATTACTACAAGAACATCCTGTCCATCAATGACATCCAGGCGCTGATCGAACCGTTAAAGAAACGCTTTCACATCAGCGACACGGAGGAGCTTACCCTCTCCGATATCTACACGGAGATCTGTACCCTGGAAAAGAGCCTGCTCGATCCGATCCAGGAGGATATCCGGATCAAGGCGGACAAGGCGGAGCATTCCTTTGCGGATGCGCCGGAGGAGTATCGGGATCGGATGAAACTGTTTTCCTTCATCTCCATGCTCTCCTATGATGTCTATATCAAGAAGCTTCTGATCGAAAAGCTGATCGACGGCTTCCGGGAGGAGCAGGATCCGAAACCCCGGCGCAGGAAAGGAAACTGACGGATGTCCATTTACGATACACTGAATGCCAAACAGAGACAGGCAGTCGAACAGACCGAGGGGCCGGTGCTCATCCTGGCGGGCGCGGGTTCGGGAAAGACCCGGGCTCTGACCCATCGCGTCGCTTTCCTCATCGACGAATGCGGAGTGAATCCCTGGAATATCCTGGCGCTCACCTTTACCAACAAGGCGGCCGGTGAGATGCGCGAGCGCGTGGATCAGATCGTCGGATTCGGGGCCGAGAGCATTTGGGTCTCCACCTTTCATTCCATGTGCGTCAGGATCCTCCGTCGGCATGCGGAACTGCTGGGCTATGCGGATCATTTCGTGATCTATGACAGTGATGACAGCAAGAATCTGCTGAAATCCATCTGTAAGGCCCACAACCTGGAGCGGGAGCACCTAAAGGTCCGTCAGATCGCAAGCCGGATCAGCAGAGCCAAGGACTCGCTGGTGAGAGCCTCTGAGTTCCTCACGGGCGGTGTCGCGGATCAGGATGATGTTCTGGTTGCCAAGGCCTATGAGGAGTATGAAAAGGCGTTAAAAGAGAATAACGCGATGGACTTCGATGATCTGATCTTCAATACCGTGGAACTTTTCCGCAGAGAGCCGGAGGTGTTGAAGAGCTACCAGGAACGCTTCCGATACATCCATGTCGATGAATATCAGGATACCAATACGGCGCAGTTTGAGTTGATCCGGATGCTGGCGGATCGTTATCGGAATCTCTGCGTGGTCGGAGATGACGATCAGTCGATCTACCGGTTCCGCGGTGCCAATATCAGAAATATCCTTGATTTTGAAAAGGTTTATCCGGACGCGGCGGTGATCTATCTGGAACAGAATTACCGGTCCACCGAGATGATCCTGCATGCCGCCAATGCCGTCATCAGCAACAACCGCTCCCGCAAGGAAAAGGAGCTGTGGACCGAGGAGGGAGAGGGGCAGCGGGTTCGTTTTCATCAGTTTGCGACCGCTTATGAAGAGGGACAGTTTGTCGCCCGGGAGGTCGCGTCATCCAAGCGGCTGAAAAATGAGAATTACTGTGACATGGCCGTTCTCTACCGGACCAACGCCCAGTCCCGGATCATTGAGGAACAGTTTGTCCGTGAGGGGATCCCCTATACACTGGTGGGCGGAGTCAATTTCTACGCGCGCAAAGAGATCAAGGATATGATCGCCTACCTGCGCGTGGTGGATAACGGGGATGACGATCTGTCGGTGCGCCGGATCTTAAATGTTCCCGGCCGCGGGATCGGGACAACGACAGTGGCAAATGTCGACCGGTACGCCGGGGATCACGGACTTCGCTTTTTCGCCGCACTGAAGGAGGCGGATCAGATCCCGGGCTGTGAGCGCAGCGCACAGAAGCTTCTTAGCTTTGTCGAGATGATCCGCACCTTTCGGACCCTGGCACATGAGTTGCCGCTTGCGGAGCTCCTGCGTCAGATCATTTCCACGATCAATTACCGCGATTATCTCAAGAAGGAAGGGGAGAAGGATGAGAGCGGCGATAATGACCGCGAGCGCAATGTGGATGAACTGATCTCCAAGCTGGTGGATTACGAGGAGCGGAATGAGGAACCGACACTGGCGGGATTCCTCGAGGAGGTGGCTCTGATCGCGGATATCGATTCGGTCGATGAGAACGAGGACCGCGTCCTGTTAATGACACTGCACAGCGCCAAGGGATTGGAATTTCACCGGGTCTATATCACCGGTATGGAGGAGGAACTCTTTCCGAGCTACATGACCCTGGAAGCGGAGGCGTCCGATCCGGCAGCCATGGAGGAGGAGAGGAGACTGGCCTATGTCGGCATCACGAGAGCCAAGAGGATCCTCACACTGACCGCAGCCAGGGAACGGATGATCAACGGAAACCGCCGGTACAATGAAGTGAGCCGTTTTGTGCGGGAGATTCCCAGGGACTGCCTCGAAGACATCCGGGGAGATTCCCTCGGAGACGGTGATGGTGCTTCCTACCGGAGCAGTTCCCCGGATCCCTTTTCGAACCGGTCCGGGAACGGGCGAACGATCGCGGAATGGAAGCAGAGCTCCTACGAGGAAGTGCCCGAAAGCCGTGTCTCCGATGTGGAACCGGCCCTCACACAGGAACTGTATCGTGCGATCTCCGGGACCGGGAGAGCTCGGGAGGAGATCGAACACGAACCCGGCAGCAGCATCTACGGCATGAAGAAGCGACCGCGCGCAGAGATGGGGAAACCCAGAAACCGTGCCGTCCCGGATAAGCGTCCCTATGCACGATCGAAATCAAAGGGGCTTGACGGTCTGACCAAAGGTGTCCCCGGGACTGTACCGATCGATTACACGGAAGGGGACCGTGTCCGTCATGTGAAATACGGAGACGGCACGGTGACATCCATGGAACCGGGGCCCCGTGACACGAAGGTGACGGTACTCTTTGATGAATGCGGGCAGAAGATCCTGTATGCCCAGTTTGCAAAGCTCAAGAAATTATGATACGATAAGGTTTACAGGTTATGATCCGCACAGTCAGGGGCGGTTTGAGACATTACAGCGGGAGTACGAGGATCACAGGAGGAAGAGACATGGCGGGTATTATGGATAAGATTGGGAATCTGATCGATCTGGAGAATCTGGGAGAGAAGATCGACCTCGGCGGGATCAGGGACAGGATCGACCTGAATAAACTCGGCAAAAAGATCGATCTTGATCGTCTGACGGATATTCTGGATGAGCGGAGAGCCCGGAAGACCACCCGGTGGGTGATCATTGTCCTGGCGATCATCGGTGTCGCGGCGATCGCGATCGCGGTGGCCTATTATGTCCATCACTATCTGACACCGGCTTATACGGATGACTTTGATGATGATTTTGAGGATTTTGAGGACGACGAAGACTACTGATCCGTATTACCGATCGGAGGGATCATATATTGAGAAAGGGTGATGAGATCGAGGCGGAGGTACTCCGCCTCGATTTTCCTAATAAGGGGGTTGCGGAGGCGGTGGATCCCGCAACCGGTGAAAAGGTGAGACTGAAGATCAAGGGGGTGCTGCCGGGACAGCGGGTCCGCATCGTCGTGACGAAGAACGGAAATAATCGCAGAGAGGCACGGTTGAGGGAAGTGATGACGCCGTCCCCCATAGAAACCGAGACGCCCTGCCCTCATTTTGCACGGTGCGGAGGCTGTTCCTATCAGACCTTGTCCGCGGAGGCAGAGCTTGCCCTCAAGGAGGCGCAGGTACATCGTTTGCTGGATCCGGTGCTGTCACTTCAGAAGACAGAACCGGTCTGGGATCCTGCGTTGGATTCCCCGGTGCGGTTCGGCTACCGGAATAAGATGGAGTTTACCTGGGGGGATGCGGAGAAGGACGGCCCGCTTGCGCTGGGGCTGCATCGCCGGGGAAGCATGTATGACATTGAGAGCGTGACACAGTGCCGGATCGTGGACGAAGACTATCGTCAGATCCTGGCGGCAGCGCTTAAGGTGTATGCGCCCTATCATGACCGCGGGGAGATCACCTTTTACCATCGGATGACCGGGGAAGGGTATCTGAGACATCTATTGGTCCGGAAGGCCTCTCATACGGGTGAGATCCTGGTGGATCTGGTCACGACTTCACAGACGGATGCTGACCGGGATCCTTATGCCGTAGCCCTTACGGCGTTTCGGGAGGCATTGCTTGCGCTTCCGCTTGAGGGTCACATCGCCGGTATCCTGCACACCGTCAACGATTCCCGCGCCGATGCCGTCATCGATGAAGGTACGGAGATCCTCTTTGGACAGGATCATTTCTACGAGGAGCTTCTGGGACTCCGATTTCGGATCACTCCCTTCTCTTTCTTCCAGACAAACAGTCACAGTGCCGCGGTGCTCTATCAGCAGGCGAGGGAGTATGTGCGTCCGGCATTGACCGATGCGGATGACGGACATCTTCCGGTGGTATATGATCTGTATACCGGTACCGGCACGATCGCGCAGCTGATCTCTGAGAGCGCTTCCCGTGTCGCGGGGATCGAGATCGTTCCCGAGGCTGTGGAAGCGGCGAAGCAGAATGCCCGTGAGAACGGGATTGAAAACTGTTTCTTTTTCGCGGGGGATGTTCTGAAACTCGTGGACGACCCCTCGCTCACGGAAACGGTCGGCAGACCTGATCTCCTTATTCTGGATCCCCCTCGGGAAGGGATCCATCCGAAGGCACTTCCGAAGCTTCTTTCCTTCGAGGTTGAGAACATCCTCTATATCTCCTGTAAACCTACGAGCCTTGCCCGGGATCTCGCTTCTTTTCTTGCTGCCGGGTATGAGGTCCGACGGATCCGCGTGATCAATCAATTTCCGATGTCGGGGCATGTTGAAAGCTGCGTGCTCCTCGAACGCGTGAGCAACCGAAAAGCCGATTCCTTTGTGAAACTCAATGTGAAGATGGAGGATTACTATCGGATCAAGGATGGCGCTGATGCTGAAAATGCAGAGGAGTGACAGAGAATGAATAAATCGGAGCTGCTTAAAAGTTTGTATGATCTTCGGGATCTGAAGTATCGTGATATGCAGATAAAGATAATCCCGACCATAAATCCCGAGTCGATTATTGGAGTGAGAACTCCGGAACTTAAGATTATGGCCAAAGAAATATTGAAGACCGGAGATTATAAGGATTTTCTGGAAGAATTACCTCATAAGTTTTTTGAAGAAAACCAGCTGCATGTTTTTATCCTGTCCAGTATGAAGGATTATGACGAATGTATGGAAGAACTGGAGAGATTTCTTCCCTATGTAGATAACTGGGCTACGTGCGACCAGATGTCTCCGAAAATCTTTAAGAAGCATAAGGAAGAGCTCCTGGAACACATAATGAAATGGATCCGCTCTGATAAGACATACACCGTGAGATTTGGCATTGGTATGCTTATGGAGCATTTTCTGGATGAGGACTTTGACCAGCAGTATCCGGAGATGGTCGCAGGAATCAGATCAGAAGAGTATTATGTCAATATGATGATCGCATGGTATTTTGCAACAGCTCTCGCAAAGCAGTATGAAAGCATTCTTCCTTTCATTGAGGAAAAAAGACTTGATGACTGGACACATAATAAGGCCATTCAAAAGAGCCTGGAGAGCAGAAGAATTACAGAGGAACAAAAGCTGTATTTGAAATCCTTGAAAGTGGTTCGGTAGTGCTGCATTTATACAAATGCTGAGGATAGAAATAGGTAATGAAGAATATAGGTCAGTGGAGAACGAAGCTCTGCTGACCATATTTTTTGGAGTTTTCGGAGAAAAAGCTTGACAAGCTAACGATTTATAGCTACAATAAGGCTAACTTTCGTTAGCGGTGATTGGGAGGATATCATGTCAACAAAGCAAAGGATACTGGATGAAGCATTAACGCTGTTTGCTGAGAATGGATATGACGGAACCGGCGTAGATCTGATTGCTGAGCGTGTCGGCATCAAGGGTCCTTCCCTTTATAAGCACTATAAGGGAAAGGAAGAAATCCTAAACGCCTTGATTGACGCAGCAGAGGAACGGTATGAGGAAATGTTTGGATCTGAGAATAATATCGGGAAAGTACCACGGAGCCGGGAAGAGTTCATAAATGTGACGATGGAAAGGATTTCCTTCACAATGCGAGATCCCATAATCCGCAAGACGCGGATGCTCCTTGTTCAGGAACAGTTCAGAAATGAAAGGATTTCCGAGGTTACGACCAGGCATCAGCTGGACGGAATACAGAGAATGTTTGCAAAGATCAT
>JAFPTK010000227.1 GCA_017400305.1 Lachnospiraceae bacterium | reverse complement strand
TCGGACGGGAGCACTTCAACATCGTGGCCGGTCTTGCCGATCCGTCCCCGGCTGATCCCGATCCGCAGGATAAGGAGGAGGGATCGAAACCGAATACGGCGGTGTTGTTGGAGAATTTCGTGAAGCAGTACTACGCCGGAACCCCCTATATCCCCAAGGAGCTCTTTCTGCAGACAGAGATCGCGGACCGGGAACTGATCGCCGACTGGCTCTCGGCCAGAAAAGGGGAGCGGGTGCATCTGACGGTACCGCAGCGGGGGCAGAAAAACAAGTTGTTACAGCTGGCGGAGGAGAATGCCAGACTCACGCTGACCAAGGACAAAGAACGGATCCGCAGGGAGGAGGGGCGCACCATCGGCGCGGTCCGGGAGATCCGGGATATCCTGGGACTTCCGCAGCTGGTCCGGATGGAGGCGTATGATATCTCCAATACCTCGGGATTTGCCAACGTCGGCTCCATGGTCGTCTTTGAGAACGGGAAACCGCGGCGCAGTGATTATCGGAAGTTCCGGATCAAGAGCGTGGCAGGGCCGGATGATTACGCCTGCATGCGGGAAGTCCTGACGAGACGCTTAAAGCACGGGATGGAGGAATCCCGGGAGCTGGAGGTGCGGGAGATCGATGAGAAATACGGGAGCTTCACGAAGTTCCCTGATCTGATCCTCATGGACGGCGGCCGCGGCCAGGTCAATATCGCGCTGGAGGTTCTGGATGAGCTGGGGATCGATATCCCGGTGGCCGGGATGGTCAAGGACGATCATCACGATACCAGGGGACTGTATTTCCGCAACCGGGAGCTTCCGATCGATAAGACCTCGGAGGGCTTCAAGCTCATCACCCGGATCCAGGATGAGGCGCACCGCTTTGCCATTGAGTACCACCGGTCGCTGCGCTCCAGGAACCAGGTGCATTCCGTGCTGGATGAGATCCCCGGGATCGGCGAGAAGAGGCGCAAAGCGCTGATGCAGCACTTTGAATCCATCGAACAGATCCGGAATGCGGATAAGGAGACCCTCCTTAAGGTCCCGGAGATCCGGGAGCGGGAGGCGGAGGCCATCCTCGCGTTTTTTCAGAGTCAGGAGACCAGCCGCGGCAATATCGCGGACACGTAGCACGAAGCAGCAGATGTGACAGGGGAGCGGGATATGGATCGGATCACGATCTTGGAAACCAAAGAACGGATCCTCGCGGAGCAGAATGCGGACGGTAATAAGCTGCGCGGGGAACTGACCGACCGCAGGGTCTTCTTCGTCAACGTCATGGCGTCCCCCGGCGCCGGGAAGACGACACTGCTTGTCCGTACGATCCGGGCACTGACGGAACAGGGATACCGGGTCGGTGTCATGGAGGCCGATGTGGACAGCGCCGTGGATGCAGAGACCGTCCGGAGAGAGACCCAGGCCCGGGTGATCCAGCTTCACACCGGCGGCAGCTGTCATATGGATGCCGACATGACGGCCCGGGGAATCGATCGCTTCGGCATCGAGGATCTGGATGTCCTGTTTCTGGAGAACGTCGGGAATCTCGTCTGTCCGGCGGAATTTGATGTCGGCGCGCATTTAAAGGTCATGCTGCTCTCCGTGCCGGAGGGGGATGACAAACCGCTCAAATATCCGCTCATGTTTGAGGTCAGCGATATCCTGCTGATCAACAAGATCGATACCGCACCGGTCTTTGACTTCGACTTTGCGGCCTGCGAGGAACGGGCCCGCAAAAGGAATCCGGAGATGGAAATCCATCGCCTGTCGGCACTTACCGGAGACGGCTTTGATTCCTGGGTGGCAGCGCTGACGGACAGGATCCGGGCGTTTCAGGCAGAGACCGCACATCAATGAGGAACAACGCGACAGGAGATCTGCCCGGAAGGATCTGAGCCGGAGGAGAAAGGACCATCGAAGCTGCCATGAAAGTCATTGAATTACATCGCTCCCTCACCGAATCGAACGACCGCGACGCGGATGCCCTGCGGGCACGCATGAAAGAGGCCGGTACCCTCATGATCAATGTCATGTCCTCTCCGGGGGCCGGCAAGACGACGCTCCTCTCCCGGCTTATCCGGGACATGGGCAACCGGACGGTGCCCGGATCGCGGGAGGAAGCGGCCCCCCGACCGGCCGGGGAAAAGGACCCCGGGACGGGTCTTCGGATCGGTGTTCTGGAAGCGGATATCGATGCCTCCGTGGATGCGGAGCGCATCGAAGCGCTCGGTGCCCGCTCGATCCAGGCACACACCGACGGCATGTGCCATATGGACGCCGGCATGACGACTGCTGCGCTGGATGCCATGGGCATGGAGGGCCTCGACCTCATCTTCCTGGAAAATGTCGGCAACCTCATCTGCCCGGCGGAATTCGACACCGGTGCCGGATGCAGCATCATGCTCCTCTCCGTGCCGGAGGGGGATGACAAACCGCTCAAATATCCGCTCATGTTCGCACAGAGCGACGCCCTCATCCTCACCAAGACGGACGCCCTCCCCTATTTCAACTTCGACATCGACCGCTGCACGGAGCGCGCCCGTCGCTTAAACCCCGACCTCCGCATCTTCCCCGTCTCCGCCAAAACCGGCGACGGCATGAGCGCATTGGAGGACTATATCAGAGAAACTCTTATCCTATGGAGAAATTGACAGGAACTCTCAGCCCTTGAATCACCGGAAGAACTCTGCTATCATAGGACACCAAA
Organism: Lachnospiraceae bacterium; assembly: GCA_017400305.1. Taxonomy (GTDB): domain Bacteria; phylum Bacillota; class Clostridia; order Lachnospirales; family Lachnospiraceae; genus Butyrivibrio. The sequence continues at coordinate 7,515 of JAFPTK010000227.1, read as the reverse complement.
GGGGAGGGCAAAGCCGTGGCCAGTATCAGCCTGAAAAAAGTCATTGAGAAAATGAATCTGAAGCTCCTCACCGAGGAGGTCGACATCGACCCCATCCGCATCACCCAGCCGGATATCAACCGGCCGGCGCTGCAGCTGGGAGGCTACTTCGAACACTTTGAAGCCACCCGTCTGCAGATCATCGGATTCGTCGAATACTCCTTTATGGAAGCCATGAAGGAGAAAGAGAAAAAGGAATCCTTTCAGAGACTCCTCTCCTTCGACATCCCGGCCATCGTCTTCTGCCGGGATCTCGTGCCGGATCCCATGTTCTTAAAGATCGCGGAGAAGGAGCAGGTGCCGGTCCTGCAGACTTCCATGACCACTTCGGCCTTCATGTCGGAGATCATCCGCTGGCTCAACGTACAGCTGGCGCCCTGCATCCGGATCCACGGCGTGCTGGTGGACGTCTACGGCGTGGGACTCCTGATCACCGGTGAGAGCGGTATCGGTAAATCCGAGGCGGCTCTGGAGCTGATCAAGCGCGGACACCGTCTGGTGTCGGATGACGTGGTGGAGATCCGAAAGGTCAGTGAGGTGACCCTCATCGGCTCCGCGCCGGACATCACCAAACATTTCATCGAGCTGCGCGGTATCGGCATCATCGATGTCAAGATGCTCTTCGGTGCCTCCTGCGTACGTGATACACAGAATATCGATGTGGTCATCAAGCTCGAGGACTGGGATAAGGATAAGGAATACGACCGCATGGGTCTGGATGAGGAATATACCGAGTATCTGGGGAACAAGCTGATCATGCACCGCATCCCGATCCGGCCGGGGCGAAATCTGGCGATCATTTTAGAGTCAGCGGCGGTCAACCACAGACAGAAGCAGATGGGCTACAATGCCGCACAGGAGCTCTATCGCAGGGTGCAGGAATCCTTTGCGCACCAGCGGGAAGAGCAGGACGGCGTGGATCTTGATACGAAACTGTAGAAAAGGAGCGAAGCCATGGCAAAGATGTTATTTGGGGTAGATCTGGGCGGTACCACGGTAAAGATGGGACTCTTTGATGAGACCGGTACGAGACTCCACGAATGGGAGATCCCTACCCGCAAGGAGAACAGCGGGGAGCAGATCCTGCCGGATATCGCGGCATCCATCAGGGAAACCGTGAAAGAGCGCGGGATCTCGGAGGCGGATGTGCTGGGGGTCGGGATCGGCGTCCCCGGAGCGGTGGATGCAGCCGGAACAGTCCTTCAGGCGGTCAACCTCGGATGGAAGAATAAAGCGGCCGGCCACGAGCTTTCCCAATTGACGGGATATCCGGTGGCGGTCGGCAACGACGCCAATGTGGCGGCCCTCGGAGAGGCATGGCAGGGGGGCGGCAAGGGCTTTCAGAATCTGCTGCTCGTCACGCTGGGAACCGGCGTCGGCGGCGGGATCATCGTGGATGGCCGGATCCTGACCGGTGCCACCGGCGCGGGCGGAGAGATCGGCCACATCCATCTGGAGGATCATGAGACAGAGCCCTGCGGCTGCGGAAGATATGGATGCTTTGAGGAATATGCATCGGCGACCGGCGCGGTGCGGGTTGCGAAACGGGTCCTGATGGAAACGGCGGAAGAGAGCACGCTGCGCGGAAAGGAATTCACCTGCAAGGATCTCTTCGATGCGGCAGCAGCGGGAGATGCGGTGGCAAAACAGGCCACGGAGAAATACGGTGACTATCTGGGCAAGGGACTTGCGGTCTGTGCCTCGGTATTGAATCCGGAAGCGATCGTGCTGGGCGGCGGTGTGACCAAAGCGGGCGAGGTCCTCTTTGATCTGCTCATGCCTTCCTTTGAGCGATGCGTCTTTCCCGGGTGTGCGGATGTGGTGTGGAAGCTGGCAACCCTGGGGAATCAGGCCGGGATCGTCGGGGCGGCGAAGCTGATCCTGGATCGGGTCGAGGGATGAAGTATCTGACCGATGAACCGATGTCCGCGCATACGACGATGCGCGTGGGCGGATGTGCGGATCGGCTGATCATGATCGATACACAGGAGGAACTCACAGAGCAGCTGGCGATCTGCCGGCGCGAGGGGGTTCCTTTTGTTGTGATCGGACGCGGGAGCAATCTCCTGGTGTCCGATGACGGATTCCGCGGCACGGTGATCTGCACGGCCGGCGGATTTTGCGGGATCCGGGAAGAGGGACCGGCATCGATCGACGCAGAGAATGGGGACGGAGCAGCCGGCTCTTCGGGAACCTCGCTGCGGGTGAGTTTTTGGGCGGAAGCGGGAGCTTCTCTCGCTGCGGTTGCCGCATGGGCAAGGGATCATGAACTGACCGGCATGGAGTTTGCCGCCGGGATCCCGGGAACCGTCGGCGGCGGGATCCGCATGAATGCCGGTGCGTACGGCGGAGAGCTCGGACAGGTGACGGTGCGGGTCCGGGTACTGACTGCCGATGGGACTGTCAGAGACCGCACGGCGGAGGAGATGGATTTTTCCTACCGGCACAGTGTGGTTCAGGAGAACGGCGAGATCGTCTTAAGTGCTCTTTTTGCGCTGGAGCGGGGGGAGCGCGGAGCGATCGCTGCCCGGATGGAGGAGCTGGCGGAGAAACGGCGGGATAAGCAGCCGTTGGAATACCCCAGTGCCGGATCTACCTGGAAGCGACCGGAGGGATCCTTTGCGGCAAAGCTCATCGAGGAGGCGGGATGTAAAGGGCTTTCCGTGGGGGATGCCCAGATCTCGGAGAAGCACGCCGGCTTCCTCATCAACCGCGGACAGGCGAACGCGGCCGACATCCGGAAGCTGATGACCATGGTGGAGCAGCGGGTCCTGGATCAAAGCGGTGTGAAGCTCACACCCGAGATCGAGATGATCGGAAGCTTTTGAACGGGATGTCCTTTTCATCGGAAGTAAAAGAAGAGCTCGCGGAACGGATCGGGACGGCCAGACACTGCCGGCTGGCGGAGCTTTCCGCGATCTATACGGCCCAGGAGGGGGCACTCCGCGGGGATGTGCTGGTCCTCAAGCGGGAGCCGGTCCTGGCGGACAGAAAATTCTTTACAATCCTTAAAAAAACATATACGATAGACGCGGATCTCATTGCAGAGGGAGAGATCAAGGGGAAGAGAGAAGAACTGCAGGAGATCTGCGACACGCTTAAGAAACCGACGGTTCTGAGTGCCTGCTGCAGACGTGCTTATCTCAGAGGGGTTTTTTTGTGTGCGGGATCGGTCAATGATCCGTCCAAATCCTACCATCTGGAGATGGCCTGTCGTGACAGCACACAGGCCGAGACAGTGAGCGACTTTCTCGCGAAGGAGGAGATCCGGGCGGGGAGGACGGAGCGTGGCGGACGTCATGTGGTATATGTGAAGGGAAGCGACCGGATCGTCACCCTGCTCGGCCTTATGGAGGCGGGGCGCGCTCTTCTTAAGATGGAGAATGAGCGTGTCATGCGGGATGTGAGGGGCAATGTCAACCGGAGGGTCAATCTGGAGACGGCCAATATCGGCAAGGCTGCCGATGCATCCGCCAGACAGATCGAAGCGATCCGTTTCCTGGAGAAGCATGGCGGTACGGAGGATCTTCCGGCCTCGCTTCAGGAGATGGCGGCGATACGGATCCGTCATCCGGAGGCAACGCTGGAGGAACTGGGGAGTTGCTTTCGTACACCGGTCGGCAAATCGGGCGTCAACCACAGGCTGCGTCGGCTGATCGAGGCGGCGAGGGTGAGAGGCTTCGAGAGCAAGGAAGAAGAGGAGGAAACACTGTCATGATCACGAAAACAATGGAAATCAGATTACCGCGGGGACTGGAGGCCAGACCGATCGCGGAGTTGGTGCAGCATGCCAGCCGCTACGATGCTTCGCTCAAGATCAAGTCCGGCAATTCCACGGTGAATGCCAAGAGTATCATGGGGATGATGGCCCTGACCTTAAACAGTGGCGATGAGATCACGGTCACCGCGGACGGCGAGGATGAAGCGGACGCCATCGAGGACCTGGAGGGATACATCACGGGCCTGGCAAAATGACAGGAAGGAAAAGGGCAGGAGGAAATCTCCTGCTCTTCTGACATCAGAGGGATCCTGATACTGTTCGAAGCTGCGAAGCAGCGAGTTACGGGATCGGATCCGAGCGGATTCGGTCAGATATCATCGACCGTATATCGAGGAAAACGGAATGCTCAAAGAGATCGGCATCTGCCCCACAGACCGGACGGACAGTGCCCCCACCGGGGCCCTGCTGGATGCTGCGGTCAGGCATCTTAAGGAAGAGGGCTTTGCCGTACGGATCCTCGAGCCGCAGGAGACCCATCCGTCAGAGCATCCGGATGCGCTCTATCTGACGGACGATCCCGGGATCGCCGAGGTCCTCCGTGCGAGGGATGCCAAGGTGGTCGGATTTCTGCATGAGAGAAATAAGCCCTGCCGATTTCCGGGGTTGAAATTCGTATTTGATGAGATCGATCAGGTGGAGGGGGATTCCTTCCGCAAGGTATGGGAGAGGCTTTCGGGTCTTCCCTGGACGATCCTTCACACGAAACGTCTCACGGTCCGTGAGACGACACTCGACGATATCGATGTCTTTTATCGCATCTACCGGGATCCCGGGATGACGGAATTCCAGGAGGGACTCTTTCAGGAACCGGAGGACGAAAAGAAGTACCTCGCGGATTATATCACCAATGTATACGGACTGCTGGGATTCGGTGTCTGGACGGTCTTAAAGAGCGATACCGGGGAGATCATCGGACGGGCGGGCTTCAGTGTCCGCGGCGGATTCGAGGCTATCGAGCTCGGCTTTCTCATCGCCAGAGAGCATCAGAGACAGGGGTATGCCTATGAGGTCTGTGACGCAATCCTGCGTTACGGTCAGCAGGTGCTCCGGTTAGAACAGGTACAGGCACTGGTCAAGGCGCAGAACGAGGCCTCTGTGCGCCTGTGTGAACGGCTGGGTTTCCTGCGTTCGGAGACGGTGCGCATCGAGGAGAATATTTACGGAGACCGGTATTACGGCGGCGGGGCCGTATCCTTCTCGCCGGCCAGATACGGGGAGTACATCCGGTTTGTCAGGCGGTTTGACACAGAAAAAGAAGCCTGATACCGTTCGAAGCTGCGAAGCAGCGGAGTTACGGGATCGGGGCCGTACGGAATAAATCATATACCGATTGTCGCTGAGATAGGAGGGTTTGCATGGCAAAGTACATCATGGCGCTGGATCAGGGTACCACGAGCTCACGCTGCATCCTGTTTGATCGGGATGCCCGGATCGCCAGTCTGGCGCAGAAGGAGTTCCAGCAGTACTATCCGGAGCCGGGCTGGGTGGAGCACAACCCCAGGGAGATCTGGTCCTCGCAGCTCTCGGTCGCAACGGAGGCGATGGCGCAGGTCGGCGCGGAAGCCTCGGATATTGCGGCGATCGGCATCACCAATCAGAGAGAGACGACGATCGTATGGGATCGGGCGACCGGAGAACCGGTGTACAATGCGATCGTCTGGCAGTGCCGCCGCACCGCCGATGAGATCGAGCGCCTTAAGGCACAGGGGCTGGAGGAAAAGATCAAGGACAAGACCGGTCTGGTGCCGGATGCTTATTTCTCCGCGACGAAGATCGCCTGGATCCTGGATCACGTGGAGGGGGCCAGAGCCAGAGCCGAAGCGGGGGATCTCGCTTTCGGGACGGTGGACTCCTGGCTGATCTGGAATCTCACCAAGGGCAAGGTGCACGCGACGGATCTGACCAATGCTTCGCGCACCATGCTTTTCAATATCAGAGAGCATCGCTGGGATGAGGAGCTGCTTGCGCTCTTTAAGATCCCGTCCTCCATGCTGCCGGAGGTAGTCCCCTCCGGGCATCTGTTCGGCAATACGGATCCGTTCCTGTTAAACGGGGAGATCCCGATCGCGGGATGCGCCGGGGACCAGCAGGCGGCGCTGTTCGGTCAGTGCTGCTTCCGGGAGGGAGAGGTCAAGAATACCTTCGGCACCGGATGTTTCCTGCTCATGCATACCGGGGATCAGGCGATCCGTTCGGAGCATGGGCTCATCACGACGATCGCTGCCGGTACGGACGATGCGCCGCGCTATGCGCTGGAGGGCAGTGTCTTCGTGGCGGGCGCGAGCATCCAGTGGCTGCGCGACGAGATGCGGATGATCAAAACAGCGGCCCAGTCAGAGGAATATGCCACTGCGGTATCGGATACGGCAGGGGTGTACGTGGTGCCGGCCTTTACCGGGATCGGCGCGCCCTATTGGGATCCCTACGCCAGAGGGATGACGGTCGGGATCACCCGGGGTTGCAGGAAGGAGCATTTCATCCGGGCGGTCTTAGAGTCGATCGCCTATCAGTCGCATGACGTGATCCGTGCCATGGAGCAGGATTCCGGAGTGCCGTTAAAGGAGCTGCGGGTGGACGGCGGTGCTTCGGCCAACAATTTCCTGATGCAGTTTCAGGCGGATATCGTGGATGCCACGGTCTGGCGGCCGAAATGCATCGAGACGACCGCGCTGGGCGCGGCCTATCTCGCGGGCCTTACCACCGGATTCTGGCGGGATGAGGCGGAGCTCATGCAAAAGGAGCAGTTGGGCAGAAAGTTCACCCCCACGATGGAGAATGCAAAGCGCGCGGAACTGCTGAAGGGATGGCAGAGAGCGATCCGGGTGGCGCTCGCATACAGTCAGGACTGAACCCGCCGCCCGGTCGATGCCCGTCCGGGCGGGACAGGATTGCAAATCCGCCGGATTCATAGTATTCTAAAAGTTGTGGATTAAGGGATTATAAGGAGGTTTTCGGATACTATGATGATCATAGCCGGTCTCGTCGGCGGGCTCGCTCTGTTTTTGTACGGAATGAGCGTTATGAGCGGCGGGCTCAACAAGATTTCCGGCGGAACGTTTGAGAAATTTCTCTCCGGCGTTACCCAGAAGCGTTTTATAGCGTATCTCTTTGGAGTAGGAGTGACAGCACTGGTGCAGTCCTCCTCCACCTCGACGGTCATGGTCGTCGGTTTCGTCAATTCCGGCATCATGAATCTGTCCCAGGCGGTGAACATCATCCTGGGGGCCAATCTCGGTACCACGGCCAATGCCTGGCTGCTCTCTCTCAATGCCATCGACGGCAGCGGACATGCGGTGCTCTCTCTCTTCAAGCCGTCGACCTTTACCCCGTTCCTGGCTTTGATCGGTATCATCCTGTATATGGCGGGCAAGACGGACCGGCGCAAGAATGTCGGCACGATCCTGCTGGGGTTTTCCATCCTGATGACCGGTATGCAGACCATGTCGGGATCCGTGGCACCGCTTGCAGACAATGCCACCTTTACCAGGATCCTCACGACCTTTGCCAATCCGCTCATCGGCTTCCTGGTCGGTATCCTCTTCACCATGGTCATCCAGTCTTCCGCCGCGACGATCGGTATCCTGATGGCGCTCGCTGCTTCGGTCTTTGTCTCCATGGGGATGGCGATCCCCATCGTCATCGGCGCGGAGGTCGGCACCTGTATCACGGCGATCCTCTCCTCGCTCGGAGCCAAT
>JAFPTK010000226.1 GCA_017400305.1 Lachnospiraceae bacterium | reverse complement strand
GACCACCTGCGTCATCGGATTCAGCAGTCCGGAAATGGCACCGGTCACGTGCTGCGTGTGAGTCAGGGCGTCATTCGCCGCCTCAAATTCCCGCCGTTCCTCCTCTTCCCTGTGAAAGGCGCGGATCACGCGCGCGCCGTTCAGATTCTCCCTGGTGTGCAGGAGCACCTCGTCCAGCCGTCCCTGCGCCTGCTTATACAGGGGAGACGTCTTCCGCATGATCAGCCAGACGATGAGTGCCAGGATCGGGATCACCGCCACGAAGACGAGCGCCGCCTGCGCGTCCACCGTAAAGGCCATGATCAGGGCGCCGAAGACCACAAAGGGGGAACGCAGGATCAGCCGCAGGACCATATTGACCCCGTTCTGCGCCTGATTGACATCGCTGGTCAGCCGCGTGGTCAGCGTCTTCGTGCCGATGCGGTCCAGCTGGGTGTAGGAAAGACTCTGGATCCTCTGAAAGAGTGCCGCGCGCACATCCGCCGCAAATCCCACCGCAGCGCGCGCCGCAAAAAACTGCGCCGTGATCGCCGCCGTCAGACCGACAAACCCCAGCAGCGCAAGACATCCCCCCATCCGAAGGATCGTTCTTTCATCGCGGCCGACGATGCCGACATCGATGAGACGCGCCATGACGAGCGGAACCGTCAGCTCAAACACTACCTCCAGAAGCTTAAAGAGCGGTGCAAGGACGACTTCCTTACGATATTTCTTCAGATAGGGAAGAAGGAACTTCATCCATCCAGATTGACGCGGTGGTCATTGATATAGCGGATCACCAGATAGAAGAGCACCCCGGAGATCAGACTGTAGACCAGCGTGATCGCGAGGGTACCGCTGTAGTAGCTCTCCACATCAAAGGACATGAGAGAGGAGATCGCGAAGAGTCTTCCGATCGTCGCGATCGACATCACAGCCCGTGTGACGGCACTGGTGATGACAAAGCAGAGGATCGCGCCGGCGATCTTGTGCTTCTGCCAGAGCTGTCCCACCGAGATGCAGAAGAAGAGGAACAGCAGTCCCTGCAGGACAGAACAAAGCAGTGTGACAGCTCCCAGCGCAACGGTCCCGGCTTTGAAAAAGGTCAGCAGTTCCATGAGCCCTTCGAAGACCTCTTCCTGCTCCTTCGGCGGCAGCTGGCTGACAGCGCCGGCCCCCATAAAGAAGACCGAGAGACCGGTCAGCAGATAGCTGAAAAAGGCCCAGAGATATCCCGTGATCAGTTTGGCATGCAGCAGCTGCGAGGTCTTCACCGGCAGTGTGAAGGTGAGGTACCCTTCGGTGGAATACATGCTGCGATAATAGCGGATCATCAGGAAGATCGTCGTCCCGAGGTTGGCCGCAAAGATCGCGAGAAAATAGAGGGCAAACCAGGTGATATAACTGGCTACGATCAGCCCCTGCAACCCCTCATTCTTGATATCGCTCTCGGTAAAGCCCTTTATCGTCCCCATGACGAGGAATCCGATGAGCCCGAGGACGACCAGCGCGCCGTCCAGCAGCCCCAGTACTCTCCAGGTCGCCTTAAATTCGTGTTTGATCAGTTTCCCCAGCATCGGTACACCTCACGGAAGAGCGCGTCGACGGATTTGCCTTCGCGCTGTCTGATATTGTCCACGGAATCATAGAGGGAGATCCTTCCCTGCTGCAAAAAGACCGCCTCATTTAACACCGGCTCCACATCCGCGATCAGATGGGTCGACAGGATCACGGTCGCACCGGGATCGTAATGATTCACGATGGTGTGCAGGATATAATCCCTGGCGGCCGGATCGACACCGGCGATCGGCTCATCGAGGAGGTAGAGTCTGGCGTGACGGCTCATGACGAGGATGAGCTGGACCTTTTCCCGGGTCCCCTTGCTCATGGTCTTGAGCTTCACGTAGGGATTGACGGAGAGCTGCGCGAGCATCGTGTCCGCGCGATTGCGGTCAAAATCGCGGTAGAAATCACCGAAGTAATCCAGCACCTGCGATACCGTCATGGCGGGATTTAAGTAGGTCTGATCCGGCAGATAGGAGACGATCGCCTTGGTCTGCGGCCCCACCGGCATCCCGTCCACTAAGAGACTCCCCGAGGTGGGCGTGAGGATCCCGGCGATCATCTTGATGAGGGTCGTCTTGCCGCTGCCGTTCGGTCCGAGGAGGCCGATGACACAGCCGCTGTTCAAATTCAGATTGATGTGGTCGATGGCTGCCGCGCCGCCGCTGTAGCTCTTGGTCAGCTCACGGCAGATCAGTATCTCATTCATAGAAACTCCTTTGTGATCCGAAGGTTCCTTTCCATCATAAGCACTTTGTCCGCTTCTGTCAAAACCGACGGGGTTGTTTTTGGAGAAATCGTTCCGAAACCCGCTCATATCCGCGTCTTTCCGCACATCATCACACTTTTTTTATAATTTCTTCCCGGTTTCTTCATTCCTTTTAATCGGCAGTTAATTGCATTCTGTTATAGGTGTGATATAACAGAGGCAGAACAAGGGAAGCGAAGAGCACCGGATAAGGAAAAGCCATCGTCCCGGGTTCGACAACTAACACACAAAGCGGCAGACGGAAATCGATCCGGCCGCACCGATAAAGGAGGTAACATTATGTTCAGACCGGCACTGTGGAATCATGGCAACAACAATTGTGAGGTTGCACGTTACGAGGATCCTTTTGATTTCATGGATCGCATGTTCGGAGATTTCTTCACCGACTTCGGCGGCCCGCTCTCCGCGCAGGGGTTAAAGACCGACGTGATCGATCAGGGGGATTCCTACAAGCTCGAGGCGGATCTTCCCGGTTTTGAAAAGGAAGACATCAAGATCGACCTTAAGGATGACATGCTGACGATCTCGGCGGAGCACAAGGCCGAGAACAACGAGAAGGACAAGAACGGCAAATATGTCCGCCGCGAACGCAGCCAGATGAGCTACTCCAGAGCCTTCCGCGTAGAAGGCATCGAGCCCGAGGACATTCTGGCACAGTATAAGAACGGCGTACTGTCTGTGACGATCCCGAAGAAGGAGCGGATCCCCGAGAAGGAGGAAGCGAAGCGGATCGAAGTACAGGGATGACCGTCCGGATCATCGTCTCGCTGTAACACAAGAAAACCCGCGGGGAAGGAGATCTTCCCCGCGGGTTTTCATGTCTGTTCATCGCTCATCCGCGCCCCAAGCTATGGAACGGTCACATCTTGAATAATGTACTGAGGATTCCGCGGCCGAGGCTCGCTCCGACATTGCCGCCCAGCGTCTTGCCGAATTTCCCGAACTGGGAACCGACGCTCTTGCCGACCTCGCGGCCGACCGTGCCGGCGACGGAGCTGCCGACATTCTTGACGGCGCGCTTTTTCACGTTGGCGACCCTCTTTTGCTCCCGCTCCCTGTCGCGGGCCTCCTTATCGGCCGCTCTCTGTGCGGCCTTTTCCTCGGCGGCAGCCTGTCTGGCGGCTTCCTTATCCGCTAAGGCCTGTTCCTTCTCCTGTTCCCTGGCTTCCGCCTCCTCCAGACCTTTTCTCTGCAGGAATTCATAAGCGGAATCGGGGTCCACCGCTTTGGCGTATTTCGCATAGAGGAGCGATCCTTTGACCGCCCGGTCACGGTCCGCATCGGAGATGCTGCCGAAGGAGCACCGCGGCGGCAGGATCGCGACCCGCTCGCAAATACCCGGTGTGCCGTCGTCATTCAGGAAGGAGACCACGGCCTCACCGGTGCCGAGTCCCATGATCGTCTCGTAGGTGTCGAACTTCGGATTCTCCCGGAAGCTCATGGCCGCGGCCCTGACCGCCTTTTGCTCCGCAGGGGTATAGGCATGCAGCGCATGCTCGATCTTGTTGCCCAGCTGGGCCAATACGCCGTCCGGGATATCCCGGGGATTCTGCGTGCAGAAGTAGACGCCCACCCCCTTGGAGCGGATGAGCTTGACCACCTGCTCGATCTTTTCAAGCAGCGCCTTGGAGGTTCCGTTGAAGAGGAGGTGCGCCTCGTCAAAGAAGAAGACCATGCGCGGCTTGTCCAGATCCCCGACCTCCGGCAGCGTCTCAAAGAGCTCGGAGAGGAGCCAGAGAAGGAAGGTGGAATAGAGCTTTCCGTTGTTGATGAGACTCTCGGAATCCAGTACGTGGATCATGCCGCGGCCGTCCGTGGTCGTGGAGAACCAGTCGGTGATATTGAGCGCCGTCTCACCGAAAAACGTCTCGCCGCCCTCTAACTCCAGCGCCACCACGGCGCGCAGGATCGTGTTGATCGAGGCCTTGGCGATATTGCCGTAGTCCTCGGCGAATTCCTTGTTATTCTCGGCGATATAGGACAGGAGCGCCTTTAAATCCTTGGTGTCGATGAGGAGCAGATCGTTGTCATCCGCGATCTTAAAGGCGATGGTCAGCAGAGAGGACTGCAGATCATTGAGATTTAAGATCCGCGACAGAAGCGTCGGTCCCATCTCCGAGATCGTGGTGCGCAGCTGGATGCCCTTCTCACCGAAGATATCCCAGAAGGTCACCGGATATCCGCGGTAGGAGAAGCCGTGCTCGCGAAGGCCGAACCGGTCGATCCGCGCCTGCATATCCGCACTGTCGGTCCCGGGATTCAACATCCCGGCGATATCCCCTTTGACATCGGCCATAAAGACCGGGACCCCCATATCACTGAAGGATTCCGCCAGGACCTTTAAGGTGACGGTCTTGCCGGAGCCGGTCGCCCCCGCGATGAGGCCGTGCCGATTCGCCATCTGCGGGAGGAGAAACGCCCCGCTCCCCTCTTCGTCTGTCGATGCGCCTACCCAGATCTCGCCATCCATTACCATCGCTTTTCCTCCTTGTATACGTGTGAGTCAAATACCCCGCCGCAAGCAGCGGGGCATGACCATACTCACGAACAGATATTACTGCCGGCTTCCTGCGCGCTTTATGGCGCCGGCTGTGCCTGGATGCCGCTCCCGTACAGGATCTGCGCGATCTCCGAATCCTTGTCCAGGATGATCGTCTTGTTGCCGCTGCGGAAGGACTCGCGCAGCGCGTCCAGCGAGCGGGTGAAATTGTAGAAATCCGCCTTGTCCGCGGTATTATAGGCCTTTTGCAGCGTCTGCATATAGGCCGCTTCACCCTCCGCTTCCAGGACAGCCGCCTGTTTCTCGGCCTCCGCCTGCATGATCGCCACCTGACGGTCCGTGTCGTTGCGGATCTTCTGGGCCTCCGCCTCGCCCTCCGCCTTGTAAGACGCCGCGATATTCTGCCGCTCGGAGATCATGCGCTCATAGACCGCGGAGCGGTTGTCATCCGGCAGATCCAGTGCCTTGATCTGCGCCTGGACGATCTCGATCCCATAGGAAAGGATGTCCTCCGCGGCATCCGTCGTGATCAGCTCCGTCAGCTTCTCGCCGCGGGCCTCGATCACCTCATCCTGCGACATCGAGGAGATCACATTTTTGGTCGCATTGTACACCGCCGCCTCGATGCGCTCCTGTGCGCGCGCATCGATCGCATTGAGGGTCTGGATGTACTTCACCGCGTCCACCACGCGCCAGAGCACATAGGTGTCCGTGATCATGGATTTTTTGTCCCGGGTGATGACATCCGAGGAAGGGATATCATAGAGCACAATGGCCGCGCTGATGGCCTGGGTCGTCTGGATAAAGGGAACCTTAACCTTGAGGCCGGGCTCCGAGACCACCGCGATGACCTTGCCGAACTGCCGCACGGCGACGAACTGCTTTTGCTTTACGGTATACAGACTGTTCGACAGCACGATGACCGCCGCAAGAGCGAGGATACATATGATAACACTTGTTATTTTCTTTTTCATTCTGCATCCTCCTGTCCCTCTTTGCCGTCCGTTACGGTCGCATCCGCGGGTGCGGTAAAGCTCTCGATCGGGAGCATTTCCTGCGTGTTGCCGTCCGTGATGATCACCTTGGTCCCCGGCAGGACCTCCTCCATCGCTTCATAATACATACGCTGTTTGGTGATGAGGGGGTATTTCTGGTAAGCATCGTACATCTGGGAGAAACGCTCCGCCTGGCCCTCCGCCTCTGCGATGCGGGCCGCCTTGGCGGCTTCCGCGCTCTGTGTGATCTTGTCGGCGTTGGCCTCCGCCCGCGGGATCTGCTCATTCTGGTATTTCCGCGCATTGTTGACGGCGGTCTCCTTGCCCTGCTTGGCGGTCTCCACCTCCTTGAAGGCCTGCACGATCTCCGGGGTCGGCGGCTCCGCATCCTGTACGGAGACATTGACCGCCATGAGACCGACGACATTCTCCGCCAGCTCCTTCTGAAGCTTTTCCTTTACCTCCGCCTGGATCTGTCCCTTGGCCGTGGTGATGACCTCATCCACGGGATAGTTGATGACCGTGGACCGGATGCTGGCCAGCGCCATATTCTTCATCGTCCCCTCCGGATCACGGGTATTGTAGAGATAGGCGACCGGATCGGACACCTTGTATTCCAGATAGAAATCGATGTCAACGAAGTTGAAGTCCGAGGTGATCATGATCCCCTCCTCGTCCACCGTGATATTCTGTCCGTCTCCGCTCAGCTGATAGCCGATCCCGATGCCGTGGGTCGTCATATCGACCTTGTGCACCCGCTGTAAGAGCGGCACCTTGAAATACAGGCCCGCCGTGTCCGTGCGGACGATCCGGCCGAACATGGTCAGGACCGCCTGCTCCTGTTCGCCGACATTGTAAAAGGCTCCGGCGCCGATCGCCATGACCGCGACTGCGATGAGGATCCCCGCGATGAGCTTCACGATCCCCTGCCCGGTCGGGCTGTGCTTCCGCGGTTCCCGCGGCTGTTCCTGATAGACATCTCCGTTGTTCATACGCTTCTCCTTTGATCCAGAAAAAATGTTTCTGAGGTTCTCCCGCCATCTCGGCAGAGCCTCCCTGATCCGACGACGGTTGAAAAAGAGGATCACCGCCAGCCAGAACAGAATGGAAAAAAGACTCTCCATACCGTACTCCTTTACCTATCTGTTATTTCGTATAGAGATCATAGATGCGGACATGATCGTAGATGCAGCGCCAGGAGCTCCAGGCATTGCCCGTGACACAGATGTAGTGCCCGCCGTCATTGGATATCTGATAGCTGGCCGCGCAGCAGCCGGACTGATCGACGAAGCCGGTCTTGGCACAGATGACCTCCCCGTGGGCATCCTTGTCCTCGATCCGACGTAAGAACCAGTTGGAGATCTCGATCCCCTCCGGATGATCCTGTGTCCCGGTGGTGGTATAGGTATGAGCGGAGAGGACCTCACGGCAGAGCTCATTCTCAACGGCCGCCTTGAGGATCATGGCCATGTCCTTCATCGTGCAGTGGTTCTCCGAATCATACAGTCCCACGGGATTGGAGAAATGCGCGGTCTCCGAGAGACCAAGCTCTGCGATCTTGTCATTCATCATCCCGACGAAGGCCTCCTCGCTCCCGGCGACATGCTGAGCGAGCAGCATCGCGGCGTCCGCTCCGGACGGAAGGATCGTGCCGTAGAGCAGATCGCGCACCGGGATCACATCGCCCACCTGGAACCCGACGGCGGAAAGATCCTTGCGATAGATGAAATCGCCGACCTCCTGTGTCATCACGACCGTTTCATCCAGATCGGTCAGATGCTCCACCGCGACAAGCAGGGTCAGGATCTTGGTCATGGAAGCGGGGCTCGTCACCTCGTCCGCCCCCTTGCCGGCGACCACCTCTCCCGTCTCGGCATTGACCAGGACCGCATAGGTGGACTGCACCTCCTCATCGACGATCTCCGCGGTCGTCCCGGACTCATGGATCTCATATCCGGAGAAAAAGACATCCTGCTCCTCACTGGGCGTCAGATACGTCGTGTCCTCGTGCTCGGTGATCTCCTCGCCGTCCGTACCGTCGCCGCCGAGTCTGCCGTTCCAGCTCTCGGCGATCTGGGCGGCCATCTGTTCCTCCGCCTCCCGCTGCGCGGCCTCTGCCTGCTTTTCGGCGTTACGCGCCCTGAGCTTTCCCGAGATCACAAAGATGCCGACGATGATCCCGATACAGATCACGGAGATAACAGCTGCTCTGCGCAGATAGGCCGCCAGATACGGATTCCTGCGCCTGTTCCGGCGGCGGATCAGCCTGCCGTCTTCGTAGTACTCATATCCGTCGTCCTCTTCCTCCTCGGGCTCCTCATAGCGCTCCGGGCGGCGGGACGGTCTCCTTTCGTAGTAGGAATTGTCAACGTAACGATCCCCGGACGGATCGGGACGCCTCCCACGGCGAGATCTCTCTCGCTGTTCCTGCCGGGGCTCGTAGTATTCCTCCGGCTCGTAATAGTCCTCCTGCTCTCCGTCGTCCCCGGGATGGATCTGCCGCATCCGCGGACGATCATCGTAGGCCGGCGTCTCCTCGGGCTCATCATCCGCATAGGACTGTGCATCCTCATAATAATCATCATCGTCATAGGGATTTGAACGGCGCGGTGCTGACCGGACATCCTGCTGCGGTGCGCGGCCTGCCGCGCTTCGTCCCGGCGCCATACGCACCTCCGGACGGCGGTCCTGCGGCACACGGTCAGCCGCGGCGTCTTCCGATGCGGTACGGGGCGATACCGGCCCGGTTTCCGGGCTGCGATCCGATGCGGTACGCCATGCTCGTCTCCGCGGTGCCTCCTCGGACGGACTGGCATCGTACTCCCGCATGAGCGGGGCGTACAGCTGCTCCTCCAGATATTCGATTTTCCTCCTCCGGCTGCTGGTGCCGACTACCTGTTCAGCCTGCGCCGGATCAAGATCGCGAAAACCGTTCATTTCTCACCTGATTCGCCCGAAAAAAGTCACAAGAAACAACCCCTGCCGAAATTGGGGTAAGGTACATTGTATCGCATAGGCGGGGAAAGTGCAAGGGGAACAGCGATGATACCACTGAAAAACCCCGGGAACATTGTATTCCCGGGGTTTGTGGCATCTCTTGGGATAATGGTGATTATCTCTTCGAGAACTGCGGAGCGCGGCGTGCTTTCTTCAAGCCGTACTTCTTTCTCTCCTTCATACGAGGATCTCTGGTGAGATATCCCGCTTTCTTTAAGGTAGCGCGGTACTCGTCGCTGTCCGCTTCAAGAAGAGCGCGGGCAATGCCGTGACGGATAGCGCCCGCCTGTCCGGTGGTACCGCCGCCCTTGACGGTGCAGACAATGTCAAACTTGTCCGCGGTATTGGTAGCTACGAGCGGCTGACGCACGATGGTCTTAAGGGTCTCGAGGCCGAAGTACTCGTCGATATCCCTCTTGTTGACCGTGATCTTACCCTTGCCGGCGACGAGGAAAACGCGCGCGACAGAGGACTTGCGTCTGCCTGTGCCGTAATACTGCTGTGCTTTACTGGCCATAATATCCTCCATTCACCTTTGATCAGATTTTCAGTTCTTCGGGCTTCTGCGCCTGCTGCTCGTGCTCCGGTCCCGCATAGACATGGAGCTTGCGGAACATCTGGCTGCCGAGCGCTCCCTTGGGAAGCATGCCCTTGACCGCGTGCTCGATCACGCGCTCCGGATGCTCCTCGAGCATCTTGCGGAGTGTCGTCTCCTTGACGCCGCCCACATAGGCAGAGTGTCTGAAGTAGGTCTTCTGATCGAGCTTCTTGCCTGTTACCTTCACCTTGGCGGCATTGATGACGATCACATTGTCGCCCATGTCAAGGAAAGGCGTAAATCCGGGTTTGTTCTTGCCGCGCAGGACGGTCGCCACCGCCGTCGCGAGACGGCCGAGGGTCTGTCCCTCCGCATCGACGACAAACCATTTCTTGTCCGCGACCTGTTCCGCGGAAGGAATTGTTGTCTTCATGATGTACCTCCAAAAGAATCTCACGTGTTACCGGCGAAGCCGCCCTTCACCTGACGCTCCGTCCCGCGCGCACCGGCGTGTACCGGGTAGTCACGACAGCATCGCGCGCACAAACACACGCCAAAGGCGTGCCCTACTATATTATGACAGCCGTCCGGTGTTGTCAAGACACCAGATATGGTAGATCATCAGTGCGGTGACTGCAAAAAGTCATACCCCGCGAGGATGAGCCCCTGGGGCGGCGCTGTGCAGCCGGCAGCGGCGCGGTCGCAGGCGGAGAGGATCCGCTCCATGTCATCCGGTTCCCGCCAGCCCCAGCCGATCTGCGTGAGGGTCCCGGCGATGATGCGGACCATATTGTAGAGGAACCCGTTCCCTGTGATCCGCAGAATGATCTCATCGCCCTCCCGGGAGACAGAGATCGCGGTGATGGTGCGCACGTGGCTCTGTGCGGTGCTGTCCACGTTGCAGAAGCTCGTAAAGTCATGCTCCCCCGCGAGGTACTCCGCGGCCTTCTGCATGCGCGTGACGTCGACCGGCCGCGGCACGTGCCAGGTGTAGAGCCTCCGCGTGGGATCCGCCCAGGGAGTGTTCAGGATCCGGTATTCATAGGTCTTTCTGGCCTCCTGCCGGCGCGGATGAAAATCATCCGGAACGGGATGGGACTCCACTACTCGGATGTCCTCGGGAAGCAGGTGGTTTAAGACATAGACGAAGCGGTCCGCCGGGATCGTCGATTCCGTGGCAAAGACAAAGACCGCCCCGCGCGCATGCACGCCGGCATCTGTCCGGCTGGCGCCGATCACAGGGCTGTCTTCGCCGGTGGCGCCCCGGATGGCCCGGTTTAAATAAGCCTCGATGGTCTCCGGCTCCCCGGCCTGCAGCGCAGAGCCGTGATAATTGGTCCCGTCATACGCGACGGTCAGATATACCTGTGACATATGTCACCCCTGAAGTGTGAACGGGATCACACCCCGCCCGAGCAGGACCGCAAGCACCAGATACAGGACTAAGAGCACATAGGCGAGATAGTCTCTGCGATCATAGCGAAGCGGCTTTAATTTGGTCCTGCCGTCACCGCCGTGATAGCAGCGGGCCTCCATCGCCATCGCGAGGTCACCGGCACGGCGGAAGGCGGATACAAAGAGCGGGACCAGCAACGGGACGAGCGCTCTGGCGCGGCGGTTGATGCCGCCGGTCTCAAAATCCGCCCCCCGCGCCATCTGGGCCTTCATGATCTTGTCCGTCTCCTCCATGAGGATCGGGATGAAGCGCAGCGCGATCGACATCATCATCGCCACCTCGTGGACCGGGAAATGCAGCTTTTTAAGCGGTCTCATCAGAGCTTCCATGCCGTCCGTCAACTGATTGGGGGTGGTGGTGAGTGTCATGACGGAGCTTCCGATGATGAGGAACACGAGGCGGATCGCCATGAGAGAGGCAATGCGCACCCCCTCCTTCGTGATCACCACGCGTTGCCAGGTAAAGATCGCTTCTCCCGGTGTAAGGAAGAGATTAAAGACGATCGTCAGGAGTAACAGCAGAAAGATCGCCTTCATCCCCCGTAGCATGAAGGAGAGCGGAACCCGGGAGAGGCCGACCCACAGGCACAGAAAGACGCCGGCGAGGAGATATCCCGGGATGCGGTTGACCAGAAAGAGGGAAATGATGAAGGCCAGGGTCACGACCAGCTTGACCCGCGGATCCAGGCGATGGATCACGGATTCGGCGGGATAATACTGGCCCAGGGTGATATCCTTAAGCATGGAGCACCTCCGTGCCGTTTCTGACGACGTCTGCGGAAGGAGCCTCCTTTGCCAGCGCCTGCGCGATCGCCTGCGCGGTTTCCTCCGGTGTGTAGACGGCAAGATCGGTGATCGGCAGACCGGCTCCGGAAAGCTGTCTTAAGATCCGGGTCGTCTCCGGCACCGCCAGCCCCATCTCGCGCAGCTCTTCCTCGCGTGCGAAGACCTCTGCCGGACTGCTGTCCATGGCCAGACGGCCGTCGTGCATCACCAGCAGCCGCGTGGCAAACCGCGCCACATCCTCCATGCTGTGAGAGACCAGCAGGATCGTGATCCCCCGCTCCCTGTGAAATCTCTCGATGAGAGACAGGATCTCTTCTCTCCCGCGGGGATCGAGGCCGGCAGTCGGCTCATCCAGGATGAGGATCTCCGGTTCCATGGCTAGGACGCCCGCTATGGCGACACGGCGCTTCTGACCGCCGGAGAGCTCAAACGGGGAAGCCGTCAGGATATCCGGCTCCAGTCCCACGAGTTCGATCGCGGCCCGCGCGGCCGCCTCCGCTTCCTCCTGTGTTTTTCCGATATTTTTCGGTCCGTAGCAGACATCCGCCAGGACCGTCGTCTCAAAGAGCTGATGCTCCGGATACTGAAAGACCATGCCCACCCGTGCGCGGAGCATCTTCCGGTTGTAATGCTCGCCGTGGATATCCTCACCGTTTGCAAGGACCCGTCCGGAGGTCGGTTTGATGAGGCCGTTGAGATGCTGAACCAGAGTGGATTTCCCGGATCCGGTGTGCCCGATGAGTCCGATGAATTCTCCGGTGCCGATCGTCAGATCGATATCGGAAAGCGCCCGCACGGGATTGGAGGTCTTCGCATCATAGACGCAGCTCACCCGCTCCAGCGTGAGGGTGAAAGGATCTCGCTGTGCGGATCCGGCGGATGCATCGGGGGCCTCCTCTCCGGAGCGGGCCGGATGATCGGAGACTTTGCGGCCACCGCCCCGGATGCGGCTTTCCTCGCCGTGATCCGGGTGCATCTCTTCCGCCGCGTTCCGGATCCCCTCGAGCAGCTCCTCCTCCGTCAGGAACGGCCATACCGGTGCGTTCTTTTTAAGATCGATCCCCAGTGCCGCCAGACTCCCGGCGATCTGCGTCGGAAAGGGCAGGGTGAGCCCGATCGCTTCCAGCTGTTCCTTATGTCCAAATACTTCCCGCGGTGTGCCGGTGAGTGCGACCTGCCCCCTGTCCATCACAAAGATCCGGTCCGCCCCCGCCGCTTCTCCCATATCATGGGTGATGAGGATGACGGTGATCCCCTCCTCGCGGTTCAGCGTGTGCACCGCTGCCAGAACCTCCTGCCGGCCGTGGGGATCCAGCATCGCGGTCGGTTCATCCAAGAGCAGGATCTTGGGCTTCATGGCCAGGACCCCCGCGATGGAGACCCGCTGCTTTTGTCCGCCGGAGAGTTTATTGGGAGAGGACAGACGACGCTTCCACATGCCGACCTTCTTCAAGGCGTCGTCCACGCGGCTGCGGAGCTGTTCCGTCGGGATCCCCAGATTTTCGGGGCCGAAGGCGACATCTTCCTCCACGATCTGCCCGATGATCTGGTTGTCCGGATTCTGAAAGACCATACCGGCCAGTCTCCGAACGGTCAGGATGTTTTCTTCCCGGGAAGTATCCAGGCCGTCGATGACCACGGTCCCGGCATCCGGTGTCAGGATCGCGTTCAGATGCTTTGCCATCGTGGATTTTCCCGACCCGTTGTGGCCGAGGATCGCCAGGAATTCTCCTGGCGTCACGGAAAAGGAGACTCGGTCCAGTGCCGTCGTCTCATGGATGACCCGGCCTTCCTCGTCCCTTCTGATGTAATGAAAAGACACCTCCTGCGACTCCGCGATCGAGGATGTCCCGCTGTTTTCCGCTCCGTTACTCATGCCGTGTGGTATCATACAGGATATTGTCAGAGTTGACAACCGCCGGAGGCGATCAGTCGCTGATATCGGAATCCATCGTGATCTCCACGGTGTATCCCTCCGCGATCCGCTGCACTTCCTCCGTCAGCTGCCGATAGAGTTCCTCCCGGTCGGGGGTTGCGAAGTCAATGACCGCATCAAAGCGGATCCGCTGCTCCGTTTCATTCAGATAAAAACCATGCATCTGCAATACATACTCATGTCCGCAGACACAGCGCCGGATCTCCTCGCGGAGCTTTACGATCTTCTCATCGGTCGTATTCACCGAATAGATGCCGACTGCCGTCAGGATCACACCGTATTCCGTGTAGACCGCGTTCTCGATCCTTCTCGTGAGTTCATCGATCTCCGCGGCATCCATGGTGTCCGATACTTCGACATGGACGGACCCGAGCAGCATATCCGGGCCGTAATTGTGCAGGATCAGATCATATGCGCCGCCGACTTCCGGAAAGGCAGAGATCGTCGCCTTGATATTCCTGGTGAGCTCCCCGTCCGCACGGGCACCCAGGATCTCGGAGACCGTATCGGAGAGGGTGTCATATCCCGCTTTCAGGATGATAAAGGAGATCACCGCCGCAAGGTAGGCCTCCAGTGACAGGTGAAATACCAGGTAGATCACCGCGGCGACGAGGGTGGTAAAGGAGATGATCGAATCGTTCAGGGCGTCCTTTCCCGATGCGACGAGCGAATCGGAATTGACACGCGTCCCCACGCGCCTGACATAGCTCCCGAGCAGGATCTTGACGACCACCGCGACCGCGATGATGATGAGACCCGTGATCTGATAATCCGGCGCCTGGGGATGGAGGATCTTCTTGACCGACTCGATGAGAGAAGTGACGCCGGCGTACAGGATGATGACGCCGATGACCATCGCCGTGATATATTCAATGCGCCCGTGACCGAGCGGATGCTTCCTGTCAGGTGCCTTCCCGGCCAGGCGGGTGCCGACGATCGTGATCAGGGAAGAAAGCGCGTCACTTAAATTGTTCACCGCATCCAGAACGATCGCGATGGACCCGGCCAGCAGGCCAACCGCCGCTTTGAACGCGGCCAGCAGCACATTTGCCAGTATCCCGATTACGCTGGTCCGTATGATCACCGCCATTCGATCCGATCTCTCCATTCCACCCTCCTGATCCTATCTTCCATCGTCTGCCACACCGGCAAAACGGCTTCTTTCCCACAAAACAGAATCATTCTATTGCAAAAACGGCGATCGCGCAAGCGCCGGAGGAACACGATCGATGGGATCACAATATCCCGGGCGCCATCATTCCGCATGTGGAAATTTACAACTCTTCTTCCCGGCGCTATAATGTCGCTATGAATAACTTTCCATGGAAAAACCTGATCAAGCCCGGCGTGGCTCTCCTGCTGATCGTGATCGGCTGCGCCGTGACAGCCCGGTTCCTCGCGGGTCAGGAGACCCTTGCGGAGTATGCCGCCAAAAATCCCGAGGTCGCTTACGGTCCCGAGGCGGATCCCGATGACGTGGTCATCGCGCCGGAGGAAGAAGATATCGAGGGCGATCAGAAACCGGAGAGTGATGAGGATGACGCATCCGCCGATGCGACGACAGAACGGCCGGAAAAAGAGGTACAGGGCGCGGAGCGAACGATCGAGAGAGGTCCCGCCGATACCGCGACAACGGCTGCCACTGCCTCCGCGAATGACAGCGGCGCCGCATCAGGCGCGAGCGACTCCCGCTCCTCCGAAGCGTCCTCCAACGCGGGGACCGGCAGCTCCGCAGACACCGCCGCCTCAGGCGCAACCGGCGCCACAAACGGCTCCGGATCCGACGGCGCCACGGACGCTTCGACTTCTCATTCCGGTGATACGGCAGACAGCGCCTCCTCCGCTTCGACAGGCGCCTCCGTGGAGCGCTCCGAGCTCACGGATGACAGCGATGTCTACCACGACCGCGTGACCGTGGAGGATGGCTTCTTCTACGAACCCATCCCCGAATCCATCCGGAAGCGGATCACCGGGGTATCCTATCCCGAGGACTGTCCCATCGGGCTGGAGCTCCTGCGCTATCTCAACGTGCGTTATATCGATTTCTACGGGGACACGCAGAACGGAGAGATCATCTGCAACGAAAAGATCGCCAAGGACCTCACGGAGATCTTCTATGACCTGTACGATCACCGCTATCCCATCGAGAGCATCCGTCTCATCGATGACTTTGGCGGCGACGACGATGCTTCGATGATCGCCAACAACACCTCATGCTTTAACTACCGCAACGTCGCGGGCTCCAACAGCCTCTCGCGCCACGCCCTCGGCCTTGCCATCGACATCAATCCGCTCTACAATCCCTGGATCAACTACAAAGGAGACGGCACCTACACCGTCTCCCCTCCCGAAGCGGCCGACTACGCGGACCGCTCTCGTGACTTCGCCCACAAGATCACCACCGACGACCTCTGCTACCAGCTCTTCCGCGACCACGACTTCTACTGGGGCGGCAACTGGAATAACCCGGATTATCAACACTTTCAATACAACTGAGGCGTGCAATCCGAAAGAAAAACCAGCGGCGCAAGCTTGCTTGCAGACCGCTGGTTTATTCTTTCGGGTTATAGGCCGAAGGCCGACTGAACGAGGAAATCGCGAAGCGATTTTCGAGTGCAGGCACGCCTCAGTTGTTTCGGCCAGATACTACTTTATACCAGTTCCAGCACAACCATCATCGCGGCATCGCCCTTGCGGGGACCGATCTTGATGATGCGGGTATATCCGCCGTTACGGCTGGCATACTTGGGTCCGTACACATCGAAAAGCTTCTCGACAAGATCGATCTGCTTCGTGTTCTTCTTGCGGCCCTTGCCCGCCGCAGGTACTTCCTTGACCGGATAGAGCGTGCGAAGCAGCTTTCTGCGGGCATTCATGCGGGAAGGAGCGTCCTTCTTGATCTCCTTCTCAACCGTATCAAACACGGTGACCTTCTTGCCGTCCTTCTCTTCCTTGACGCGCTTGCCGTCCGCATCCTTGCGCGGTACCTTGGCCGTGACCTTGACGGTCTCGAAGTTGTCCTTTTCCTTCGCCGCAAGAGCGATCATGGGCTCAACGAGCTTCTTGATCTCCTTGGCACGGGTCTCCGTGGTGATGATCCTGCCCTTATAGAGGAGCTGCGTCACCTGATTCCTTAACAGTGCCTTCCTGACCTTGGTCGCTTTTCCAAGCTTTCTGTACATTGCCATGATAAAATCCCTTTCCTTTCTCTGTGTCAGCGGATCTTAAGAACCGCTGTCCTCCGGCGCGCTTACGGTCTTACCCGGAAGAAGTGTGATGGACCGACATCCCCGATCTGCGGGGCTCCGTCCGGTGATCGATTACAGGATCTCTTCGCTGCTCCGTAAGGAGAGGCCAAGATCCTTGAGCTTCCCGAGAACCTCCTCGAGAGACTTGCGGCCAAGATTGCGAACCTTCATCATATCATCGCTGGTCTTGTTGGTAAGCTCCTCGACGGTGTTGATCCCGGCACGCTTCAGGCAGTTGAAGGAGCGGACGGAGAGCTCCAGCTCTTCGATGCTCATCTCCAGGACGCGATCCTTTTCATTGTGAACCGGCTCTGCCATGACCGTCTGAGACTTCGCATTCTCCGAGAGATCGATGAAGAGGGAAAGATGCTCGGAGAGCACCTTTGCCGCCAGGCTCACCGCCTCATCGGGATCCAGCGTTCCGTTGGTGTGAACGTCAAGCGTGAGCTTGTCGTAGTCCGTGACCTGACCGACACGGGTATTCTCCACGGTGATATTGACGCGCTCTACCGGTGTGTAGATCGAGTCGACCGCGATGACACCGATGGGAAGATCCTGTGTCTTATTGCGGTCCGCACTGATGTAGCCGCGGCCGCGCGTGATCGTAAGCTCCATGGAGAGTCTGGCATCCTTGCCGGACAGTGTTGCGATGACCTGGTCGGGATTCATGATCTCGAGATCCTGATCCAGCTTGATATCCGATGCGTGCACCACACCTTCGCCCGCGTAATCAAGGACTACGACCTTGGGCTCATCCGTCTCGGAATTGTTGCGGATAGCCAGGCTCTTGATGTTCATCACGATCTCCGTGATGTCCTCCTTGACGCCCGGAAGGGTGGTGAATTCGTGCAGAACTCCGTCGATCTTGATCCGGCTGACTGCTGCACCCGGAAGTGAGGATAACATGATCCGGCGCAGAGAATTGCCCAGCGTGATCCCGTAGCCGCGCTCCAGGGGTTCTACGACGAACTTGCCATAGCGCTTATCCGGGGAAATCTCAACAACATTGATATTGGGTCTCTCAAAATCAAACATGGATGCTCCTTCCTTATTCCTACCTCAATTACTTGGAATACAACTCGACGATGAGCATCTCGTCGACAGGGACGTCGATCGCCTCTCTCTGCGGATATTCCTTGACGGTAGCCCGCATTGCCTCCTTATCAATTTCCAACCAACCGGGGGTGAGTCTCCGGGATGTAGCCTCCGCGATATCCTTGAAGCGCTGCATGCTGCGTGCTTCCTCGCGGACCTCGACCACATCGCCGACCTTGAGGGAATAGGAAGGTACATTCACCTTATTTCCATTGACGGTAACAAACTTATGAAGCGCGACCTGACGTGCCTCTCTCCGTGTGCGCGCAAAACCGGCACGGAAAATGACATTGTCCAGTCTCCTCTCCAAGAGGACTAACAGGTTTTCACCCGTGGGGCCCTTCTGACGATCCGCGCGCTTGTAGTAATTGCGGAACGGCTTCTCCAGAACGCCGTAGATGAACTTGGCCTTCTGCTTCTCACGAAGCTGCAGACCATACTCGCTGATCTTGCGGCCCGTGCGCTGCGGGTTTCTGTGACTCTTCTTGTCGTAGCCAAGGAATGTCGGATCCAGATCGAGAGACCGGCATCTCTTGAGTACAGGGGTACGATTTACTGCCATTTCTGCTCTTCCTTTCTTTGTTGTTTACAGTTTAAAACCTTCTTCCAACTCTTTTATATCAATCCCTCTCATCCGCCGAAACGGGGAGCGGGGCGATATTTTTCTGCGATCTGCGGTAAGCACTCTCTTCTGCACAGGATCCTGACAGCCGCCGGCGGTCAGATCCTTTCGCGGAAAACCACCGGACAATCCATCCCCGCACAGAAGCGGATATATCCGCAGAACAGATAAAGATTATACTCTCCGTCTCTTCGGCGGACGGCAGCCGTTGTGGGGAACCGGCGTCACATCGGTGATGCTGGTGACCGTCAGTCCGTTGGCAGCCAGTGCGCGGATCGCCGCTTCTCTGCCGGTACCGGGGCCCTTGACGAAGACATCCACGCTCTTGAGACCATGGATGAGAGCCGCCTTGGTCGCGGTCTCGGACGCCATCTGCGCCGCATAGGGCGTAGACTTCCGGGAGCCCTTGAATCCGAGGCTGCCGGAGCTCGACCAGGACAGGGCATTCCCTGCCGCATCGGTCAGTGTCACGATGGTGTTGTTGAAAGACGCCTGGATATGCGCCTGGCCGTGCTCAACGTTCTTTTTGACACGGCGCTTGGTTGCTGTTTTCGATTTCTGATTCGCCATTTTCTCTTCCTTTCATATCAACCGATCACAACCGGGCTTCGCGCCCCCGGATCGTACATGAGGTACCTGTTTCATTTTAGGATGCTCTGTCTCGCTGCGCTCGACAGAACAAAGTTCGTACTAACGCTCGTGAGAGACCGAACGTCAGGTCGTCAGGACTCTCCCCACGCTTCGCGCGGGTCCCCCCTCACGACGAAGCTCACTTTTTCTTGTTCGCGATGGTGCGCTTCGGCCCCTTCTTGGTACGCGCGTTGGTCTTGGTGCGCTGTCCGTGGCAGGGAAGGCCCTTGCGGTGACGCATACCGCGATAGCATCCGATTTCCTGCAGACGCTTGATGTTCATCGCGACTTCACGGCGGAGGTCACCTTCGACCATGTAGCCGTTTCCGATGATCTCACTGATCCGCTTCACCTCTTCGTCCGTAAGATCGCGGACACGGGTGTCCGGGTTGACCTTGGCGGAAGCGAGGATCTTGTTGGAGCTCGTGCGGCCGATGCCGTAGATGTAGGTCAGGCCGATCTCCACGCGCTTATCTCTGGGTAAATCAATTCCTGCAATACGTGCCATGTTTCTGATTTCCTTTCTCAACTTCGTTGACTGGGCGATGCACCCTTAAGTGCGATCACCAACCGGGGCTGATTTCATCCGGTCGTCCCGACGGTTCTTCGTCGGTATCAACAAGCTTTCGCTCGCGGATGACGATCAGCCCTGCCTCTGTTTGTGTTTCGGGTTCTCACAGATGATCCGGATGACACCCTTACGCTTGATGACCTTGCACTTCTCGCACATCGGTTTCACTGAGGATCTGACCTTCATATCCACTCCTTTCTCTGCGCCTTGCTCTGATTTCAGCGCGCAGTATTAAACAATCGCGAAGACGCGACCGTTCTCCATAATATCACGGGGATTTGTCAAATGCAAGAAAAATGTAGAATAACTTTAGATATTTAATTTCGCTTTATTTATCTCTCCAAATGATCCTGCCCTTGGTCAGATCATAGGGAGAAAGCTCCATCGTTACCTTGTCCCCCGGAAGGATACGGATAAAGTTCTGGCGAAGCTTTCCGCTGATATGCGCCAGCACCACATGACCGTTCTCGAGCTCCACCCGAAACATCGTGTTCGGGAGCTTCTCGATGACTTTTCCTTCGATTTCGATAACATCTGCCTTCGACATGTTACTTCCTTTCTAAAACTTCTTCCTCCTGGATCACACGGAACCGTCCGCCCGCTCCGTTACGGAATCCATATACTCTCCGTCACGGATCCTGCGTCTCCGATCCCGTAAAACTCTCCTCCCCGGGCATCAGTGTCAGAATCTCCGGCAAACCGTCCGCCCGAACGGCGATCGTATTCTCATAATGCGCAGCCGGTGCGCCGTCCTGTGTCCGGACGGTCCAGCCGTCATCCTCCCAGTAAACCCGCCAGGTTTCCAGCGTCACCATCGGCTCGACGCAGAGCGTCATGCCCGCTTCCAGACGGATCCCCCTCTGCAGGGGCGGCATTTTGTAATTCGGGATCACCGGCTCCTCGTGAAGGTGCCTGCCGATCCCGTGCCCCGTGAGATCCCTCACGATCCCGTATCCGCCGGGCTTGAGCGACGCCGCGACGGCATTGCTGATATCATAGAGATAACCACCGGCCACAGCGGCAGCAGCGCCTGCGAAAAAGCTCTTCCGCGTATCTTCGATCAGGCGTTCGGCATTGGGATGGATCTTTCCGACGCCCCAGGTACGTGCCGCGTCCGAGTGCCAGCCCTCATAGATCAGACCGCAGTCGAGAGAAACGATATCCCCTTCCTCCAGGATCCGATCCTTCTTGGGGATCCCGTGTACCACCTCGTCATTGACCGAGATGCAGATCGAAGCCGGATAGCCGTTATAATTCTTGAAATTCGGCTTCGCGCCATGGGCAAGGATCCATTCCTCCCCGCATGCATCGATCTCCCCGGTGGAGATGCCCGGCTTCACCAATTCCCTGAGTCTTGCATGCAGTTCCCCGAGCATCTTACAGGAAGTCCGCATCCCCTCGAGCTCTTCCGCTGTCTTGGGAATGACGATGTTCTTTTTCCTCATGCCTCTCACGATCTGCCTTACAACTCAATAAGCACGCCAACATTCATACGAGCCAAGTATCTTCTGCGATCACCCAGGTTATCACTTGACGGAATCGATCACCTGCACGATCGCGGCGAACACATCCTTCATATCCACCGTGCCGTCGACCGACTTGAGGATCCCGGCCTTCGTATAATACTCGATCAGCGGAGCGGTCTGCTCATGGTAGACATCGAGCCTCTTCT
>JAFPTK010000225.1 GCA_017400305.1 Lachnospiraceae bacterium | reverse complement strand
CGACGATCTGATTCACCGGATCATAGCCCTTCTCCGAAAGTGCTTCATAGACCACGGAGAGCACCTTTTTGGCACCCGTCTCGGGGTCCGGCTGTACTTTGAAGAATTGTGTATTTCCTAAATCCTGTTCCGCCATGGTTTACCTCCTGCATGAGCACTCCATGATGTTAACTATACAATATTACCGTATTTGGCGAGATGATTCAAGCATTTTGGTTACGATTCTCCCGCTCCCAGCGCTGATAAAAGTACAGGGACGGCAGTCCGAACAGCCGGTACGCCGCGCCGCGGCGGATCCTGCACTGATCCGGCAGCGGTTTTCCGCGTCCGTAAAACCTCTCATAGATCCGATACAGCAGGAGCATCTTGCATCTCACCTTCCATCGGACCCCGGGATCCTTCAGATAGACCGCGCTGCGGGACATCATGCCCAACGGACTGTGGATCTTCATGCGTCGTCCCGTCCGGGTGAGTCCGTCCTCCAGATAATCACAGATATAGATGACCCGGTTGGCGTGCACCAGGACATACGGTCCGGACATCTTAAGCCACACCGCGTCCTCCGGGTAAAATCTCTCCCCCTCGAATACGGGAAACGGATACTGTTTCAATATCTCGGTGAGATAGACCTCGGCCTTATCCCCCCACAGGCCGGCGTTGATCCGCTTGTCACGGACCGTCCCGACGGATTCCTCCTCCGGATACCTGCCGCCGTTAACCGCGCCGTCCCGATCCGCCCGCAGGAAGGAATACCCGCAGAGCTTCATCTCCCCCGCCCGGTCCCGGTACCGCTCGTGAAATCCGATGATCACGGCGACCGCATCCTCCGTCAGTGTGTCATCACTGTCCACGATTATGGTGAGCGGTGTCCGGATGGCAGGGACCGCGAGATTGATCGCCGTGTGCTTCCCGCCGTTGTCCTTGCGCTCGTACCGGATGGGAAACGGACTGTTCTGTGCGAGCTTCCCGATCACCGCTTCCGTATCGTCCGTGGATCCGTCATCGACGACAAACCAGAGGAACCTCCGGTCGGTCTGTCTCTCCAAGGAATGATACAGGTCCGGCAGCGTGCCCGCACGGTTCCAGGCCGGTGTCAGGATGGTCAGAATTCTCTCTTCCATTGTGCCGCGATCCTCTCCCATGTGTAATCCTTAAGACATGCTTCTCCCCGCTCCCGGTAGCGCTGCCGCAGAGCGTCATCATCCATGATCCTGCCGATGGCCCGGGCAAGCGCATCCGCATCGCCGGTCGGACAGAGCAGGCCGTATGCTCCCTCCGTGACATCGGTGACGGCGGCAGCATCCGGCCGCACCCGCTTCGGATCCAGGATCTCCATGGCTCCGCAGGCGGTGGACAGCACAGGCAGCCCGCATTGCATGGCCTCCAGCACGACATTGGGCATCCCCTCCGCATCGGAGGACATGACAAACACCGATCCCAGGCGCAGATAGCTCTGCGGATCGGAGACATATCCGGCAAAAAAGACCTCCTCCGCAACCCCCTCTTCCCAGGCAATCCGTTGTAAATTCTCCCGCTCCGGTCCGTCACCGAGGATCACAAGTCCGAGATCCTCTCTCCCACGGCGGGCAGCCGCGAAGGCCCGGATGAGAAGATCCTGCCTCTTGACGGGGATCAGACGGCCGGCATGGAGGATCAGCCGGCGGGAAGCGGCAAATGCCCGGTACCGGGGATCCGGCTCCCCGGATGGCACGGATTGGTCGATGGCATTGTGAATCGTCACAATCTTATCCTCGGGAACATGGAAAAACCGGATCGCATCGATCCTCGCCATCTCCGTCACCGCCACGATCCGGTCACAGCGCCGCAGTGACCGTCCGGTGTAGATCTTCTTAAACAGATTTGGGGTAAACGCCGATTCCTGGGTGCGCATGGATACGATCTGCCGCTCTCCGCAGGGGGAGCTGACATTGATGAGATCCGCACCGGGCAGAAAACTGACACAGGTGTCATACCGCCCCTTCCGCTTGATCCGGTGCATCTCCCTGATCTGCCGGAGCACGTTGATGCCCTTCACCAGCCTGCTGTCCTCCGGCCGGGAGCGGTGCTCCATCACGATCACGGGAACACCCTGCTCTTCCAGGCGCCTGCGTGTCTCCTCGTGATCATAGACGACACAGATACTGCATGAGACGCCGTCCTCCGGGTGCGCCGCGAAGTATTCCGCGATCCGCGCCACCGCCTTCTCCGCGCCGCCGCCCGACAGATTGTGTGTAAATAAAAGCACCCTTTTCATCCGTGTCAGACCTCGTGCGGAGCATCCAGCAGGATCGTGTCGTCCGTCAGAAATCCGCCCGCATCGCCGCGGACGAAGGTATTCCGCGCATCCGTACCGGCCGGCACTCCGGCGGGATCCCCGATCCGCACCGCTGCCCTGACATAGCGCTCGGTGTGCCCGATGATATAACGCATCCCGGCTATCTCCTCCTCTTCCTCCAGCAGGACATCCAGTCCCTCTCCCAGAAAGCTCTCCCGATAAGTATGCGCCTGCTCCGCGGTGAGCGCAAGGAGAACCGCACTGCGCCGTTCCTTCTCGGCGCGTCGGATTTGCCCCGGGAGAGAGGCCGCCACAGTTCCCGGCCGGACGGAATAGGGGAACACATGGATCTCGTAGAGCCTCAAATCCGTGAGAAAGCGCAGGGTTTCCTCAAATTCCTGTTCGGTCTCCCCCGGAAATCCGGTGATGACATCGGTGGTGATGGCCGGACGATCATAGGCCTCCCGCAGGGCCGCCACACTTTCGGCATATCGGGCCGACGTATAATGACGGTTCATCCTCTTAAGCGTCGCATCGCATCCGCTCTGCAGGGAGAGATGAAAATGCGGACAGAGCGCCGGGATGTGCGCAAAGGCACGGGCAGTATCCGGCGTGATGAGACGCGGTTCGAGGGAGCCCAGCCGGATCCTCTTTAACCCGGGGATCTCCGCGCATCGCAAGATCAGATCCAGCAGCGGTCCCGCATCGAAAGCCCCTGCGGGACTCTGTTCCTGGCCGTAGG
>JAFPTK010000025.1 GCA_017400305.1 Lachnospiraceae bacterium | reverse complement strand
CCTCATTGCAGCCGGACAGAACGGTGGCGATCTCCGGCCGGTCGCACAGGAAACGGAACGCCCACTCCACCGCCGAGCGTTTCTCCGGAAACGCATCATACAGCGCCTGCACATTGTCCGGGGCCTTGGCGAGACGTCCGCCCAGGAGTCCCTCCATGATCACCACGGGGATGTTTAAGGAGCCGGCAAGCTCCAGACCCTTTGTGCCGGCCTGATGATCCACATCCATGAAATTGTACTGGATCTGGACCATATCCCAGTCGCTGTCCTTGATGATGTATTCAAAATCCTCATAGGATCCGTGGAAGGAGAAGCATTTGAAACGGATCTTGCCCTCCTTTTTCATATCATCGAAGAATTCCGGTGCGCCGATCTGCTTGAAATACTCCCATTTCTCCTTATTGATGCCGTGCATGAGATAGAAATCCAGATGATCGGTCTGAAGCTTCTTCAACTCCTCATCGAGCAGTGCCTGCATCGACGCGCGGTCATGCACCGCTTCCTTTGGCATCTTGGTGGCGACGGTGACCCGGTTCCGATAACCATCTAAGAGGGCCTTTCCCAGAACGGTCTCGGAGGTTTTATCCAGATAGACATAGGCGGTATCCAGATAGTTGACCCCGCCGTCAATGGCTCTGCGGATCAGGGAGATCGCCTTCTTTTCGTCAATGGTGCTGTCTCCGGACGCCGGTCCGTTGAAGCGCATGCATCCCAGCCCGAAAGCCGAACCCTTGATCCCCAGTTTGCCGAATTCGCGATACTTCATGGAAGTCCCCCCTTTCTTTCTACATACATAACTGTCATCCGCCGATATCAGTTCCCGATCGTTTCCATCCTGCCGATCGTACCATATGATTTGCCCGGTCACAACCGGGATCGGTCATTTCACCCGGACCCGGATCACCACGGGCGCATCGCTCTGAATGCCCGGCGCCGCGACATGCAGTGCTTCCTCATCCGCCTTCCACTCGACAGGTCCCTCATATCCCAGCACATCCACCCGGTCGATCAGGAGGTGGCTTTCGCGTTTTGCGGGATCAAAGCTGTCACGCAGGCTTTTAACGGCGAACCGCCCGTCCTCCGGGCACTTTAAGCAGATCGCGTACAATGCGTCGCCCTTCACGGTGAAACGGTAATCCTCCGAAGTGTAAGCCAGTTCCTCCGTGTCGGTGAACTGTCCCTCCCGCTGCACCGTCGGTCCTTCCTGGGCCTTCCGCCAGGGGCGCGCGCCGTTTACCGCCTCGCTGTTGACACGCATCCAGGTACCGATCTCCTGAAGGATCTTCCGATCCCCGTCGGCGATGGATCCGTCCGCCTTCGGGCCGATATTCAAAAGAAGGTTGCCATTCTTGCTCACGGCATCGACCAGATTGATGAGGATCTCCCGGGAAGGCTTGTAGATCAGGTCGTCGGTATGACACCAGGAATTGCGGGCCGCCGCCGTGTCGGTCTGCCAGCGGAAGGCACGTTCCTCCGAAAGACCGCCCCGTTCCACCTCGAAGATCCCGCTGCCGAAGGCAAACGCGTCCAGCTTGTAGCAGATCGAGACATCCTGCCCCCACTTCACGCCGCAATTGTAGTAGAAGGCCGCCAGCTTCTTTAAATACGGGAGGAACGCTTCGTGCTGGATCCACCAGTCAAAATAGAGGAGCTCCGGCCGGTACTTCACGATGATCTCCGCCGTGCGGGCCAGCCAGTCATCCAGATATTCCGCGGTGGGTGCCGGCTCGGAACCGCGATCCTCCGTGTTGGGTTCCGGCATGGCAGGCCAGTAGAAATCCCCCTTTTTCATGGGATCTCTGACATCACTCTCAAACTGTCTGCCGCCCGACATGAAGAACCAGTGTTCCGCGCGGTGGGAGGAGGCACAGAAATGGATCCCGGCACGCCCGGCGGCCGCTTTCAGTTCCCCCAGGACATCGCGCTTCGGTCCCTTTTTGGCGGCACACCATTCGGACAGCTCGCTGTCATACATCTGGAAGCCGTCGTGATGCTCCGCCACCGGGAAATAATACCCCGCCCCGGCTTCCCGAAACAGTGCCAGCCACTCGTCGGCATCAAATCTCTCCGCGGTAAACCTCGGGATGAAATCCTTATATCCGAAATCCTTCTGCGGACCGAAGGTCTTTCTGTGGTATTCAAACGCCTCATCCTCCTGACGGTACATGTTGCGCGAGTACCACTCATTGGAATGGGCCGGGATACTGTAGAGTCCCCAATGGGTAAAGATCCCCAGACGGTTTTCATCAAACCAGGCGGGGGTCCGCATCCGGGAGAGCGAGGACCAGTCCGCTTCAAACGGACCTCCGGCGATGCCGTTTTCCACCAGATCCAGGTATTTTTCTTCGGCCGTCATCCTTCCCTCCTCTTAATGATCATCCGCATCCGCCGCGGTCATCGGTTCAAAGACGCGGGTATCTCTCTGCGACACGGCGTCTGCCTGCTCCTTCGCCTCCAGACCGAATTGCCGCTGGGAGTTGAGGATCGTCTTTCCGCGCTTGTCCACTCCCGTATAACTGCCGTCCGGCTGCAGCAGATGCGCCTTTTCCGTATCGGCGAGCTCTGTCTCCAGGATGTGCCAAAGCTTCCGTCTGCCCGTTTCCTTTTCCACCGGGAACATGATCTCCACGCGGCGCTCCAGATTCCTGGGCATCCAGTCCGCACTGCTTAAGTAGTATTCGGGATCGCCGGCATTCTCAAAGTAGAAGATCCGGCTGTGTTCCAGGAAATTCCCGACGATGGAGCGGACCGTGATATTCTCGCTGACTCCGGGGATGCCGGCCTTCAGACAGCAGATCCCGCGGACGATCAGATCGATCTGCACCCCGGCCGAACTGGCTTCATAGAGCGCAGCGATGACCTCCTCATGGCAGAGGGAGTTCATCTTGGCGATGATCCTGCCGGGTCTGCCCGACCGCGCATGCTCCGTTTCCCTCCGGATGAGCATCAGGATGCGGTCCTTTAACCACAGAGGGGCAAGCGTCAACTTGTTCCAGACCACCGGTTCGGAATAACCGGAGAGCATGTTGAATACCGCCGTCGCGTCCTCCCCGTAATCCTCCTCGCAGGTAAAGAGTCCGACATCCGTGTAGAGCTTCGCCGTGGAATCATTGTAATTGCCGGTCCCCAGATGCACATACCGACGGATCCCGTCCTCCTCCCGCCGGACGACCAGCGTGATCTTGCAGTGTGTCTTGAGGCCGACCAGTCCGTAGATCACGTGGCAGCCCGCTTTCTCCAGCATCTTGGCCCACACGATGTTGTGCTCCTCATCGAACCGGGCCTTCAGCTCCACCAGGACGGAGACCTGCTTGCCGCGCTCCGCGGCCCGCGCCAGCGCCGCGATGATCGGCGAATTGCCGCTCACCCGGTAGAGCGTCTGCTTGATGGCAAGGACATTTTCATCCGTGGCCGCCTGTTCGATGAAGCGGACCACCGGATCAAAGGTCTCATACGGATGATGCATGAGGATATCTCCCTCCCGGATCCGGGCAAAAATATCCCGCAGGTTCTCCTCCTCCCGGAAGGCCGGTACCGGCTGGCCCGATACATACCCATGCTCCTTCAGATCATCAAAGCCGTCCAGTCCGTATACCTTCATGAGGAAGGTAAGATCCAGCGGTCCGTCGATCCGATAGATCTCCTGCTCCTCTACCGCAAGCTCTCCCCGGATATGCTTCAACAGCCTCTCATCGATGTCCTCATCCGTTTCCAGCCGGATCGCCTGTCCCCACTGGCGCTTCTTTAACTGCTTCTCGATCTCCTTGAGCAGATCCTCCGCCTCGTCCTCATCGATGGAGAGGTCGGCATTGCGGCCGACGCGATAAGCGCCGCAGCAGACGATATCGTAGTTTAGGAAGAGCTTGGACATATTCCGGCGGATCACCTCTTCCAGCAACAGGAAACGCCGCCCCTGCTCCGACGGAAGCTCCACCAGACGGTCGATCACTCCGGGCACCTGGACGGTGGCAAATTCCATCTCGCCGTCGCCGCCCTTTTTGGTGACCAGCGCGCCGATATTTAAGGACCGGTTGCGGATGAGCGGAAACGGCCGCGAGGAGTCCACTGCCATCGGTGTGAGGACCGGGTAGATAAACTCATCAAAGTACCGGTCCACAAAGATCTCGTCCTCTTTGTTGAGATCCCGGTAGCTCCTTAAGAGCTCCAGACCGTTTTCCTTAAGCCGCGGCTGCAGCATCCGGTTCCAGACGCGATATTGTTCTTCTACAAATTCATGGACGCGCGCCTCCACGGCGGCAAGCTGTTCCGACGCCGTCATCCCGGCGATATCCCGCTTCCTGTATCCGGCGTTGATCATATCCTTGAGCGAAGCCACCCGGACCATGAAGAACTCATCCAGATTGCTGGCGGTGATGCTTAGGAATTTCAGGCGCTCAAACAGCGGATTCTCGCGGTCTCTCGCCTCGTACAGACAGCGCTCGTCAAAGGCGATCCAGGAGAGCTCCCGGTTCGCATAGTAAGCCGGATCCCTCAGATCCCTGTGCTCTGCCTTCTTCGGTTCGTTCTTCTTTTTCTCCTTGGACATTACTTCATCCCCCGTTTCCGCCGGATGATGGGACGGACACCGAATACTTCCTCAAAAAAAGCCGCCCGCGTTCCGAACAGTTCTTTTTCCAACGTGATGTCCTCCGTGGTGGAGGTGGTGATCAGGAGCTCCTCATCCTTAAGGTGGAAGTCCGTATCCGTAAGCTTCCGCATGTGGGAGCGGTCCAGGCCGCTGGCCACCCGCAGGATCGCCGTGAGCTTTAAGACCGTCATCCGCATCTCATCATCCATCTCTGATCGGCTCTCCTCCTCCGCGGATTCCGGAAAAGCCATGTAGATATACCGCACCGCTTCCGCCACGATCTGGCGCTCCCTGTGAGAGAGACCGATGATCTCCGTCGACATGATGATGGAATAGGAGCTCTCCCCGAGATTCATCATGCTGATATATTTTCCGCAGTCATGCAGGATCGCGGCGATCTGGATGAGCAGTCTCTCCCGCTTTCCGAGACCGTGGATCTTCTTCATGCAGTCAAAGATGCCAAGCGAGAGCGAACCGATCAGCTCACTCCGCTTCCGGTTCCCCTTGTATCTGCCGGAGATATGGTAGGCGCTGGCGATGATGTCCTGCTCAAAATCATGCTGTGTCGCAAGTACCTTGCGCTTCTGGGCGTACTCGTATACGATCCCGTCGCAGAGGGTGACACCCGGCGCCCAGATCGTCTCCGTGTGCATCACCTCGGCGATACACTTGATGATGAGTCCGGAGATGTAGACCAACGGCAGGTTTTCCAGCGGGATCCCGAGATTCCTGGCGTTACTGACCTGGGATTCCGTGGGGACAGAGGCCAGAAATCCGATGAATCGTTCCGCCGATACCACTCCCTGCGGAAGATCCGCATGCTCCTCTCCGATCAGTCCGCTCTCGATGAGCGTCTTTTTCTTCTGCAGGATCGGAGAGATATAATCGTCTACAATGATGATATTGGGGATCACGCGGTCATGGAGATACATTCTGGCATAGACCGAGAGCTGCGCATGGATCAGTTCACAGACAAGGGCGGCGTATTTCCTGGTCCCGATCCCCATCTGATTGACCCGCTCCCTGAGGCGCAGGACACCCATCCGCAGATTCTGTGTCGTGATGAGCTTATCCCGGTCAAAGAGGGAGATCTGCACACTTCCGCCACCGATATCGACGATCGCCGTCGGCTCCTCAATGGTCTTCTCGAATTCCGTTCCCTTGAGGGCGATCGCCTTGTAATCCAGGAAACGCTGCTCCGAGTTGGAGAGGATCTCCACCCGGATCCCGGTCCGTTTCTCGATCTGCTCCAGGACCACTGCCCGATTGCGGCTCTCCCGTACGGCACTCGTTGCGCAGGCCCGCACCTTGGTGACTCCCCAGGTCTTCATCACGGAGCAGAATTCATTTAAGATCCCGCAGATCTCATTCACATGCCCGGTTCCCAGTCTGCCGGTCGCATAGCTCTCACTTCCGAGATCGATCCGGCTCCGGACGTGATCCAGTTCCCGAACCCCCTTGCGCGCACCGAGCTCATAGATCTTCATGGAGATCTCATAGGAACCGACGTCGATCGCCGCACAGACTTCCGCAGCCATATTACCCCTCTCTCACCGCATTCCTGCCGATGATGTCATCCACCAGTTGTCTTGCCGTCCGCCCCGAATAGCCGGCATGCTTCAATTCCCACTGATTGGCAAGCAGCAGGAGTTCCTCCTCGGGCATCGTGATCCCCTCCCTCTGTGCGAGCGTCCTGACGATCTCCTGATACTGCAGGGGCGTAGGCGCCCCGTAATAGATCGTCACGCCGAAGCGGTCGAAGAGCGAGAGCTTCTCCTGTACCGTATCGCTCCGATGCACATCGTCATCCGAAAGCTTCTGCTTATCGTTAAAGCTCTCGCGGATGAGATGCCGTCGGTTGGAGGTCGCGTAGATGAGGACATTCTCCGGTTTCTTCTCCAGGCCGCCCTCAATGACCGCCTTCAGATACTTGTACTCCGTCTCAAATTCCTCAAAGCTCAGATCATCCATGTAGAGGATAAACTTGTAATTGCGATGTTTGATCTGCGAGATGATATCGTTCAGATACTGGAATTCGTGACGATAGATCTCGATGATCCGAAGGCCCCTGCTGTAATAGGTATTGGCAAGCGCCTTGATGGACGAGGATTTCCCGGTCCCGGCATCACCGTAGAGCAGACAGTTATTTGCAGGCGCTCCGATGAGGAAGGCCTCCGTGTTCCTCTTTAACACCGTCTTGGCATCCTCATAGCCGACGAGATCGTCAAAGCCCACCTCCGCGATCCTGGAAACCGGGACGATCCTGCCGGTCCCTCCGGAGGTATCCAGACGGAATGCCTTGTGAAGCCCGATGGTCCCGACGCCGTAACGCAGGTAGAATTCGTCCAGCGTCCGCAGCATGGCTTCCGGATCCGGACAGGCGGCCAGCTTCACCGCCAGTGTGCAGATGCTTTCCCGGACCTGCACATTGTACTCCCGTCCGGCTGTCGACTCCGCGTGGTAATCGGCGATGAGGCGGAATTCCGGCACATCGGTCTTCTGCGACAATGCCTGGAGATCCACCGTCATCCAACTGTGAAAATACGCCAGATCATGCAGCGCAAAATCGCGCACCGTTCCCTTCGGGGCTTCTCCGGCGCACTCTGCGGAAAGTGTATAACTGTTCTCGCTCACCACCAGGATGTGGGTCAGGAACACATTCCACAGGTTCCCGTAGAATCCGGTCTGTCCCGCCATGGACAGAAAGGCATGCAGACAGATCGGTGCCTTCTTTCTGGCCTGGGAGGAATCCCCCTCCAGCAGTGCGCACATCTCGTGCAGGATCGGCTGCTTCTCCGTGTTACCGAACAGCAATAATTTCTTGTCCTTCAATGATCTCCCCTCCGTGTCAATAGTTCCCCAGGATGCGCAGATTCCTCGCTTCCTCCCTGAGCCCCCGGAGCGCGCTCTTCACGGCACCGTCGCCCAGATTTCCTTCAAAATCGATGAAAAAACGGTACTCCCAGTTTCTGTCCAGGATCGGCCGGCTCTCGATCCGGGTCATATTCAGGTCATTGTAGATAAAATTGGACATGAGATGATAGAGGGAGCCCGCCTCGTGCCGGACCTCAAAGCAGATGCTGATCCGCGAGGCATTTTTCAGGAAGACCCGCTGATTGGAGACGATGATGAAACGGGTCGCATTGTCCTTCAACCCGTTCACCCCGCGCCGCAGGATCTCCATTCCGTAGGCTTCGGCGGCGGATTCCCCGGCGATCGCCGCCTGCGTGGGATCCCCGTCCTCCTTCACCTTCCGGACGGCAAAGGCATTGTTCTTCATACTGATCTGCTGCCACATCGGGTGCTCGGAGAGGAACGCCTCGCTCTGGATGAGGGACTGCGGATGGGACAGGACTCTGCGGATCTCCTCTTCCTTCGTCCCGGGCAGCGCGATGAGACAATGCTCGATCCGGATCGTCTGCTCCGCGATGATGTAGTTGTCATACTCCGCCAGCAGATCGTAGATCTCATTGACGATCCCCGCGGTGGAATTCTCGATCGGCAGGACGGCATAATCCGCACTGCCCTCCTCGATGGCGATCATCGCATCCCGCCAGGAATCCACCGCAAAGTGATGCACATCCCGTCCGAAATACTGGAACATCGCCTCCTGTGAGTAGGCGCCCTCCGCTCCCTGATAGACCACGCGGGAATTCTCGCGGTCAACGTCATCGATCTCGATAAAGGGCAGTCTCCCCGACGCCCCCTGCTCCGCGATCTTCTGATACTGGAGCTTCCGGCTCATAGACATCATGAGCCCCGTCAGTTCTCCGATCCCGCGCCGGTTGAGGTCATTGTGCATGAGGGAGCGCATGGCGGCGATCTTCTCCTGCTCCCGCTCCTTGTCGTACACCTTTTTCCCGGCCCTGATCTTGTAATCGGCGACCTCTTCGCAGACCGCCATCCGTTCCTCATACAGCCCGGCGATCTGATGATCAATCCGGTCCAGCTTTTCCCTTAACTCCTTAAGATCCATGGGATCTCCTTTATCGAATACTCACCGTGATGTTATACTCGCGAACGAATTAACTGCTGATCCAGATTCGCTTCCGCGGTTTTACCAGTCCACAACATTACTATTTTACCACACTTACTACGAAAAAGGGATCTCAATACATCCGGTATTCTGTCGCGTATTCTGTCGGCAGCATTCCCCTGCCAGCCCCACGGAATCTGAAAATGAGTCAATCAGAACCGTCCCCGATGACTCCAATGACTCATACTTGAAAGATGCTGGACAAATCAGTATAATAAAGGGAAGGAGGAGTGAATGAGCAACCGTCTGAAACTGATCATCGGTATCCTGATCTTCGTCGCAGTAGCAGGTGCTGCGATCAGCGCCTCCATTCTCGCTGAACGGGTTCCCATGAATCCCGCGGAAACCGTCGGCAATCACCCGGGAAATCTCTTAAACGGCGGCTATTTCTGTGAGGTGGGAGACAAGGTATACTTCTCCCATTTCGGCGACAGCCACACCCTCTATTCTATGAACCCGGATGAGACCAAAGTCCGTCGGCTGGGTTCCATGGGCGTATCCCAGATCTCCGGCTATGGCAGATTCCTGTATTTCTATATGGATTCCTCCCAGTATTCCCACGGCAAAGGGCTGGGCTATGTCGGCAATACCGACGGTGTCTACCGATACGCCCTGCGCAACGGCCGGACCGTCTCCATGGAGCGCGGAGCCATCCTCAACATGCAGCTGTGCGGTTCCTATCTTTACTTTGACGGCATCACCCTGGACGGCAGCGGACTGTACAAGCTTAAGATCGACGGCAAGGAGCGCAAACGCCTCTCCGATCAGCAGATCAACCCGTCAGGCTTTGACGGCCGCTTCTTATACTTCACCGATACGCAGGATCCCTCTCTCAAGTACTTCAACACCGCGGTCGGGGACAGCGTCAGCCGGGTATATGAGGGGAATTATTCCCAGCCGATCCCGACGCGGGATCACATCTATTACATCGATAATGCGCAGGATTATCACATCTGCCGCTTAAACCGCACGACCGGGGCTTCCGAAATGATCGGGACAGAGCGGGTGGATTTCTACAACACCGACGGCAGGTATGTCTGGTATTCCGTATCCGCGGAGGGCACCCCCGCTCTGAAACGGATGAACGCGGACGGGAGCAACGTGCAGGTCATCATGGAGGGAGTTTTCAACGGCATCAATTTCACCTCCCGGTATCTGTACTTTGCCCCCTTTGTATCTAACGGCAGCGCGGAGACCATGTATCATGTCCCGATCGATTCGATCGGCCCTGTGAGTCCGTTCTCACCGGCGACCAAATAACCACACGGAGGAAAGAGGAAGAATGAATGAGCTGCGACACCTGATGACCCCGCTCGATTTTACTGTAGATGAGCTGGATCGTCTGTTTGATAAGGCCGATGACATCAAAAGTCATCTGGCATCCTATGCACATTCCTGCGACGGCAGGATCCTCGCGACCTGCTTCTATGAACCGAGCACCCGGACGCGCCTTTCCTTTGAAACGGCCATGCTCCGTCTGGGCGGTAAGGTGATCGGCTTTGCGGACGCCTCCTCAAGCTCCGCGAGCAAGGGCGAGAGCGTGGCGGATACGATCCGCGTGATCTCCTGCTTTGCCGACATCTGTGCCATGCGGCACCCCAAGGAAGGAGCCGCCATGGTGGCAGCTGCCAGATCCGGGATCCCGGTCATCAATGCCGGCGACGGCGGTCATCAGCACCCCACGCAGACTCTGACCGATCTGCTGACGATCCGGTCCCTGCACGGAGAACTGGGCAACTTCACCATCGGTCTCTGCGGAGACCTGAAGTTCGGCCGGACGGTCCATTCCCTGATCCACGCGCTGGCCAGATACAGCGGCATCCGGTTCATCTTCATCTCTCCGCCGGAATTAAAGGTTCCGGACTACATCACCGAGATGCTGAAAAGCAGGAATATCCCCTTTGAAGAGGTGATCCGGCTGGATGATGTCATCCCGTCCCTGGATCTCCTGTACATGACGCGCGTTCAGCGGGAACGTTTCTTTAACGAGGAAGATTACGTCCGCTTAAAGGATTTCTACATCCTGGATAAGGAAAAACTGTCACGGGCCAAGAGCACCATGCATGTCCTGCACCCTCTCCCGCGTGTGAACGAGATCTCCGTCGACGTGGACGATGACCCGCGGGCAGCCTATTTCCCGCAGGTACAATACGGTCTGTTCGTCCGCATGGCGCTCATCCTGACGCTGCTCGATCTGACAGACGAACATATGAACCACGGATTGCTGAAATGGTAGGAGGAGGATCCGTTCATGCTTAATGTAGGTAAAATCGAGGAAGGATTTGTGCTGGATCACATACAGGCGGGAAAGAGCCTGTCGATCTATCATCAGCTGGGGTTGGACAAGCTGGACAATACCGTTGCCATCATCAAGAACGCCCGCAGCGGCAAGACCGGCAAAAAGGACATCCTCAAGGTGGAGGTCGATATCGACACCCTCAACCTTGATGTACTGGCATTCATCGATCACAACATCACGGTCAACGTGATCAAGGACGGTGAGATCGTCGAGAAGAAGCGTCTGGTCCTGCCGAAGGAGATCCGCGATATCATCCATTGCCACAATCCCCGCTGTATCACTTCGATCGAGCAGGGACTGCCGCAGATCTTCTATCTGGCGGATGAGAAGCGGGAGATCTACCGCTGTAAGTATTGTGACGAAAAATATCGCAAACGTGACGGAGAACTGTGATATGGCTGCAGAACAGAGAAAAAACAAACGACTGGCGCTTTCGG
The DNA here is from genome assembly GCA_017400305.1 of Lachnospiraceae bacterium. Classification (GTDB taxonomy): domain Bacteria; phylum Bacillota; class Clostridia; order Lachnospirales; family Lachnospiraceae; genus Butyrivibrio. The sequence continues at coordinate 3,137 of JAFPTK010000025.1, read as the reverse complement.
CCGAGATTTCCATCAAGCCGCTTGGCAGTGATGTCCCGCGTACGCAGATGATCGTAGAGATCGAGAACGTCTCCAGGAACGGGATCGGTTTCATCTGCGATGAGGTCCTGGAAGCCGGAAGCACCTATGAGGCAAATCTGAAGATCTGGACAAACGAGACTCTGGATGTATTTCTGAAGATCGTCCGCCGGATCCAGGTAGGCAATCAGTATCAGTACGGTGCGGTCTTCATCGGTATGTCCGACGTGGACGCCGGTCGGATCCAGACCTATCAGACAATTCTGGATATGAAATCGGACGAGGGTTGATCGCGCTGCGCATATGCAGCCGCGCCCCTCGATTTCGCTTCGCTCCATCTCGGTCGCGTTACTCGTCGTATGTCCGTTCTGCCGATTGCCTGCAAGCAGCCATCGGCAGAACGGACATACGACTCTGCATATGCGCGCAAAAAAGCCCCGCCGGAGATCCGGCGGGGCTTTCCTCTGTCCTATCTATCTCATCGTGCCATGAGGTCGATCATCTCTTAATAACCGAACTCCTGAGCCCAATACCAGTCGTTGCCGACCCGATAGATCGCGATGCCGCAGGTAAGGAACTCACCGTCCAGAATGTTAGCTCTGTGAGCCGGGGAATTCATCCATGCCTGAACGACACTTTCGGGTGTATCATAGAGTTCCGCAAGGTTCTCGCCGAACATGATGTTGCCGTCAACCGTCCACCAGTCAGAACCATCGGGCCTCGTGTGTGAGAAACGTCTCGTAATCTCTTCCGCACGGACATTTGCCGCAGCCGCAAGTCCATTGCTCCAGGACAGGCTGCCCAGGCCCGCCGCTGCTCTCTCTTCGTTCACGAGATCAAGCGCAGCATTGGCTGCCGCAAGAAGTGCGGGATCACCGGGATTTGCCGCCATAGCGACCGCCTCGTCCACGATGAATACCTCATCGGTCTTGGCACGCGTCGCCGCCGTGTCTCCGACACTCGCCTTGGAACCGCATCCGGCACACAGTGCGAGCATCGATGCTACAACTGTGACTGCTACTACTTTTCTCATCTTTTTCATGGCACTCTCCTATTCCGGATTATTTGATACTATCCTACTACTAGTATGATAAACTCCCTTTCGGGAAAATGCAACACCAAAAATCAAAATTTTTAAAAATTTTTTCAGTTTGATATTTTTGTGATCGTCGGGATCCTCTTCCCATCATTCCTCTATTATTAAGACGGATCGGATCACCAAAAAAGGTCATGTTTTGAACGATTTTTGTATATTTTTTTCCCTTCCTCTGCCGCATCCCGCAGGATCGCATAATAAATCTGACCGATCCCAAGTCCGCCGTCCCCCGGAGGAGCCTGATGGGGGTACCGTACTTCATATCCGGCTGCCGTGAGGCGCGCGGTCAGACGCTCCGACAGAAGCCGATTGATCAGGGATCCCCCGGAAAGCACGATCCGCCGCTCTCCTGTCCGCCCGGCGGCCTCTATCGCCGCATCCGCGACCTGATCGGCGAGCCTTGCATGAAACTCCCACGCACGGGCCTCCGGCGAGGGATCTGCCGCAGCACCCACCCCATGCTGCCGGACCCATCTGGTCGCCGCAGCCTCCAGCGCTGCCGCGCACTCCCCTTCATAGTGGTTGAACCGGGCGATCCCGAGCCGACAGGCCTCCGCGTCAAAGAGTCTGCCGGTGCTGGTCGTCTCGGTTATCCCGATACCTTGGGACAGCGCCGCTTCGATCACCTCGCGCTTCTGTTCCGGCAGATCGAGCTCTCGCAGATCCCCGCCCTCCGCATGGATCAGCGCCGCCGCAGCGAGGGCCGCATCCCGGGATGCCGCATCGCCGCCGACGATCCGAAGCGTCGGCAGGTGCCACTCTCTGGTGCAGGAATCCCCGCTTATATGCAGGACCTCTCCGCCCCAGATCGTGCCGTCCTCTCCGTAACCGGTCCCGTCCATCGCGATCCCGACAGCGGAGTCGATCCCATACTCCGCCATAACAGCGAGGACATGGGCCTGATGATGATAGACGCGGGTCGGTGCCGGCAATCCCTTCTGCTTCGCGTACTCTTCCGCCAGAAAGGCGCTGTGGTAACCCGGATGCGCATCGCAGAGGATCTCTGACGGCCGGATACCGTAAAGAGATGTCAGCCGGTCCAGCTCCTTTAAGAATACGTGCCGTACCGCCTCATTCTCCAGATTCCCGAAGGGCTGGGACACGAGGATCCGATCACCGCGTGCCAGTGTCAGTGTCGCCTTCAGATCGCCTCCGAATGCGATCCTGTCCGTTCGATCCCGTGACAGGGATCTCCCCGGAGCTCCGGGTACGATGATCGGCTGCGGCACATAACCGCGCGCCCGGCGGACAAACACAAGCCCTCTGCCCGCCCGGTCCGCCATGACGACGGAATCGTCCACCGGTGCCAGGATCCCTCGATCATGTGTCAGTACCGCCGCCGCTCCCTCCGATGTCATAAACCTTGCGACAAAGGCATCCTCCTCCGTTATCATCGGTTCTTCCGAGAGATTGGCACTTGTCACGATCAGCGATCCGCAGGCATCGGCGAGAAGTTTTAACGCACCGAACGAAGGGAGAAACGCTCCCAGGGCGGCGGCCCTGCCCGTCACCCCCTCCGCAAATCCGGCTCCCCTGCCCGGGTCTTCGTCAGCAGATCTCGGCTTAAGCAGCACGATCGGACGTGCGGGGCTCTCAAGCGCCGCTTCCTCCTCCGGGGAGACCTCGCAGATCCTGCGGATCTCTTCCGTCGCAGGGAACATCACGGCAAAGGGCTTGACCTCCCGCCCCTTCATCTCTCTGAGCCGCCGGACACCTGCGGGACGGTGCGGATCGGTAAGGAGCTGGTATCCCCCCACCGAGCGGCAGCCGAGGATCTCACCGGCGCGAAGGATCGCTTCCGCCTGACGGACGGCCTCATCACCTGTATACACCCCTGCCGGGATCTCCGTTCCGTCGCGTACGATCAGCCGTATCCGGGGACCGCAGCTGTGACAGGAGATCGTCTGCGCATGGAGACGGATCTTCCCGTTCTCCCGGTATTCCGCTGCGCAGTCCGGACACATCGCGTAATCCCGCATGGTCGTCCGCTCCCTGTCATAAGGGAACGCCCGGATGATCGTAT
>JAFPTK010000024.1 GCA_017400305.1 Lachnospiraceae bacterium | reverse complement strand
GGTCTGAACACCGAGACCGATCTGGCGGGCATTGATACCGCCGCGGCGTTCCGAGGCGCCGGAGGCATTCTGGGTGGTCTGGTACATGATGTCCGAAAAAGTCATACTCTGGGACTTGTAAGCCGTGGTATTGACATTGGCGATGTTGTTACCGATGACGTCCATACGGGTCTGGTGGGTTTTGAGTCCGGCGACGCCGGAGAAGAGTGAGCGCATCATAAGGCAGTTTCCTCCGTTGTGGTGTTGGTGCCGTCCGTGGCCTTGTCTTCGTTATCATCTCCCGCAGCCGCTCCGGACTGTGAGGCAAGATTCGCTGTGTTCTCATTATCCACCGCGGTCAGATCCGCGATCCGATCCCGGTATTGTCTGATCGCCGTCACATAGGCGGGATCGATCATCGCCTTGGTCTCGTCGGACATGGCCTCGTAGGTTGCATACAGGGTGTTGATGGCATTGGCATTGTCCATGGTCAGCTCGTTGATGTTCGGCAGCTTGTCCACTTCATCGCCCCAGGCTTCGATCAGACGCTTCGCGTCGCTGTAGTCCTCGCTCATGACCTGGGAGACATCGCCGGCGGAGAAGGTTCTGCCGCCCACCTCGATATAGGCCTTGTTATTGGAGTAGTAGACCTTGTCCACCTGTCCCTCGAGATCCTTGGTGAGGCCGTTTTCCTCGGTGGGGCTTACGACGACCACCTTGCCCACCAGTTCGGAGGCCCGGGAGAGCTCCAGGCTCTTGGACATATTCTGCATCTGCTCCAGCTCGGAGAAGGTGGCATACTGCGAGATATACTCGGTATTGGAGGTGGGCTCCAGAGGATCCTGATACTTCATCTGTGCGACGAGCAGGGTCATAAACTGTTCCTTGTCCACACTGGATGCACCGGACTTTTTGTCCTTGCTCATGGCGGATTCCATGTTGGCTACTTTTCCGTCCTGAATGACTGCACTGACTCCCATACGTTTCCTTTCCGAAAAATCCCTTTTCTGTTGCCTCTGCGATCTCCGATCGCGCTTTTGTGTATGATAAACGCTACGCTGTATAATCTACCGTATTTCCGTTCGCCGCCATCATCTCCGCTGCGATCCGGGCTTCCTCCTCCAACTCTTCCGCGGGATCCAGGTCATCTAAGTTGATGCTCCTTCGCCCTCTGGGGCCGGCGGCCCGCACCTGTTCATCCCTCTGTTCGTCCGCCTGCTGTCCGGTATTCTGTCCGTTCATGCTGCTCTCAAAGCCGTGGCTTGCGAGGGTGACTTCCACTGCCTCGATCTTGACGCCCTGCTCATCTAACCGCTGCTGGAGCTGTGACATCTGACCCTCAATGGCCTGCCGCACGGTCTCATTTTCCACCGCGAACTGGGCAACCAGCTTGCCGGTCGCGTCCTGCAAGACGGTGAGCTGTACATTGCCGAGGCTTGCGGGATGAAGAGTCAGCTCCATGCTGGTCACGTCTGAGCTGATATTCACGCGGATCTGTTCGGTGATCTGGCGGACGATCTCCACCATCTCCTGCTGTCTGGCTCCGGCAACCTGTTCGACCGGTACAGCCTCATTGAAATCTACGGTATTTTCCACCATGTGGTTGGCGATCTGCCCGACGATATCTTCCGTCTTGACCGGCTGTGCCGCCTCCCCACGATTGCGGTTCCCACGGCCGCCCTGGTCCTTATTCTCTTCCGGCTGATCGCTCTCCGACGCCTGAGTACGGACCACATTGCCACCTTCCATGGTGACCTGGACATCGACGGCTTCTCCTTCCGCATTGGTCTCCGTCATATGAACCCTGACAGGTTCCTCCTCTTCATTCACGGAGTCATTCACGGAGTCATTCACGAAGTCATTCACGGAGTCATTCACGGAGTCATTCACGGAGTCATTCACGGAGTCATTCACGGATGTCTCTGCCGCATTCTCCATGAGGGGGGCAAAATCAACGTCCTCGGGGGCTGTCGCCATCCGGTTTACATCCTCCGGGGTCACACCGATCTCCTCGGAGAGTTCCCTGGCCATCTGGATCAGATCCTGCAGATTCTGATAAAGATCCGCATCTGTGACAATGGCCATCGGATCGCTCTCACCGGTGAGCTCTGTCAGAAGCGCGGTGAGATTTGCCGGATCCAGAAGCTGCATCGCAGACAATCCGAGGGTCTCCATGGCCATTTCCACATCCGCCTCATCGACGTCAAGCTTTTGGGCCACTTCAGACACAATTTTACGCCCGGCATCATCGGCTGCTCCCCGGAGATCCTTCTCCGCTTTGTCATCCGTGACCCGAGCGTTATCCTGATCCTGATTCTGGGCTTCCTGTGCCCTGTTACCGGTGTTTGTCTCCGGCTTCGCGCCGTCCTTCTGATCCGCAGGCTTAACCTGGCGGTCCGTGGACTGCGCTGCCGGTGTGAAATCCATCCCGGCGTCCGCCTTGGGAGCTGTCATACCGATGCCGGCATTATTCGCCGTCCTGGCGGCTTCCAGTACATCTGTGGCTTTCTCTATGAGCTTTCCGAACTCTCCGAGTGCGTCCGCTCCGTTTCCGTCTTTACTCTGCGATCTGCTTCCCTGCATCTGCGCGTTTCCGAGGATCTGCAAGCCCATGGCATCGATCCCCCGGACAGGGGCATTAGACATATGCGGTTTCCTTTCTGTCAGAGATAATATCGCTTGCTATACTATTTATCGGACGCCGGAACGGAAACTTAACATCATCAGGTAAAAATCTCACACATTTTACGTCAATGGATATCCGGCAGGGTCTCCGGCTCCAGAAGCTGCGTCAGAACACCGGCAACCTCGGCATCCATTGCATTTAGGATCTTGCCGCGGTCGTCGGCAGTCATCTGATACAGGATCCTCGCAGCCAGATTGGCATCTCCCTTATTATTCACCAGATCCTCAAAGACACCGGCCGCCTTCTTGGGTTTCATGGCCGAATACGCCGCCGCATATTTGCGCACCTCCTCGGTGTCGAGCTGGGAACGCACGACCTCCTGATACAACTGCGCGGCGAGCTCCGGATCCATTCCCTCGTAATACTTGGCATACTCATCGATCCCGGGGCCGTTGTCGGCATAGATGACCTGCTCGTAGAAGTCCGCCTTGACCTGCTCAAACTCCGCCTGTTCGGCCTCAAAGGGCTGCAGACGTGAAAGCTCCGCCTGCTGCTGTGCGATGGTCTGCGCATATTCGTTGTTGCGCTGCTGGGCCTGCGCGAGTTCCGTCTCCAGCTGCCTGATATAGGCACTGGTGTTGCTGTCTCCGCCGCCATCATTGTTTTCCGAGACACCGTCTCCGCCGATGGACGGGAGCCCCGGAAGATCCGGAGAGCCGGAGCCGTCCTCCGAGGCGGTCCCCCCCTGCTGCGTTGCTTCCTCTTCCGTGGGAACGGAGCCCTCCGGCAGGATCTTGTTGATCACCGGGACCTTGCCGAGTACCGGTGCCAAAACCTGCGATCCGAAGCCGCCTACATCGAGATGGATG
>JAFPTK010000023.1 GCA_017400305.1 Lachnospiraceae bacterium | reverse complement strand
CATACGGACGATCAGACCGGCGCCCTGAACGAGGTACGCCGGGGAACGGATTTCTTTGAATCCTGTATCCGGGAAATTGAGGCGTTCGTATATCAGGATGACAGAGAGACGGTCAGAAGGACGCTGGATCGCAGCGCGCTCATAGAGGCCCTGGACCGCAGCAGGAATCTCAACATGACCTACCGTCTGATCACGGATCACGGACCGTCCTATGTCAGCACGACGGTTTCCCGCATGGATGACGATGAGCGGTTCATCATCCTCGGCGTGACGGATGTCGATGAGGAGGTGAGGGAGAGGCGCGCGGCGGAGCATATCAAGGAGGAGCGGATCGCGTATGCCAGGATCAACGCGCTGACCGGTGATTTCCTCTGTGTCTACGTGGTGGATCCCGAGACGGATCGCTACCGGGAATACAGCGCGACGGAGGGCTTTGACAGCCTTGCGCTTCCCGGGGAGGGCGAAGGATTTTTTGAGACCTCCCGGCAGATGATCAGCAAGGTGATCTATCCGGAGGATCTGGAACGTTTCCTGTCGGTGTTTACCAGGGAGGGGGTCCTGAAGGAAGCGGAGCAGGGAAAACTTTTCACCTTAAGCTATCGTCTGATGATCGGCGGTCGGCCGAATTATGTCCTGCTGCGGGCTGCCCTGATACAGGAAAAGGAGGCCCGCCGTCTGATCGTCGGGATCAATGATATCGAATCCCAGGTCCGGCAGGAGGAGGAGTACGCGAGACGCCTGGCGAAGGCGCAGACCATGGCCAATATCGATGCCATGACGGGCGTCAAGAACCGGCACGCCTATCTGGATGAGGAGGAGCGTCTGGACCGGCTGATCCGGGAGCAGAGACCGCCTTCCTTCGGCGTCGTGATCCTGGATGTGAACGATTTAAAGAAGATCAATGATACCCTGGGCCATCAGGCGGGAGACCAGTACATCCGCGATGCCTGCAAGCTGATCTGTGATATCTTCAAGAGGAGCCCGGTCTTCCGTACCGGCGGTGATGAATTCACCGTGATCGTACAGGGGGATGACTTCGCAAACAGCGCAGATCTGATGAATAAGATGCTGGAGCACAACCGGGAGGCGCTTGCGAATGACGGGATCGTCATCGCCTGCGGGATGGCCCGGTACGAAAATGATGCCTGTGTCGCTTCCGTATTTGAACGGGCGGATCAGATCATGTATGATAATAAGAGTGACCTGAAAGAAGGAAGGTTCAACTGAGAACCGGAATAACGGGAGGAACATTCTCATGAAACTCAATGTCAGACGAACGATACTGGTGGGCATGGCTTTCTTTTCCATCTGTGCTTTCTGGCAGTACTACGACAACATCATTCCGTTGGTCTTAAAGGAGACCTTTTCTCTGGGGGAGACCTGGACGGGTGTTGTCATGGCACTGGACAACGTGCTGGCGCTGTTTTTGCTTCCCGTCTTCGGCGCGATATCGGATAAGGTGAACCTCCCCATCGGCCGCCGCATGCCTTTCATCCTCTGCGGGACCGGACTGTCGGTGGTCCTGCTCCTGGTCTTAAATGTGGCGGATCACTCCCGGAATTTCGTGATGTTCATCATCGTCCTGCTGCTGCTCCTCATCGCCATGGGAACCTATCGTTCTCCGGCGGTGGCACTGATGCCGGATGTGACGCCTGCACCGCTTCGCAGCAAGGGAAATGCGGTCATCAATCTCATGGGCACCCTCGGCGCTGTCTACACGCTTGTGATGATCAAGCTGTTGGTGAAGACGCCGGAGAGCGGAGAGCTCACGAACTATCTGCCGCTCATCCTCTCCGTGGGGATCCTGATGGTTGCGGCGGTTGCCATCCTGGCTGCCACGATCAGGGAGAACAAACTCCGTGAGGAGGTACAGGGACTCGATAAGGATGCTACCGGGGAGAAGGAGGCCGGAGAGCAGGAGAGCGGAGCGGCCGGTGAAAAGCTCCCGAAGGAGGTCTTTCGCAGTCTGGTCTTTCTCCTGTTGTCGATCTTTTTCTGGTTTACGGCTTACAATGCGGTGACGACCGCCTGGTCCCGTTATGCCACGGTCGTATGGAAGCTCAAGGACGGCGGGTATGCCAACTGCCTGCTCGTGGCGACCCTCACCGCGGTCGTGGCCTACATCCCCATCGGTCACATCTCCTCTAAGATCGGCAGGAAGAAGACGATCCTCGGCGGTGTGGTGATGATGACGGTCTGCTACTTTGTTGCTGCGCTGCTTCCGGATTATTACACCTGGCTTTACGGTCTGTTCGGTGTCATCGGGATCGGCTGGGCTGCGATCAACGTCAATTCCTATCCTATGGTCGTCGAGATGGCCCGGGCGGGCGATATCGGTAAATACACCGGGACCTATTACACGTTCTCCATGGCGGCGCAGGTCTTTACGCCGATCTTTTCCGGCTTCCTCTTAGAGCACGTCTCCTACCGGACACTCTTCCCGTATGCCGTGATCTTCTCGGCGCTCGCCTTTGTGACGATGACACAGGTCCGTCACGGCGATTCCCGGCCGGAGCTTAAGAAGAGTGCGCTGGAGCATTTCGATGTCGATGACTGAGAATTTGCGCATCTCTTCGGATCCGGAGAACTTTACTGGTTTTTTCGTGTAATTTGAGAAAAAAATCGAATTTCTTGTCTGACGGATGGTTATGTGGTAAAATAACAGAATGATTGCTTTGATCGTCCTGTTGGTATTAATTCTATTATATCTGCTGCTGATCCTTCCCCGGATGTGGGGACGCCCGGAGCGGGACTCGCATTTGCGGGTGCTGTATGCCCACCGTGGGCTGTTTCAAAATGGTTCCGATGCTCCGGAGAATTCCATGGAGGCTTTTCGGCGCGCCGTGGACGCGGGTTACGGGATCGAACTGGATGTACAGACGACAAAGGACGGGGTCCCGGTCGTCTTTCATGATTTCACCTTAAAGCGCATGGCGCGTTACGCGGACGGACAGGCGCCCAGTCACGCCGTACTCAATGAGGACGGCAGTATCGGGGTGGCAGGCAAGGTCTGTGATTATACCTGGGAGGAGCTCTCGCAGTTTCATCTGCTTGACACAAAGGAGCGGATCCCCCGTTTCGATGAATTCTTAAAGATGGTGAACGGCCGCGTGCCCCTCATCGTGGAATTGAAGATCGAGCTCAAGGATCTCACGGTCTGCCGGGAGGCTTCCCGGCTGTTGGACAATTACAGCGGGGTATACTGCATCGAGTCCTTCAATCCGCTGGGCCTGTTCTGGTACCGCAGGCATTGTCCGGAGGTGATGCGGGGCCAGCTTTCGGACAGCTTCCGCAAGAGTGAGGGCTGGAATTCCCCCCTGTACTGGGCTCTGGAGTTCATGCTGTTCAATATCCTCGGAAGACCGGATTTTATTGCTTACAATCACAAGTACAAGAAAAATCTCTCGCGGGTGCTCACGACGAAGCTTTTCGGCGCGGTATCCGCTGCGTGGACGATCCGCTCGGAGGAGGAGCTGAAGCAGGACCGCAGAGATTTTCAGATCTTCATCTTTGACAGCTTCGTACCGGAAGGCGGGCCGAAGCTGACTTGACGGATCCGGTATTTCCCTGCCGCCTCACGGCGGCGGGTCAAGAGATACACAAGACACCGGCAACCAGGTATACCGACAGGATCGGTAGAAAGGGCAAAGACAATGGCAAAGAAATGGGTCTATCTGTTCACCGAAGGTAATGCGGATATGCGCGAGCTCCTTGGCGGCAAGGGCGCCAACCTCGCGGAGATGACGAATATCGGATTGCCGGTGCCGCAGGGCTTTACGATCACCACGGAAGCCTGCACGCAGTACTATGAGGACGGCCGCAAGATCAACGACGAGATCATGGCGCAGGCCATGGAGGGCGTTAAGAAGATGGAGGAGATCAACGGCAAGAAGTTCGGAGATCTCAAGAATCCGCTTCTGGTTTCGGTCCGCTCCGGTGCCCGTGCCTCCATGCCGGGTATGATGGATACGATCTTAAACCTCGGCTTGAATGATGAGGTCGTGGCGGCCATGATCGCAGGCAATCCGGATCCTGCCTTCGAGCGTTTCGTTTACGATTCCTATCGCCGCTTCATCCAGATGTTCTCGGATGTCGTCATGGAGGTCGGCAAGAAATATTTCGAGCAGCTGATCTCAAGGAACTGGCTGACCAGTTTAAGGATGAATATAAGAAGCAGCTGGGCAAGGACTTCCCTTCAGACCCTGTAGAGCAGTTAAAACTTGCCATTGAGGCTGTTTTCCGTTCATGGGACAATCCCCGTGCTAAT
>JAFPTK010000224.1 GCA_017400305.1 Lachnospiraceae bacterium | reverse complement strand
TTTTGGATACGCTGGATCGAGAGATCTTAAGGCCGAGAAATCTGCCCTATAAGGTAATGTGCTGCGGCTCCACGGGAACCAATGCAGTGGAGGCCGCGCTGAAGCTCTGTCGGAAGGTGAAAAAGAGGAACAATGTCTTTGCATTTTCGGGAGCTTTTCACGGGATGACGTTAGGATCCCTCGCCATGACTGGCGACAGATTCTCCCGGGCCGGCGCGGGAACGGCGCTTACCGGCGTGACCTTCATGCCCTATTACAATGCCTTTGAAGATATGCGTATCTCGCTGGATTATCTGGAACAGGTGCTGCGGGATGATCACTCGGGGATTGACGCTCCTGCGGCAATCTTTCTGGAGACCGTTCAGGCGGAGGGCGGAATCAACCCGGCGCCTCCGGAGTGGCTTAAGAGACTCAGACAAATCTGCGATGACCATGAAATCCTCATGGTCGTGGATGATATTCAGGTGGGGGTCGGACGGACGGGCTCCTTCTTCTCCTTTGAAAGAGCGGACATCGTGCCGGATATGGTGGTGCTGAGCAAATCGATCAGCGGATTCGGACTGCCGATGTCGGTGCTGCTGATGAAACCGGAATGGGACATCTTCCGGCCGGCGGAGCACAACGGGACCTTCCGGGGAAATCAGCTTGCATTCGTCGGAGCCAAGGCGGGAATGGAGTATTTCAACACACATCATCTGGAGGATGTGGTCCGAAACAACGGGAAAAAGATAGAGGCGTATCTGCGGGAGCAGGTCGTCACGCTGGATGAGAGGATCCGGATTCGCGGGATCGGTATGATATGGGGAGTGGATTTTGCGGGGATCGATCCCGGATTCGCGGCGCAGGTCAGTCACCGATGTTTTGACAGGGGACTGGTGATCGAGCTGGCCGGAAGAAACGATTCGGTGCTTAAGATCCTGCCGCCTCTGACCATAGAGGAGGATCGCCTGAAGCAGGGACTGGTCATCATCCGGGAGGAAACCGAGCGGCTCCTGTCGGAAGCGACCGGGCAGAATGACCGGAATAACCGGTGACCGGACGGGGAAGCGCACATGAAGATCAGCGTGATCGTCCCCTGCTATAACATCGAACAGTATGTGAGACGCTGCGTGCAGTCGATCCTTAAGCAGGATCAGGAGCCCGGTGCCGGGTTCCGGCTGGAGATCCTGCTTGTTGACGACGGATCCACGGATCGGACCGGGTCGATCTGTAAACGGCTGGCGGCGGAGGATGACCGGATCCGGGTCTTTCGTCAGGAGAATGCCGGTCCCGGAATCGCACGGAATACAGGGATCGAGCATGCCACCGGGGATCTGCTGGCCTTCGCCGACGGGGATGACGCCATGCTTCCGGGGATGCTTAAGTCGCTGGTGGACGCTCTGCTTGAGAACGGCGCGGATATCGCAGTCTGCCCCTATCTCACGGTATCGGCGGAAGCGGCGTTGCGGGGAGAGATACCGGACCGTGACGCGCCAGATACCGTCAGACGATCGGTCAAACGGCATCGAAGCGGGGAGGATGTGTCCGGGGAGGGAACGGCTGACGCGGCTGTCGACGAGCCGCGAATTAGAGTCCTCACCAGGGACGAAGCCCTGATCGCGCTGGTCTCCGAGCGGGATGATCTGGTGATCCAGAATGCTGCGTGGAACAAGCTTTACCGGCGGGAGGTCTTTGACGGGATCCGCTATCCGGCAAAGCGCTATGAGGATATCCCTACGGCGGCGCGTCTCATCGCCGCCGCCCGTACGGTCTGCTACGTGGATCGTCCGCTTTATGCCTACACGCAGAACCGCGGGACCAGCATCATGAACGGCAGCGAACGGCAGAGCATCCTGACCGAGCAGATCCCGGCCTATCGGGAACGGGATCGTTTCTTTACGGAGATCGGCTGGGAGGATCTGAAGTGGATGCACGACTATATGGTGGGCAAGAAGCTGCTGATCCTGTACACACAGGGTCGATGGCAGGCGAAGGACCGGAAGTTCTCAAGGTCACTCCGGCAGGAGATCGATCAGTGGTTTGGGCCCGATTTTGAGAAGATCTACGGCTGTCCCATTGCGGATCGCCATCACCGGCTGCGGATGCGTCTGTTCCTGATCCATCCCCTGCTCTATGATCTGTTCACAGCGGTAAATGAGAGCGTGGTACTGCCGTTCCGGCAGTGGATGCGGCAGAGATCGAAGTGATCGAGAGACGGTCGGACGACGGAACAGTGACACCAGATTTCCAGCAGTTTTAATGCGTACAGGAGAAGGAGGCTTGCGATGACCAGGAGAGAAGCGTTGGCGCGGATCATCGAGGAGGAGATGGCGCATCGGGAGATCAGCGGAGCCAATCTCCTGATCTCTCGGTGGGGAAAGATCCTTCATCAGGAATCCTACGGTATGGCGGATATCGAGAACCATGTCCCAATGCGGGAGGATGCGATCTTCCGGATGTTCTCGATGACCAAGGTGGTGACGGGCCTCGCCGCCATGATCCTGTATGAGCGCGGGATCATCGACCCGAACGAACCGGTCGGGAAATACCTCGAAACCTTCCGGGACATGCAGGTGATCGCCGAGGACGGGACGCTGACACCGGCGGAGCGGCCGATGATCCTCCGGGATCTGCTGTCCATGACGAGCGGCCTCGTCTATCCGGGGGAGCTGACCGCCGCCGAACGGGCGGCAGATGCCCTGTTTAAGGAGGTCTTTGACGCACAGGAGGCGGGAAAGCCGGTCTCAACGGTGGACTTTGCCCTGCGGATCGGGGAACTGCCGCTCTTATTCACACCGGGAGCCCGGTGGCAGTACGGAACGAGCGCCGATGTCTGCGGTGCGGTGATCGAGCGTGCCAGTGGCATGCGGTTCGGGGAGTTCCTACAGAAGGAGATCTTTGACCCGCTGCATATGGAGGATACCGGGTTCTACGTGCCGAAGGAGAAGTGGGCCCGTTTCACGCAGGCCTACCGGCATATGGATGAGGCGGACGGGCAGCCGGCCCGTCTGGAGATCCTTAAGGGACATCATCTCGGTATGAGCGGTTATGAAGAACCGCCGGCATTTGAGTCCGGCGGTGCGGGTCTGGTCTCGACGATCGGCGACATCCACCGGCTGGCGACGATGCTCTTAAACGAGGGAAAGACGCCCGACGGCGGGCGGATCATCAGCGGGCGGACCGCAAAGCTCTTCCGTTCCAACGCATTGACGGAGGAGCAGCGCAGGTCCATGAACTGGGATACTCTCGTCGGTCACGGATACGGCAACTACAATCGCGTGCTCCTCGATCCCGGTCATGCGGTGATGAATGCACCGGTCGGTGAGTTCGGCTGGGACGGGTGGCTCGGCACCTATCTCTCCATCGATCCGGAGACCGGCCTCATCTTTGAATACTTCATTCAGCGTGCCGACGCCGGCACCACCATCCCGACGAGGAAGCTGAAAGCGATCGCGTATACTTTTGATTGATATCTATACGGGGAGTGAGGAGATCACGACGCCTACGCTATCCTGCCAGTCGGCGTGAAGCCCCGTAGACTTCGCGGGCTGATCCAGGACGATCCTGTCTGCCAGAACCGGCTTGACCTCGCGGTCGATCACGCGCTGGATCTCACGGGCGCCGTACTCTCTGCTGGTCCCTTCCGCGCGGATATGATCCTTGAGCGCGTCGGACCAGGAGATGCGGATGTCCCGCGCCGACAGACGCTCCTCGATGAGCTTAAGCTGCTTCTCCACGATCCGGATCGCCATCTCCTCCGTCAGGGAATGGAACGGGATGATATCCGTCAGACGGTTGCGGAATTCCGGCGAAAAGGTATTTTTCACCGCATGATCGATCGCACCGGTATTGAGTCCGCCGTCGCCGAAGCCGATCCGCTCCTTCACCAGATCCGACGCCCCTGCATTGGAGGTCATGATCAGGATCACATGGCGGAAATCCGCCTTCACCCCCTGAGAGTCCGTTACGGTGGCGTAGTCCATCACCTGCAGGAGCACATTCATGATATCCGGATGAGCCTTTTCGATCTCATCCAGCAGCAGGACACAGTGCGGATTCTTCCGGATCTCATCCGTGAGCCGCCCGCCCTCCTCATAGCCGACGTAGCCCGCCGGGGCACCGAGGAACTTGGCGACGGCGTGCTTTTCCATATACTCACTCATATCAAAGCGAAGGAGCGGGATCCCCATGGCTTTCGCTAACACCCGCGCGATCTCGGTCTTGCCGACGCCGGTAGGACCGACAAAGAGCAGACTCGCCACCGGCTTTGCCTCCTCATTCAGCCCGGCCCGCGAAAGCCGGATGGAGCGGCAGACGGCATCCACTGCCTCGTCCTGACCAAATACCTCCGCCCGGAGCTTTTCCGGTAGATCCCGGAGCTGCCCGATCTCGTCGGAGGCGACAGTTTCCCGGGGGATCCGCAGAAACTCCGTAAGGATCGTCTGCAGGACCTCCTCTGTCACGGCCTCACCGTTCCCCTTTCCGTGAAGGTGCAGATAAGCGCCCGCTTCGTCCATCAGGTCCACCGCCTTGTCCGGCTGGAAGACCTCCGTCCGGTACTTTCCGCTGAGCGACACGATCTTTGAGAGGATCTCCTCCGGATAGGTAACGTGGTGATACCCCTCATACCAGGGGCGGAGACCCTTCAGGATCCTTTCCGTCTCCTCCGCGGTCGGCTCCTCCACATCGATATTCTGGAACCGCCGGACCAGGGACTGGTTCTTCGAAAAGCTTTTCCTGTACTCCGCATAAGTCGTACTGCCGATGAAGCGGATGTGGCCATCTGTCATGTAGGGCTTTAGGATATTGGAGGCGTCCAGTGTTCCGCCGCTCGTTGCGCCTGCGCCGACGATGTTGTGGATCTCATCCAGATAGATGATCGGTTTCTCCTCCTCGGAAATGCCCTTCAGCACGCTTTCCATTCGTTTCTCAAAATCGCCCCGGTACTGCGTGCCCGCGACCATGGTCCCCATATCGACGGAAAATACCCGGGAGCCGGCCAGCACCTCCGGTACACTGCCCTCTTCGAGCTTCCGCACAAAGCCGTAAGCGATCGCCGTCTTCCCGACGCCGGCTTCGCCGATGAGGAGCGGATTGTTCTTTTCCTTGCGGCA
>JAFPTK010000223.1 GCA_017400305.1 Lachnospiraceae bacterium | reverse complement strand
GGATCTTTTCCGCCTGGAACGATCATTCCCTGTACGGGGTGGATCCTAAGAAGGACTGGGGCTTCCAGAACTTTGTCATCAAGAGCGGTGCCACGGCGGATAAGTGCGTCGGCTGCGGCGCCTGTGAGGCGGCCTGCCCGCAGCACCTGCCCATCATCGACGGCCTCAAGGAAGCCTGGAAGGAGATCGGGTAAATTCCATCATGACAAAAAGATCCCGCTGCAGAACAGCAGCGGGAGTTTTTTTGGAGTCACCGGGGACGGTTCTGTTTGACTCATTTTTTGTGCGGTCCGTTCGCAGAATCGGAATCACCGATCATGGCCGATCATTTGGCAAGAGCCTGCTTCAATACCTCCAGATTCTGCTCCATGATCTTCAGATAGTCTGCGCCGGCCGCGATCTCCGAAGCTGTGACGGATTGCATGGAATCCATCGACAGGATCTTAAGATCCTTATCGGCTGTGTTGTCCCGGATCGTCTCTGCGATGCGATGGTCCTTCCCTTCGATCGTCAGGATCACAGGGAGAGAAAGCTCATCCACTTTGTTGGCGAGGAAGACCACCGTCTCAAAGCTGGCCTCCGTTTCGGCGGAGCAGCCGACAAAGGCCGCGTAATAGGTGAGCCCGTAGTCATCGGTCAGATAGCGGAACGGGAAGCGGTCGCCGAAGAGGAGCGTTTTCTCCGCGGAGGCATCCACCGCCTGCCGGTATGCCTGATCGAGCGCGGTGAGCTTCTCCTGATAAGCGGCGTTATTGGCGGCGTAGCTGTCCGCGTTAGCGGGATCGAGCTTTGAGAGAGCATCGGTGATCGCTCCGCAGTATAGGCCTGCGTTTCGGAGGGAGAGCCATACATGCTCATCCAGCTCCGGCTCCTCCTCATGATCATGGTCCGCATCCTCATGATCATGCTCGGCCTCCATGCCCTCCACGATCTCTTCTTCTTTGGCGTCCTCGCCCAGAACATCTAACAGATCGATCACGACCATATCCTGATTGACGGCCTGCTTCAGCGCATCGCTGACCCATTGGTCGGATTCGCCGCCGACATAGACGAAGAGATCGGCCGTGGAGATCGTCAGGATGTCGTCCGCGGTGGGCTGGAAGCTGTGCAGATCGGCGCCGTTGTCCACGAGGAGAGTGAGATCCGCGTCAGCCGCGTGTTCACCCAGGATATTGCGCACCCAGTCATATTCCGGGAAGATCGTGGCGACGATCTTAAGGGAATTCCCTCCGGAGGCGGCCGGGGCTGCCGCGGCTGTCCCGGCGGATCCGCCGCAGCCGGTCAGAGACAGGACACCGATGGTCGTTATCAGCAGAATGGACAATAGTTTTTTCATCATAATGTCTCCCGTGATTGATTTCGAAAACGAAATCCGATTTCAATTTAATTCACAGACGGCATTCTATGACAGTGTGATAGGATTGTCAACTGTTTTTAAAAATGATTTTCATTTTTATTTTATATTTGATCCGGTTGACACGCTGAAGGCACAACATTACAATAGGAAATCGAAAATGAATTTTATTTTCATGTCGTTGAACCGACGGCACGGGAGGATGACGGATGCAGGAGAACAAAATAGTGGCCAGAGGAGGATATCATACCAGGCAGCGGGAACGTCTGCTCGCCTATCTGGAGTCGATGGAGGGAACCCACTTTACGGTGAGTGATATCTGTGATCATTTTCGTGCGGTAGGGGATGCCATCGGCACGACGACGGTCTACCGGCAGGTGGAGCGCATGGTGGATGAAGGACTGGTGCAGAAGTATCACATCGACGCCAATACGCCGGCCTGTTTTGAATATATCGGAAAGAAGCAGTCCGCCGATCCGGTGTCCTGCTTTCACTGCAAGTGCGAGAAATGCGGCGCGCTGATTCATCTGCACTGCGATGAGATCGCGGCGTTTAAGGAGCATCTCTCGGAGCACCACCGATTTGAATTGGATCCGGTCAGGACAGTATTCTACGGGATCTGCGAGCACTGCCGGATGGCGGGATGAGGCGGGATATGGCGTTTATCACGTGTAAGGATCTGGCGGCCGGATATGACGGAGAGGCCGTGGTGGAGGGAGTTAATTTCCGGGTGGAGCCCGGGGATTATCTCTGTATCGTCGGGGAGAACGGCTCCGGGAAATCGACGCTCATGCGGACCCTGCTGCATCTCCAGCCGCCGATCCGCGGAGAGATCCTCTTAGGGGATGGCCTGAAGATCTCGGAGATCGGGTACCTCCCCCAGCAGTCCAGTATCCAGAAGGACTTCCCGGCATCGGTACGGGAGATCGTCCAGTCCGGCTGCCAGAGCAGGAAAGGACTGCGCCCGTATTACAATGCGGAGGAGCGGGCATTGGCGCGGGAGACCATGGAGAAGATGGGGATCACGGGGTTGAGCAGGCGGTGCTTCTCGGAGCTCTCGGGCGGTCAGCAGCAGAGAGTCCTGCTGGCGCGTGCGCTCTGCGCCACCAGAAAGCTCTTACTCATGGATGAACCGACGGCGGGACTGGATCCGAAGGTCACAACGGAGCTGTACGATCTGATCGCGGATCTCAATAAAGAGGGGATCACGATCCTCATGATCTCCCATGATATCGCGGCGGCGATGCGCTATGCCGATCATATCCTGCATATCGGGAGGAAGGTCTTTTTCGGGACGAGGGATCAGTACGAGAAAAGCGGGATCGGGCAGGTATTTCTCGCCGGAGAGGAGGCAACGGATGGCTGACGGGTTCGCCAAGATCATGATGTATCTGCAGTATCCCTTCGTACGTTACGCCATCATCGTCGGGGTCCTGATCGCGCTCTGTTCCTCTCTGATCGGTGTGACGCTGGTGCTGAAGCGGTTCTCCTTTATCGGGGACGGTCTCTCCCATGTGGCCTTCGGAGCCATGGCGGTCGCGAGTGTCTTAAAAGTAGCCAATCAGACGACACTGGTGCTGCCGGTCACGATCCTGTGCGCGGTGCTGCTACTTCGGACCGGACAGAACACAAAGGTCAAAGGGGATGCGGCGATCGCCATGATCTCGGTCGGTGCGCTTGCCTTCGGGTATCTGCTCATGAATCTCTGGCCGAGTTCCTCCAATATTTCCGGGGATGTCTGCACTACGCTCTTCGGATCCACTTCGATCCTTACGCTGAGCGAACGGGATGTCTGGATGTGTGTGATCCTTTCGATCCTGGTGATCGGGACCTTCCTGTTTTTCTATCACCGGATCTTCGATGTGACCTTTGATGAGACCTTTGCACGGAGTGTCGGAACCAAAGTGGATCGGTATCATCTGCTGATCGCGGTGATCATCGCGGTGATCATCGTGCTGGCGATGAATCTGGTGGGTTCCCTCCTGATCTCGGCGCTGGTGATCTTTCCCGCGCTCTCTGCCATGCGGATCTACCGGAATTTCCGGGCGGTCACGGTCTGTTCGGCGGTACTCTCCGTGATCAGTGCGCTGGCGGGGCTTTTGATCTCCATTGCGGCAGCAACTCCGGTGGGAGCGACGATCGTAGCGGTGGATGTGGCGGTGTATCTGATCTGCGTGGGCTGCGGGCGGCTGCGGGGGGCAGCGCATTGAATACAAAAAGCAGGAAAAAGCGGATATCGGCGGCATTTCTCTTAACAATCGTCGTGCTATTTACAGCGGGCTGTGGTGTGGAGACAGGTTCGGCGCATACGCAGGATAAAGGATCTGCCGTGGATCAGGTTCTTAAGGAGCGGGCGGCTGAGGCATCGGCATCCCCTGAGACATCGGCATCCGCAGAGGCATCAGCCGGAAGCTCACGCAGTGATCTGATCCTCACGCCGGATTCCTACCGGGAGACACAGACGCAGGAAGAGTCGACGGACGATGCGGATCTGATCGATCAGGCACGGGATACGGCGGAGGAAAATGCCGGCATCGATGCGGCCTCCGACTGGAAGCGGATCGATCCTTCGACATTTGATCCCGACATGGTGGAAATGCCGGAGGGTTGTGATGTGGATGTCGATCTGACGATATTAAACAGTACGCTGGTGTACGCCGAGGTGTATAATATGATGTATTATCCCGAGAAGTTTATCGGGAAGAAGATCCGCATGCACGGCATGTA
Source organism: Lachnospiraceae bacterium (assembly GCA_017400305.1). Lineage (GTDB taxonomy): Bacteria > Bacillota > Clostridia > Lachnospirales > Lachnospiraceae > Butyrivibrio. Next base: position 1,526 of record JAFPTK010000223.1, on the reverse strand, counting down.
CTCCGTCTACGTGGATGAGGAGACTAAGAAGACCTACTATGCCTGCTTCATCTCGGATGCGGCTGCCTGCTGTCAGCAGGGAGTGGAATTCGAACCACAGGATGCGGCAGGCAAAGCGGAGGCCGGAGGAGCTCTTCAGAACGGAGACGAGATCACGGTCGTCGGCGTATATGACACCTATGAAGAGGATGGGTATACTTATTGTACCTTACGGGATGCGGTGCTCGAGGAACCCGCCTGATCATAGGAGCCCGATACCGTGCAAAGCTGCCATGGCAGCCGGGGTACGGGAGGGGTCCATGCAGACACAGTCACACAGTAACAGTCACTCATTGAGGAGAAAGGAGATCCATCATGTACGAACAGATCAAATTACCCTACGGTTACGATGCCTTGGAGCCGGCCATCGATACGCTGACCATGGAGACACATCACGGCAAGCATCACGCTGCCTATACGAAGAATTTCAATGACGCGGCAGAGAAGGCCGGCGTGGCTGACAAGCCTGTCGAAGAGGTCCTTGCGAATCTGGATGCCGTCTCCGATGAGGCGCTGCGCAAGGCGCTGAGGAACAACGGCGGCGGTTTCTACAACCACAACCTGTACTTCCAGACCATCTCACCGGACGGCGCCCGTGTGCCGGAAGGAAAGCTTGCGGCAGCCATCGATGAGGCGTTCGGCAGCTTCGACGCGCTGAAGGAAAAGCTGGCCTCCCTGGCAGCAGGTCAGTTCGGCTCCGGCTGGTCCTTCCTGTCGGTGGATCGCGACGGGAAGCTCTACGCGACGGCATCCCCCAACCAGGACAATCCCATCAGCGAGGGAACGGGACGCACCCCCATCGCCTGCGTGGATGTCTGGGAGCATGCCTATTATCTGAAGTACAAAAATCTTCGCCCCGATTACATCAAGGCCTATATGGGACTGATCGACTGGAAGATCGTCGGCGAGAACTATGAAAAGGCGATCGGCTGATCGGGACAGATATGAAACTCTTTATCACCGATCTTGACGGAACGATCTTAGATCATGAGAAGAAGATAGGGAGAAGGACGCGTGCGGCGCTGGAGCGGTTTATCGGCGCCGGCAACGCGTTCGCCATCTCCACGGGACGCGCGATGGAGAGCGCCATGGCGGTGCAGCGGGAGTTGGCGCTGTATTATCCCAACACCTATCTATGCGCGTACAATGGGGCGCAGGTCTACGACTGTGACCGGAAGGAGACGATCTGGCGGATCGGGATCGACCGGGAGCTCGTTCCGCCGATCTTTCAGCTGGCCGCCCGGCATCATGTGCATATCCATACCTACAATGACACCCACATCGTGAGCCCGCCCGTCGTCGACGCAGCGGATCAGGAATGCCTGGATTTCTACCGGCGGGTGATCAAGTCACCGCTCCTTTTGACGGAGGATTTGCTGTCCGCACTCCCGGAACCGCCCTGCAAGTGCATTGCCATTGAATTGCATGACGCGGAAAAGCTGGAACGGTTTCGTCAGGAACTGGCGGAACTGGTGGGAGATGGGATC
>JAFPTK010000222.1 GCA_017400305.1 Lachnospiraceae bacterium | reverse complement strand
GAATCATCTGGAGGCCACTCTCGCCCAGGAGCGTCTGATCGCCGAGCGGCTGCTGTCGCGCCCCAACACCCGGATCTATCAGTTTCAGGACTGGGATTCCGTCATCTTAAACATCAACGGCGGATATATGGACGAGATCCATTTCCGGCCCGAGATCAACCATCAGATGGTCTATGCCATGGCCTCCTCCGCGGATGCCGTGGAGAGCATCGCCGATATGGACCGGCATCTGGAGCGCCTGCGCCTGATCCTTCAGACCTATGATCAGCCCATCGAGGCACTCCGCTGAGTTCCCAACGCGCCGTCAAATGTCCCCGCCCCTCGATAACGCATGATATTTTATTTTGGTTTACGCATTGACTAGCCATAGCGGTTCTGCTATAATCTCTCCGATCATTGACGCATTTTATAGGAAGATCTGCAACACGAAAGAAGGTAGGATCATGAAGAACTGTCTGATCAGAAAGCTTACGGCCGCAGCAATGGCCGGTATCCTGGTGTTTACGACCGCAGCCTGCGGCAGCGGAGAGGTTGCCAATTCGAACTCGATGTTTGAGACCGTGGAGGGGACCAAGAAGGAAGAAGCACCCGCGAAGGAAGAACCGGCTGCGGTGGAAGAAGAACAGCCCGCTGAGGAGGAGGTGCCGCAGGAGATCCCGGAGGGGATGTACGCCTCGGAACTCACCGGTCTTCCGATCTCTCTGGATCTCAAGAACCAGCGCCCCATCGCCGCCATGGTCGACAATGAGATCAAGGCGCTGCCGCACTTCGGCACGGCGCAGACTGACATCGTCTTTGAGCTCATGAACAGCACCGCCAACGACCGGATCACCCGTCTGATGTGCGTCGTCAAGGACTATGACAGCATCGACCAGCTGGGCAGCATCCGTTCGACGAGACCCACCAATATCATGCTCGCGGCGGAATATAATGCGGTCCTCTGCCACGACGGCGGCCCGTTCCACAATGACGCCTACTTTGCCAAGGGCTTCTGCGATCACTTCTCCGGTACTTTTTCCCGTGTGAACAACGGCAAGGACCGGGAGTTCACCGAATACATCCTGCCGGGGGATCTGGACAACGCCTCCAATTTCGGCGCCGGTAAGGTATCCAAGGAATATGAGGAGGGCTTCTCCGGTGATACGCCCCACTTCAACTTCACGGAGTACGGCACACAGGTCCATCTGGATCAGGTATTTGAAAGGACCTATGAGGTCCAGCGGATCCGGCTCGATGATGTCTTCAAGCACAACCAGTCCCGCCTGGTCTACAATCCGGATACCGCCTGCTACGAGTATCAGGAGTACGGGGATCCGCATCTGGACGAGGACTCCGGCGCTCCGCTCGCCTTCAAGAATGTCTTTCTGTTAAACTGCGATTTCAACAAGCTCGACAACGAAGGTTATCTCGTCTACAACTGCCTGACCGGGGCAAATCTCGGTTTCTACATCACCAACGGCTATGCCAAGACGATCTCCTGGAACAAGCTGAGCGACCAGGGCTTCATGCAGTTCTTTGACGACCAGGGCAACCCGCTCACCATCAACCGCGGGAAGACCTACATCTCCCTGATCCCGGCGGATACCTGGGACAACGTGGTACTCGATCAGCTGATCGAAGATTGACAACAGCAGATGACAAAAGCCCCGTGCTTGAGGCACGGGGCTTTATTATTTCTCCGGCTACTCCGCCGTGATGGCGGTTCCCGCTCTTCCCTTGAGCGCTTCGCCCACGGATCCGATGGAGGTAATGAGGACCCTGCCCTTCGGGCAGGCCGTGAGATAGGCGATCGCCGCCTCGATCTTGGGAAGCATCCCGGTCTCGCCGAATTCGCCGGCGCGGATACATTCCTGCGCCTGTGCGACATTCATCCGAAGGATCGGCGTCGGCTCATCCGTGTGAAATCCGGAATAGACACAGGGAACCGAGGTCAGGATGATCAGCTGCTCCACTGCCAGGTCGATCGCGAGGCGCCCGGCGATCTCATCCTTTTCGATGACGGCGCTGGCCCCCTTGAGCCGGTGATTCTGCTCGATGACCGGGATCCCGCCGCCGCCGCAGGCGATGGTGTGCACCCCGTTGTCCGTGAGGGTCCGGATGATATCCAGCTCCACGATCCGGATGGGGTGCGGAGCCGCCACGGTGCGCAGATAACCGCTGCCCGGGATCTCCCGGACGAAATTCCCCTTTTTGATCTCGGCGTCGGCATCCTCCCTGCTCATGAAGCGGCCGATCGTCTTAGTGGGCGTGTAGAATGCCTCATCGTAAGGATCCACCGTGACCTGTGTGAGGATCGTCCCGACCGGTGTTGCATCACCGCGCGCCAACAGCGCACTCTTCAGCGCGCTCTGCAGATCATATCCGACATAGCCCTGGCTCATGGCGCTGCACACGCTCATGGGAGCCGGTGTATAATCACTGTTCAGCCGGTGAAGCTCGGTCATGGCCTTGTGGATCATGCTGACCTGCGGTCCGTTGGAATGCGTGATGGTGAGCGTCAGTCCCTGCTCCGTCAGATCCGCGAGTGCCTCCGCGGTCGATCGGACTGCCTCCCATTGCTTGAGTGTCGTGACACCGAGCGCCTCATGACCGAGCGCTACCACTGCTTTCCTGATATCTGCCATCTGTTATTCTCTCCGTGGATTCACCAATGCCTGATAGAATGCTGCCTGAACGGCATTTAACTGCGACAGCACAAAGAGCGCCGGGATAAAAAAGAGCATCACCCCCGCAAAGAGAAGCGGGAGATAGCTCAGCATTAAGAGGACATACTGCTTCTTATGACCGTCCATCAGTCTGGCACTCGCGCGGAACAGATCCGGGACGCTGCGCTCCGGGAAGTCATGCAGGAGATACATCACCTGCGCGTACACGATCTCCAGGATCACCTCGATCGCCAGTCCCGCCGTCGCCAGGAGCAGGCAGACAAAGAGAACATTCCGATCCTGCCCTTCCTTGAGGAACAGGACATACACATTGACCGGCGCGGTGGCCAGGGTTCCCGCCAGCGCAAAGGGGATCCGCAGCAGGATCGCCTTTTCCGGATGTTCCTTCCACCCGGCACTCAGGTCCGCAAAATGCGCTCCCTTAGCGTATACGATATTCATAAAGAAATACGCCTGCCCGGAGACGAGCACTCCCAGCAGGAGATTGGCCAGGAAACAGACGACTTCATACGCCGCGTAGGAAAGGATCGTCGACGGCTGCACGATGATCTCCACAAAATAGGAGAACGCGAGGTTGATGAGCAGCACCGTCACGGTGATCGCCACCGCCGGTCCGTAGAATCCGTTTAATTTCTGCAGGGAGAAAAACCGAAGTTCAGAAGATGTTTTCATTCGTTTCCATACGACCGGCTGATCAGACCGCCGCGTCGAAATTCATCCCGGGCAGGAGGGCCGCATCCATCTGCTTCCTGCGATTTGCGTAGGAATTCTCTTTCTCATTGGGATAAGCGATCTTTGTCGTGGTAAGACCGCCCGAGACAAATGTCCTGCCGCACTCCGGACAGACCGCCGTATGGATCTGCACGGAAGCCTGCAGCACCTTGCCCTCTCCCTTGCGCTCCTTCTCGTACGCGTTGCGCACGTGCTCCTGCTCATGCGCGCGCACACGGGAACCCGCCACATTGGGATCGATATGCTGCGCCGTCTGGAAGGAAACGTCGCTCTCATTCGATCCGTCCTTGTATTTCCGTTCCTTACAGGTCTGGCATTCCGCAGGGGAAGATTTCTTACCGGGGGCAACCCGGGTATCCTCGCCGGGATTGACAACAGGCTTGGAATCGGCCGCGCCCTGTGCGCCACCGACACCGGGCATCCCCATACCGAGGCCCAGTCCGTAACCGCCGAAATATCCGCCTGTCAGTCCACCGATCGTCATCTCTCACACTTCCCTGTGCGTAAACCCGCGTCCGAATCTTGCAATTCAGACAGTATTTCATTAAAATGTTACCATATAATCGAAGAGGATGCAAGTGTATTCCACGCAGGAAGGGAGGTATCGATATGGAAGAAGATCTGTCGATGCTCCAGGAGGAGCTGGAAAATCTCCTCAAGACCAAACAGTACTCTGAGCTGCGGGCGCGCATGAAGGAGATGAATGCCGCCGATATCGCCGATATCATGGATGATCTGGAAAACGAGGACTCCCTCAAAATGTTCCGGATCCTGCCGAAGGACATCGCGGCAGACGTCTTTGCCGATCTGGAGCTGGACGACCAGCAGTATATCATCACGTCCCTGTCCGATAAGGAAGCTTCCAGCATCATCGATAACCTTTACGCCGATGACGCGACAGACCTGCTGGAGGAGATGCCGGCCAATGTCGTGAAGAAGATCCTGGCCAACGCCCACCCCGATACCCGCAAGGACATCAACCACCTCCTGCGCTATGCGGATGACTCCGCCGGCAGTCTGATGACGGTCGAGTTTGTCGATCTGCGCTTCAAGATGACCGTCGCGGAAGCGATCGTGCGCATCCGCCGGATCGGTCTCGACAAGGAGACCTGCAATACCTGCTACGTCGTGGACGACCAGCGGGTCCTGTTGGGTACCGTCGCCCTGCGCTATCTCCTGATCATGGATGAGAATGCCGTGATCGGCGACATCATGAACAAGAACGTCATCTCCATCAACACGGCGACCGACCAGGAGGAAGTGGCACAGACCTTCCAGAAATACGACTTCACCGCGATGCCGGTCGTCGACAACGAAAACCGCATGGTCGGTATCATCACCATCGATGACGTCGTTGATATCCTGCAGGAAGAGGCGACGGAGGATATCGAAAAGATGGCGGCTATCCTTCCTTCGGATAAGCCGTACTTCAAGACCGGTGTCCTGGAGACGTGGAAGAACCGGATCCCGTGGCTGTTGTTCTTAATGATCTCCGCGACCTTTACGGGCGCCATCATCACCCGGTACGAATCGGCTCTGGCCGCTTACGTGGTCCTCACCGCCTATATCCCGATGCTCATGGATACGAGCGGAAACGCCGGTTCCCAGGCTTCCGTCTCGATCATCCGCGGTATCTCCCTGGGAGAGATCGAATTCAAAGAGCTGCCCCGCGCGCTCTGGAAGGAGCTTCGCGTCGCGATCCTCTGCGGCGCAACACTGGCAGCCGCCAATTTCCTGAAGCTCCTGCTGCTGGACCATCTGGCGATCCCGGTCGCCGGTGTCATCTGTCTGACCCTTGTGATCGTGGTCCTCTTCGCCAAAGCGATCGGCTGCACTCTGCCGCTGCTTGCGGAGCGTCTGGGCTTTGACCCGGCCGTCATGGCTTCCCCGCTCATCACGACCATCGTCGACGCCGTAGCCCTCATGACCTACTTTGCCATCGCGACCAGAGCGCTACGCCTCTGACGCCATTGCGATCTGCGGCACACCGCCGGTCCGCACCTCGATGACCGGTGCCCCCTTGCCCTCAATATAATCGCGGGTGATCGTGACGCGGCCGATATTGTCATCCTTGGGGATCTCATACATGATGTCGAGCATGAACTCCTCCATGATCGCGCGCAGTGCTCTCGCTCCGGTCTCGCGCTCCATGGCGCGCTCCGCGATGGCCTCCAGCGCCCCGTCATCAAAGATGAGCTCCACCTCATCCAGCTCCAGCAGCTTCTGATACTGCTTTAAGATCGCATTCTTCGGCTTCTTCAGGATCTCGACCAGCATCTCCTTCGTGAGAGACTCTAACGGACAGATCACGGGGAGCCGTCCGAGAAACTCCGGGATCATGCCGTATTTCTTGAGATCCTCTGTTGTCACCTGCTTCTGCAGATCCTTGTCCTTGTCGAATTTGTCCTTGAGATCCGCGGAAAAGCCGATAGAAGTCTGCTTCTTCAGGCGGTTCCCGATGATCTCCCCCAGATCCGGGAAGGCGCCGCCGCAGATGAACAGGATATTCTTCGTATTCACCCGGGCCATCGGGACCATCATGTTCTTGGATCCGGCCCCCACCGGCACCTCGATCTCCGAGCCCTCGAGGATCTTTAACAGCCCCTGCTGCACCGCCTCGCTGCCGACCGCGTGATGATGCTCATCCTTCTTGCGGGCGATCTTGTCGATCTCATCGATAAAGATGATCCCCTGCTCCGTCCGGTCGATGTCGTTATCCGCCGCCGCAAGCAGTTTGGAGACACAGCTTTCGATATCATCCCCGATGTATCCCGCCTCCGTGAGACTGGTGGCATCCGCGATGGCAAGCGGCACATCCAGAAGCTTCGCCAGCGTCTTTACCAGATAGGTTTTGCCCGAACCGGTCGGACCGATCAGCAGGATGTTGGACTTGTCGATCTCGATCTCTTCCTTCTTATCCTCCATCGCGATGCGCTTATAATGATTGTAGACCGCGACGGAGATCACCTTTTTCGCGTGCTCCTGTCCGATCACATAGTCATCAAGCTGCGCCTTGATGCGGTGCGGCGCGGGAAGCTTATGGATATCGAAGATCGGTTTCTCCCCCTCTTTTTTCTCCTTGCGCTTCCTGATCCGCTGCGAGTTGGG
>JAFPTK010000221.1 GCA_017400305.1 Lachnospiraceae bacterium | reverse complement strand
AGGTGCATGCCGGGCACGCAGGCCTTGAGGAGGGCGTAGAAAAGATGCATGTCCACCATGCTCATCTCGTCGATGATCACGGCATCCGCTTCCAACGGCATATCCTCGTTCCGCTGGAAGCGGACCCGCTTAAATTCCGTTTCGCCGGTGCCGTCCCCGCTCTGACCGGAACCGGCGGTCTGCACCTCCAAAAGCCGGTGGATGGTCCGCGCCTCCACGCCGGTGGCCTCCGTCATCCGTTTGGCCGCGCGTCCTGTCGGAGCGGCCAGGAGATAGCTCTTGTGTTTGCGGGTCAGGATGCTCAGGATCGCGCTCAGCGTGGTCGTCTTACCGGTGCCGGGACCGCCGGTCAGCAGGAATACACCACAGGTGACGCTTTGGCGGACAGCTTCCCGCTGCTTTCCGTCGAGTTTGACGCCGCGTTCCTGTTCGATCGCATCGATGTCGGCTTCGCTCACCGTCACATCCGTCCTGCGCTGGTTCATCTGCTGCAGCATGCCGGCGATCGCCTGCTCCTCGTGGTAATACTGGCGGGCATAGATCTCCCGGCCGTTCTCACCGCTCTTGACCACGATCTGTCGTTCGACCATGAGGTGCTGCAGCTGTCCTTCCAGCAGTCTGGCAGTCACGTCATCATTCCCGGGGATCTGCAGGAGTTCTGCGGTGCTGCGGAAGAGCTCCGCGTCCCTCAGAAAACTGTGACCCTCCAGAGAGGCGCGCTCCAGGGCATATCGAATACCGCTGGAAACCCGGAATTCATCATCCGCCCGGATGCCCATCCGTCGGGCGATCTCGTCTGCCGTCCGGAAGCCGACGCCGTCGATCTCATCCGCCAGTCGATAGGGATTCTCCTCGATGACCCGGCGGGTGTTGACCCCGTATCGTTTTGCGATGCGGACGGCGATCTGCCCGGTGATCCCATACTGCTGCAGGAAGAGGGTCAGATCCCGGCTCACACGCTTTTCACGGATCTGCTCGCCGATCTCTCTGGCCATGCGCTCACTGATCCCGCGCATCTCAGCGAGGCGCTCCGGTTCCTCCTCCATCACGCGGAAGGTGTCGTCTCCGAATTGCTGTACGATCCGGTGGGCCAGCTTGGCGCCGATCCCTCTGATCGCCCCGGAGGCGAGATAGCGCTCCGTGGAAACGGCGTCGGTCGGGGTGAGGATCCGGAAGGATGACACCTTGAGCTGCTCGCCGTACACCGGATGTACGACGAAACCGCCGACGGCCTCGACCTGATCGCCCTCGTCGCAGCCGTTCCAGGTGCCGACGGCGGTGAGCTCCCCGTCATCCTGAAGGAGCTCCGTCAGTGTGGCATTTTCGCTGTTCTGTTCGTGATCCGTGAGAATAAGGATCGCAACGCCGTATCCGTTCTCGGCGTTGCGATAGATGAAATGATCGATATAGGCGGTTACGGTGATCTCTGCGCTCACTCTTCCTCTGCCGCACTCCCCGCGATCTCGGCCGCTTTGGTCACAACGGTCGCATCGCCCTCCGGTGTTATCTCCTCAGGTGCCGTCTGTTGCGGTGTCTGCTGAGCTGCCTGCTGTTTTTCCTCCGCCTCCGCGACGATCGCGGCGTTGTGTGCCTCGATATCCTTGGCGCTCATGCCGACGGTGTGCTTCATGTTCTCGTAAAGCATCTGCGCGAGCCCGAGTCCCTGGGTATCGGTGCTCTTGGCGGTGAGGTCCTGCAGGGTCCTGTCCTTAAAGAAATCGACGAGCTGCTTGTTGTTGCCGGATTCCTCCGGTTTCAGCGCATCCACGCTCTTTTGCATCTCCTTGAAGACCTGCTCGAGGAAGTAGGACTCGAACTGCTTGCAGGCGCCCATCAACTCTTCGTTGATCTCTTCGCTGTCACCGTTCGCGGCGTTCTTCTTTGCGTTTTCCGCCGCGCTCGTGAGGGTTGCCTTGAGCTTGTCGCTGACCGCGTTCTTCGTCTGGTCGGACATGTAGTCGGTGTATGCGGATGCGTTGATGCCGTTGAGATCAAATGACATAGATTGGTTTCCTTTCGTTGCACTTTGCGCTAAACCGACGGCTCGCCGCTTCGCGGCTTTGCGCCGTCGCGTCCATTCGCAACTTTCGCCGACTACGTCGGCTTCGTTGCTCATGTCCGTACATTCGTCGAAGTCATGCGGCCCTGCGTGCGAGCACGCGTCCGCATGACCTCTCCTCATTGTTTAGCGCTTCAGGTTATTAGCGGTCTGCATCATTTCGTCGGTGGTGGTGATGGCCTTGGAGTTCATCTCGTAGGCACGCTGGGCGACGATGAGGTTGACCATTTCGGTGGCAACGTTGACGTTGGAGCCTTCCAGATAGCCCTGGCGGATCTCGCTCTTGCGGAGGTTCGCGGTGGTGGCTTCGTTCATGGCCTGACCGCTGGCGGCCGTCGGCATGAAGGAGGTGTCACCGACGCGCTCTAAACCGGTGGGGTTATTGAACTGCCAGAGTCCGATCTGAAATCCGATGTTCTGCGGGACGTTGTTGGCGTCCGGATACTGTACGTTGCCGTCTGCGGCTACGGTCACGCGGTTGGCGGCGTAGCCGTTTAAGGTGATCTCACGGCCGCGGGTGTCGAGGACGTGATAGCCCTCCGAGGTCGTGAGCGTGATATTGTTGGTGTTGTTCTGGGCGATGGCCCAGACAAAATCGCCGTTCCGGGTATAGACCTGTTCGCCGTTGTCGTTGCGGTAGGAGAAGAAACCGTCTCCGCCGATGGCGAACGCGGTATCGCTGGCGCTGTCGAGGAAGGCACCCTGGGTGAACCGGGAGTTGATCGAAGCGGTGCGGACACCGAGACCAACATCCGAATTGACCGGAGGATTGCCGGCATTTTCCGAGGTGGATTTTGTCTGCAGGGTCTGGTACAGCAGGGATTTGAACTCCGCTTCCTGTGCCTTGTAGCCCATGGAATTGACGTTCGCCAGGTTGTTGGCGATGGTGTCGACGTTCGTCTGCTGTGCATTCATGCCGGTCGCTGCCGACCATAAACTACGGACCATAGGTGTTACCTCCGTTCTTCACAGGTGATGCGTTACTGTAACCTTCCCAATTGCTGTACGGCGATGTCAAGCGTCTCGTCGATCGTGGTGATCACCTTTTGATTGGCTTCATACTGACGCTGTGTCGCGATCATCTGGACCATCTCATCCACGGTCGATACATTGGATTGTTCCAGATATCCCTGTACCACGGTGAGCTGCGGCTCGACCTCCACCGCGTTGTCCGTCCTGCGGTACAGATTCTCTCCATAGTGCTCCAGAGATCCGTAGTAGTGATCCACCACGGAATTGCCCTCCAGATCAGGCCCTGCCTGCTCAAAATCCGTGAATCCGATGGAATCCACCAGCTGTCCGTTCTGGAAGATCGAGCCGTCCACGGTCACAGCGAATTCCTGATTGGGGTCGATGATCACATGCCCGCCGTTGCGATCCAGGACGAAATCGCCGTCCTGCGTCGTCAGTTCGCCGTTCTGTGTGATCGCAAAGTTGCCGTCACGGGTGTACATCACGGTGGTGTTGCCGGCGTGATCGGTGTATTCGATATTGAAGAAGCCCTTTCCCTGGATCGCGAGATCGGTGGGAAGATCCGTATTTTTTAACCCACCCTGAGAGAAATCGATATAGGTGCCCGATGTCTTGACACCGAGATTGACGATGCCGAGGCGGTCGCGGAGCTTGGCGTCCGCTTCGTCCTTGATGCGCAGTGCCAGCTTGTCGGAGAATGCGCTGGCGACGCTGCCTTCCTTTTTAAAGCCCGTCGTATTGAAGTTCGCGAGGTTGTTGGTGAGCACATCCATGCGGTTTTGCTCGTTTACCATGCCGGTATATGCTGTGTATAATCCCTTGACCATATCGAACCTCGTCTTCTGTTTTATGTGATTGTGTTTTTCTAATCCTCGCCCTTGTGCCCCGCAAGGAACTCGACATATCTGCCGGTCCCGATGGCCACGGCCGTCATCGGATCCTCTGCCGTCATGGCGTTGATCCCGGTCTTGGCGGTGATCAGATCCTCCAGTCCCCTTAAGAGGGAGCCGCCTCCCGTGAGTACGATCCCACGGTCCGCGATATCCGCCGCAAGCTCCGGCGGTGTCTTCTCCAGCACACTGTGGATCGCATCCACGATCTGTGTGGTGGGTTCTCTGAGAGCCTCTTCCGTCTCCTCCGAGGAGACATGAACGGTCTTGGGCAGACCGGTCACGAGGTTTCTGCCTCGCACATCCATGAAATCCGCCTCCGCTCTGGGATAAGCGGATCCGATCTTGATCTTGATATCCTCTGCGGTGCGGTCGCCGATCAGGAGATTGTGCTTCTTACGCATGTAGCGCACGATCGCCTCATCGAAATCATCACCGGCCACCTTGACAGACATGGAGACCACGGTCCCGCCGAGGGAGATCACCGCGATATCCGACGTGCCGCCGCCGATGTCCACGATCATGTTGCCGTAGGGCTTGGTGATATCGATACCCGCTCCGATCGCCGCTGCGATGGGCTCTTCGATGATCCGCACATCCCGTGCTCCGGCCATGAGGGTCGCATCCTCTGCGGCCTTGCGCTCCACCTCGGTGACTCCGGATGGCACGCAGACTGCGATGAGAGGCTTACGGAAGCTCTTCTTACCCAGGGCCTTGGAGATGAAGTACTTCATCATCTGCTCCGTCACCTTGTAATTGGAAATGACGCCCTGTCGGAGCGGACGGATCGCCACGATATTGCCGGGAGTACGTCCCAGCATCAGCCGGGCATCCTCACCGATCGCCATCACACGCTCCGTATCTCTGTCATAAGCAACCACGGACGGTTCCTTGAGAACCACCCCCTTGCCGCGGATATAGACCAATATGCTCGCGGTCCCGAGATCAATGCCGATATCTGTATACTGCATATATCCTTCCTCTTCCCCAACGATCGTTGGGAATTACGCTGATTTAAGCAATTCATTATATCGCATAATCTCATCCGCGAAAAGGTGGTAAATTATAAAAAATTTTTAAAGGTACGGCGGTTCCGAAAAAATACGGACGGAAACCAAAACGGTTCCGTCCGTCTGCTTTTGCATCCCTGCAACTAATATATCGGCTGCAGGATCGATTACTTAAGAGCCGGGAAGCATTTTCCTGATATAAGCTCCCGTATAGCTCTTTTTCTCCCTGGCGACCTTTTCCGGAGTCCCCTGGATGACCACGGTGCCGCCGCGGTCGCCTCCCTCGGGGCCCATGTCCACGATGTAGTCCGCGGTCTTGATCACGTCGAGATTGTGCTCGATCACGACGACGGAATTGCCGTTTTCCACGAGCTGCTGCAGGATGTCGACCAGCTTTTGCACATCTGCGAAATGCAGGCCTGTCGTCGGCTCATCCAGGATATAGATGGTCTTGCCGGTGGAGACTCTCGAGAGCTCCGTCGCCAGCTTGATCCGCTGTGCCTCGCCGCCGGAGAGTTCCGTGGAGGGCTGCCCCAGCTTGACGTAGCCCAGACCGACATCGTACAGGGTCTGGATCTTCCGGCGGATGGTCTTTACGTTGGCAAAGAAGTCGAGGGCTTCCTCTACGGTCATATCCAGGACTTCGTAGATATTCTTACCTTTGTAGGTGACATCGAGTGTCTCGCGATTGTACCGTTTCCCGCCGCACACCTCGCAGGGCACATACACATCCGGCAGGAAATGCATCTCGATCTTGACGATGCCGTCTCCGCCGCAGGCCTCGCACCGGCCGCCCTTGACGTTGAAGGAGAACCGCCCCTTGGCGTAGCCGCGCGCCTTGGCTTCCGGTGTTGCGGCGAACAGGTCGCGGATCAGGTCAAAGGCACCGGTATAGGTGGCCGGATTGGAACGGGGCGTCCGTCCGATGGGGCTCTGGTCGATGGCGATGACCTTGTCCAGCTGTTCGACCCCCTCGATGTCGTCATGATCTCCGGCGATGATCCGGGCGCGGTTTAGGCTCCTGGCGAGATGCTTGTACAGGATCTCGTTGACGAGGCTGCTCTTGCCGGATCCGGAGACACCGGTCACTGCCGTAAAGACCCCCAGCGGGAACTTTACATTGATGTTTTTTAAGTTGTTTTCCCGGGCACCGCGTACCGTGATCCATCCGGAGGGCTTCCGGCGCTTCGCGGGCACTTCGATCTGAAGCTTTCCGGCCAGATACTGTCCGGTGATCGATTCCGGGTTACGGGCGATCTCCTCCGCCGTGCCGCAGGCCACGACCCGGCCTCCGTGCGCACCGGCCCCCGGACCGATGTCCACGATATAGTCCGCCGCGCGCATCGTATCTTCATCGTGCTCCACCACGATCAGGGTATTCCCGAGATCCCGGAGGTTCTTTAAGGTGTTCAGGAGCTTGTCGTTGTCGCGCTGATGCAGGCCGATGGAGGGTTCGTCCAGGATGTAGCAGACGCCGCACAGACCGGAGCCGATCTGGGTCGCCAGACGGATCCGCTGCGCCTCACCGCCGGAGAGGGATGCGGTCGCACGGGAGAGAGTCAGGTAATCCAGACCCACGTCGATCATGAAGCCCACGCGGGCCCGGATCTCCTTGAGCACCTGGGCACCGATCGTCTGCTGGCGCTTCGTAAGCTTTAAGTCCTCCAGATAGCGGTGCAGATCCCCCACGGACATGGAGGTGATCTCATAGATATTCTTGTCGGCGATGGTGACGGCGAGGGATTCGCGCTTCAGTCGCTGCCCCTTGCAGGCCGCGCAGGGGGTGATCCGCATATAGCTCTCGTACTCGGCCTTCTGTGTCTCGGAGAAGGTCTCCCGGTAGCGCTGTTCCATATTCTTGATGAGACCGTCGAATTTGATCGGGTAATTGCCCTCGCCGCGCTGTCCCTTGTAATGAACGGTGACCGAGCGGTCAAAGCCGTGGATGAACATCTCGCGGATCTTCTGGGGCAGTTTCTCATACGGCGTGTCGAGGCTGAAATGGTATTCCCTGGCAAGAGCCTTGAGGATCGCGTGGGTGAAGCTCCCCTCCTTGGCGGCCGACTGCCATCCGGTCACGGCGACGCAGCCCTCATGGAAGGAGAGGGAGGGATCCGGGATCATCAGACGCTCGTCAAATTCCATCTTGTAGCCCAGACCCATGCATTCCGGGCATGCGCCGAAGGGATTGTTAAAGGAGAAGCTCCGGGGCTCGATCTCCGGGATCGAGATCCCGCAATCCGGACAGGCAAAGCTCTGGGAGAAATTCATGGGTTCTCCGTCCACCACATCGATCAGCACCAGGCCTTCCGAGAGCTTCAGGGCATTCTCGAGAGAGTCCACGAGGCGGGTGCGCAGGGTGTCGTTGTCAGCAGCCTTTTTGCCGTCCTCCGGCGCCCGGATCACCAGTCGGTCCACGATGATCTCGATGTTGTGCTTGAGGTTCTTGTCCAGTTTGATCTCCTCGGACAGGTCGTACTGGCTGCCGTCGATCCGCACCCGGACATACCCGGCCCGTCTGGCCCGGTCCAGCGCCTTTTCGTGCATGCCCTTTCTGCCGCGGACGATCGGGGAGAGGATCTGGATCCTGGTGTTCTCCGGCAGCTGGAAGATCTGTTCCGCCATCTCATCCACGGTCTGCCTGCGGATCTCGCGTCCGCAGTTGGGGCAATGCGGGATGCCGATCCGGGCGTACAGGAGACGGAAGTGGTCATAGATCTCCGTGACCGTTCCCACGGTCGAGCGGGGATTGCGGTTGGTGGATTTCTGGTCGATGGAGATCGTGGGGGAGAGGCCTTCGATCCGTTCCACATCCGGTTTGTCCATCTGACCGAGGAACATGCGCGCATAAGAGGAGAGGGACTCCATGTAGCGCCGCTGTCCCTCCGCAAAGATCGTATCGAATGCCAGTGAGGATTTCCCCGATCCGGACAGACCGGTCAGCACCGTCAGGGTGCCGCGGGGGATATCGACATCGAGCCCCTGCAGATTGTGTTCATTGGCTCCCCGGATGCGGATCCAGTCGCTCTTGTCCCTGGGAAGCATCTTTCTCGCGGTGGTATTCATATCACGTAAAACCAGTTCTCATCCTGCTTCGGATCCCCGTTGCTGGTGCAGAAACTGTCTCCCTTCTTCAGTACTAATTCCTGACTCTTGACAGATACCCGGGTGCCGGCAGCGACCGATGAGGTGATGAACACATTGGAGCCGATGACGCTGCCCTTGCCGATGACGGTCATGCCGCCCAGGATGGAGGCTCCCGCGTAGATCGTGACGTCGTCCTCGATGGTCGGATGCCGCTTGATCCCCCGGAGGTTCTGGCCGCCCCGGGTGGAGAGGGCACCGATGGTGACACCCTGATAGACCTTGACGTGGTCGCCGATGATCGAGGTCTCACCGACGACGACACCGGTGCCGTGATCGATCATGAAGTATTTTCCGATCGTCGCCCCGGGATGGATGTCGATCCCGGTGATGGAGTGCGCGTATTCCGTCATGATCCGGGGGATCAGGGGGACGCGCAGGAGGAAGAGCTCATGTGCCAGGCGGTTGATGGAGATCGCCATGAGACCGGGATAGGAGAGGACGATGTCCTCCTTGCCCGTGGCGGCGGGATCACCGTCAAAGGCCGCCTGCAGGTCGGTGTCCAGATAGGCGCGGATATCGGGGATCCGCTTGATGAAGGTGAGGGTGATATCCTCCGCGGCTCCGGCGAGATCCTCTTCTCCCATCCTGGCGTAGACCGGGTTGTAACGAAGAGCGATGGCGATCTGCTTGCGCAGGTTGTAGATGATATCCTCGATCAGGACCGCGATCCGGTGGTCCTCATTGATGCTCCGATAGACCTGGTCGCGGTAGTAGCCCGGGAAGCACACCTGCAGGAGCTTCCGGACGATGTTCTCGACCTGGGTGCGGTCCGGCTGTGCGTAGAAATCCATGCGGTCGATATCGCGGCCGCCCCGGTAATCCTGCAGGATCGCCTGTACGGCTTCGTTGATCCCCTGATTGTTCTTGTTATCTCCCTGTGTCATCTCATTTCCCCTTTGTGACTTCCAGTAAGTGCTTCTTAAGCTCCGTCATCTGATCACGCAGCTCCGCGGCGGCCTCGAAGTTGAGATCTGCCGCAGCCGCGCGCATCTGCTTTTCCACCTTGGCGATCAGCTTCTCCAGCTCCTTAAGGCTCATGGACTCCGGATCCTTTTCGAACCGGGTCTCCTCGCGGGAGACCGACTTGGAGATGCTGATCAGATCCCGCACGGCCTTCCGGATCGTCGTCGGCGTGATCCCGTGTTCCTTATTATACTTCTCCTGAATGGAGCGGCGCCGTTTCGTCTCCCGGATCGCGCGTTCCATGGATTCCGTCATGTTGTCCGCGTACATCACGACATGTCCGTCCGCATTGCGCGCCGCGCGGCCGATCGTCTGGATGAGGGAGGTCTCCGATCGCAGGAACCCTTCCTTGTCCGCATCCAGGATCGCTACCAGGCGGATCTCCGGGATGTCCAGGCCTTCGCGGAGGAGGTTGATCCCCACCAGGACGTCAAAGACATCCAGCCGCATGTCCCGGATGATCTGCGCGCGTTCCAGGGTATCGATATCGCTGTGCAGGTACTTGACGCGGATCCCGGCCTGATTCAGATAGTCCGTCAGATCCTCGGCCATCCGTTTCGTCAGTGTGGTCACCAGGACCTTGGGGATGATCGCATCCTCTCCTTCGGCCGGCTCCGCGCTCCCGATCGTCTTGCGGATCTCCGCGATGAGGTCGTCGATCTGACCCTCGATGGGACGCACGTCGATCTGGGGATCCAGGAGGCCGGTGGGGCGGATCACCTGCTCCACCCGCAGCAGCTCGTGCTCCTCCTCGTATTTCGCGGGTGTGGCGGAGCAGAAGAGCATCTGATCGATGTGGGTCTCAAATTCGCCGAAGTTGAGCGGCCGGTTGTCCAGAGCGGAGGGCAGGCGGAAACCGTATTCCACGAGCGTCTCCTTCCGGGAACGGTCCCCGTGGTACATACCGCCGATCTGCGGGATCGTCATGTGACTCTCATCCACGATGATCAGGAAATCCCGGCCGTAGAAGTCGAGCAGGGTGAGCGGAGGTTCTCCGGGGGCCATGAAGTTCAGATGCCGGGAATAATTCTCGATCCCGGAACAGAAGCCGGTCTCCCGCATCATCTCCACATCGAAGTTGGTCCGCTCCGCGATCCGCTGGGCTTCGATCAGCTTGTCGTGCTGTTTGAAGTATTTTACACGCTCTTCCAGTTCCTTTTCAATATTATCGCAGGCGAGATTGATCTTTTCCTGTGGGACGACGTAGTGCGAGGCCGGGTAGATCATCGCGTGGGAGAGCTCCGCATGGACACGGCCCGAGAGGGGCTCCACCTCGCAGATCCGGTCGATCTCATCCCCGAAAAACTCTACCCGCAGCAGATAGTCGCTTCCCTGCGCCGGGAAGATCTCCACCGTGTCTCCCCGCACACGGAAATTCGTGCGCTCCAGAGCCATGTCGTTTCGGGTGTACTGGATGGCGATCATCGCGCGGATCAGGTCATCCCGCGCCATTTCCTGTCCGGGGCGGAGGGAGACCGACATCCCCTTGAATTCCTCCGGGCTGCCCAGGCCGTAGATACAGGACACGCTCGCCACGACGATCACATCGTTCCGTTCCGCCAGAGAAGCCGTGGCGGATAATCGCAGCTTATCGATCTCATCGTTGATCGCCGAATCCTTCTCGATATAGGTATCCGACTGCGGCACATAGGCCTCCGGCTGGTAGTAGTCATAGTAGGATACAAAATATTCGACCGCGTTCTCGGGGAAGAATTCCTTAAACTCACCGTAGAGCTGTCCGGCCAGTGTCTTATTATGCGCGATCACCAGTGTGGGCTT
>JAFPTK010000220.1 GCA_017400305.1 Lachnospiraceae bacterium | reverse complement strand
GTGATGCCGATGACCTCCGGCTTATGCCGCAGGATCAGACACAGATATCTGCTTGTCCTTCGGTCAGACATTCTCTTCCCTCTTCTCCATCATCCTTGTCGTCATCGTGGAACTATTCTGTTAAACCACCATTCGTCGCCGCCGGATCTGCCACGGTCATCCCTCCCTTTCCTGCTATTTTCGCTCAAAACAAGGGAAGTCAACTTGTTTCCGGAAGAAACGGTCCGGGACCGTCGTACAGCTCATCCCACAACCGGTTCTCATGTTCCGCGCATGATGTGAAGATTTCCATGAGCATCGATTCCGTATCGCTGCTTATATTCCCGGTCTCGCGGTCAACGGTATCGATCCACATCCGATTGGCCTCGGTATAGTCCTCGCACGTATACGCATCGAACCAGAACCGATAGGGAGACCTACGGATGGTGTCCGGACACTCCGCGGCCATTTTCTCTCCGATGAACGCATACAGCCAGGAACACTGCAGAAGCGCGGTGATACCGGCCAGAAATCCGTGATCCCGCACCTGCTGTCTCATGTATTCCGTGTATTCCGAAAAGGCCGGTGACGGGACGGCGGCGGCGATCTCCTCCTCACGGACACCCATGCTCTTCATATGCGGCAGGTGGACGCGGTACGTTTCGTTCTCCGTCTCATCGATCACTCTCTGCAGGAACTCTCTGAGTCCTGCATCCTCGGTCTGCGCCCGGATGAGTCTCAGGATCTCCATATAATCGATGAGATACCGGTAGTCCTGGATCATGTAATTGCGGAACCGCGCTTCCTCCAGTGTCCCCGCCGCCATCTCCCGGACGAAGGGCTTCTCCGCGGCTTCCCGCCAGAGTCCGGTCACCGCGGCATACAGTTTATCCGAAAACTTCATCGTTACAGGTCCCCTTGTTTTTCCGCGATGATGGCAACATAGCCTCCGCTCTTGTATCCTTCCGACACTTCCTCCGGTTCCTCATTCGTATAGAGGGGGTTTTTGACAAGCGTCTGATAGAACGTGAACTTTTCCACGCCCAAGGACCGGAGCACATCGATCTTCTCTTCCGTCGTGTGCCATACCCCGGAGCATGCCAGCGCGAGAGGATACGGAAGCTCCGGCATCGCGTCCTTCAGGTAATCGTGATCGTAGGTGTCCAGGCTCTTGCCCAGAAGATACATGAATCCGAAGGCACTTTCCTTGGGAACGTCCAGAAGGATCAGCCGGCCTCCGGCCTTCAGGGCACGCAGGCTCTTTTCATACACCGGGGCCAGGTCCTCCATATAGCTGGAACTGCCGTTGAAATAGATGATGTCGTAATGCTCCTCCGGAAGATCCACATCCTCGATCAGTCCGTACCGGATCACATTGACCCCGCGCTTCACGGCGATCCTGCCCATATCCTCCGAGGGTTCGATGCCTTCCACATTGGTGCAGTCGATATAGCTTTCGAACAGACCGCTCCCGCAGCCCACCGAGAGGAGCTTCTTGCCCCCGATGTCTCCCAGCACCTTTTTAAACAGCCGCAGTTCACTGGTGAAGAGATTCTCATTCTTCATGAACCATTCGTCGTACTTTGCTGCATATCCGTCAAATTTCTGTCTGGTCTCCATACTCCTGTCATGCCTCCTTCACGATCTTGTAGTTATGCATCAGCGGACCGGATCCTTTTCCGAGATCCAGCATCGCCTCCAGTGCTCCCGACAGGTACGCCTTGCCCCGTTCCACCGACTGGGAAAGACTGTATCCCAGGGCAAGATTGGACGCGATGGCACTGGAAAGAGTGCATCCTGTTCCGTGGGTATTGGGGTTGTCGATCCTTTTGCCCCGGAACCACACCGGTTCATCGCTCTCGGCGCTGAAGAGAACGTCATTGGCATCGTTGATCTGGTGACCGCCCTTTACAAGAGCGGCGCAGCCGTAGCTTGCAAACAGCTTTCTGGCGGCGTTCTCCATATCCGCTTCATTTTTGATGGGCATGTCCGCGAGGATCTCCGCCTCCGGAATGTTGGGAGTGATGACTGTCGCTAAAGGAAGCAGTTCACTCCGGAGAGTATGGATCGCCGTGTCTTCGATCAGCCGGGCTCCGCTTGTGGCCACCATGACCGGATCCACCACGATATTCGTTGCCTTGTATTCCTTCAGGCACTGGGCGATGACCTTGATGAGTTCCGAGGAAGAGACCATCCCGATCTTCACCGCGTCGGGAAAGATATCCTCAAACACCGCATCCAGCTGTTTCTTCAGAAACTCCGGTGATGCTTCCATGATCCCTGTCACGCCGGTGGTATTCTGCGCGGTGAGCGCGGTGATCGCGCTCATGGCATATACCCCATTCATCGTCATCGTCTTGATGTCTGCCTGAATGCCGGCGCCTCCGCAGGAATCCGATCCCGCGATCGTCAATGCTTTCTTCATGTTGTTCTCCTTTCGATAAAGCATCCACTTTTGTATAGCGACATCAAGTGGTGCCCCCGGGATGCCGCTTTATTATTCTTTTAATTCAGATGAAACAGGTCCTCTGCCTCGCTCAGTTCACGGACATACACATCGGCAGCTTCCCGGAGGCCCTGCTGATCCGGTTCCCCCTTGCGGTCGGCGACCCCCACCGTATGATATCCGGCGGACGCCGCGGTCTTCAGGGCGTACAGCGAATCCTCAAATACCAGGCTCTCTTCCGGGGTGCAGCCCATATGGTCGGCCGCCGCGTCATAGATGTCCGGAAAGTGCTTGCTCCTGCCGATCTCGGAGTTGGTGAATATCCGGTCGATATACGGCAGCAGGCCGTTTCGTTCCAGTGCCCGTTCGATGTGTTCCCGCGGGCTGGAGGTGGCTGCGGTGATGCAGACCCCCGCTTCCAGGATCCGGTGCAGCAGCTGCCCGGCTCCCGGCTTTGCCTGCACTTCATGGAAATAGAAGTCCCGCAGCATGTCCTGCAGTCCCTGACGGATCGCGTCCGTCGTCTCCGGGAGGGAATAGTGCTCTTTCAGATACTCCGCACCCTGCTCCATGCTCATGGAAAACAGGATCTCCGCCAGTCCCTCTTCCGGGACCCGGCCGGTGCTGGTGAGATATCTTGCTCCCAGATCGGTCCATATCTCCAGAGAGTCCAGCAGCACGCCGTCCACATCAAATATCACGCCTTTTATATCCTGTATCGATCTCATTTTCCCCGGACCATTTCCTCCGTGACTTTCTTCAGCGAAACGGTCGCCCCGTAAATGTCCGGCTGTCCGTAGATCGCGCTAATCACTGCGATCCCGCAGATGCCGCTTCCCGCAAGTTCCGGCGTATTGTCCCGCGTGATCCCTCCGATGGCCACCACCGGGATGGAGACCGCTTCGCAGATGGCTTTCAGTGTTTCGAAGGACACATCCTCCGCGTCATCCTTGGAACCGGTGGGAAACACCGCTCCCACACCGAGATAATCCGCGCCGCGCTGTTCCGCCAGCACGGCCTGCTCCACTGTCTGGGCGGATACGCCCAGGATCTTGTCCGGACCGATGAGGGCCCGCACGTCACCGGCTTCCATGTCGCTCTGTCCCACATGGACGCCGTCCGCATCCATCCGGACGGCGATATCCACATTGTCGTTGACCACGAAGGGGATCCCGTAGGACCGCGCCATCTCCTGGAGCCGGACCGCTTCCTCATAGAAGTCTGCGTCATCCAGATCCTTCTCCCTCAGCTGCAGGAAGGTCACCCCTCCGTCCAGGCTCTCGCGCACCACATCATACAGGGTGCGGTCACCGAGCCAGTGCCGGTCCGTCACTGCGTAGAGGAGCAGCGAATCGGCAAGTCGTTCTCTCCAGTCTGCTTTCATCGTCCATCCACTCCTTTACCGGATCTCGTACTTTGCGCCGGCGTCCAGCGTTTCTCCGTCCATGTTGAAAATGGCGTCGATGATGCGGTTGCGGTAGGTCGAATTGCCGTCGCCCTCCTGCATCCGGCTCCATCCGATCTCCCCGGCAAGACCCATGGTGCATACGGCCGCAGCGGCGGCATCCAGAGGGGCATCCGGGTTGGCCACGAGGAAGGCCGTCATCATTCCCGACAGCTGACATCCCGTCCCGGTGATCCGGCCCATCTCCGGCCGGCCGTTCCGGATGACATAGCATCGGTGGGCATCGGCGACAAGGTCGACGGCTCCTGTGATGGCAATCACGGATCCGGTCTTTTCCGCGAGATCCTTGGCAAACTTCACCGCCTGGTCCAGCGTCTCCTCCGTCACGGCATCGGCAACATCGGCATCGACGCCTTTGGTGGTGCCGCTTCCCAGCGCGAGGGTCTTGATCTCCGAGATATTGCCGCGGATCGCAGTGAATTTGATCGCTTCCATCAGTCCCACGGCGGTATTCGTGCGCAGGGCTGATGCTCCCGCTCCCACCGGATCCAGCAGAATCACATGTCCGAGCTCACCGGCTTTCCTGCCCGCGCGGTACATTCCCTCGATGCTGCTCCTGTTGAGGGTCCCGATATTGATATTCAGTCCGCCGCAGATGGTCGTGATATCTTCCACATCCTCCGGCTCATCGGACATGATGGGACTTCCGCCGCATGCCAGCAGAACATTCGCGACATCATTGACAGTCACATAATTCGTGATGTTGTGGACAAGCGGAACACTTTTTCTTACGTTCTCAATACAGTTTCCTAACATTTCCAAGCCTCCAATAGAAAAAAGCAGATATGCCCGTAGGTCATATCTGCCTGAAATCCCGCTGATGCAAAAGCGACTGCATATTTCCCTACGTTGGCATTATCCAAATCAGGTTATGGGTCCGGGACATACCTCCCGTTCTCAGCCCGCCTGCACGAGCTCCCCTTTGTCTGTATATGTAAGATACTACTCCATCCCGGAAGAAATTACAAGTACAAAAGACGCCGTCTTTCCGGTATCCCCGGGTCTTACCTTCAGTGCCCGGCAGAAAGACGGCGTCTCCGTTCCAGGGGTCTCTCATGACGGATGTCGTTTTACCCCCGCCCGTTGGATCATGATTCCACTGCTCTTCCCACTGAGCTAATGACGCATATGGCGGTCGCGGCAGGGCTCGAACCTGCGACAAACGGATTAACAATCCGCTGCTCTGCCATCTGAGCTACACAACCACGGACCCGCCTGAAAAGGCGGATCATTAATTTCGTCATCGATCTCTTATCACAAGGATGTCTTCGATAGTGACATGAAAAGCCGCCGCCAGCACCACGAGATTATCCACCGTGGGCATGGCATCTCCCCGCTGCCACTTGTAGATGGCCTGGGGAGTGCGGAATCCGAAGATATCCTGCAGGTCCCGCACCGACAGCCCGGCGTTGCGGCGCAGGTCGGCGATGCGGGTCCCGGTGGCGGTCAGATCGATGACCGGCCACATACACATTGTTGTTTCCTCCTGTTCCGGCGGTGAGCCGGAACAGTTTTTCCGGCTCAGTTCGCCTTATAATTGTAGATCGGTTTCAGTACTTCGATGATATCCACCGTCTCACCGATGACCCCGATGATGTCCTCCAGGGACTTGTATGCCATGGGAGCCTCATCCAGGGTGTTCTGATTGACGGAGGTGGTGTAGATCCCCTCCATGGCGTGGCGGTAATCCTCCATGCCCAGCTGCACCCTGGCAGCCGTGCGGGACAGGATCCTTCCGGCACCGTGGGGTGCGGAGAAGTTCCATTCCTCATTGCCCCGGCCCGTGGCCAGGACGCTGCCGTCCCGCATGTTGATGGGGATGAGCACACGCTCTCCCTCATGGGCGGCGATGGCGCCCTTCCGGAGGATCCGTTCCTCCGTATCGATATAGTTGTGGATGGTGTGGAAGGCATCGCGGATCTCCAGATCCATTCCGTTCACGATGACCTGCGCCATGAGTTCCCGGTTTCGCCGGGCAAACTCCTGGCAGATCTCCACGTCATGGAGATAGTCCTCCAGATACGTGCCGTACAGGAAACACAGATCCGGCGGGACTGTGTTCTCGTGCTCCTTCCAGATCAGCTGCTTCAGGGCGTTCTGGATCTCGTGCTTCCGGCCGGATGCCTTGTATTCCTCGATGAGGGCCATGCGGCGGTCAAGGAATTCATCCTTGCCGCGGTTTAAATCGATGGCCAGATGCTGATAGATGTCCGCCACCTGCTTTCCCAGGTTCCGGGAGCCGGAGTGGATCACGAGATACCGGGTCCCGTCCGCGGCGCGCTCCACCTCGATGAAGTGGTTTCCGCCTCCCAGGGTCCCCAGGCTTCGCTCCAGGCGCGGGGTATCCGACAGTTCCCGGAAGCAGCGCAGCCGGGTCAGATCGAAGGGTTCCATCCGTCCCTTCCGGACATTTTGTCCCGAGGGGATGGTGCGGACCACCCGGTCCAGTTTCTCCAGATCCATCTTTCCCGTTCCGATATTAACGGTGTACATCCCGCACCCGATATCCACGCCTACCACGTTGGGGACAGCCTTGTCCCGTATGGTCATGGTAGTACCGATGGTGCATCCCTTTCCGGCATGGACATCCGGCATGATGCGGATCCGGCTGCCTTCCGTGAACTCGTAGTCGCACATGCGCCGGATCTGTTCCACGGCCTCATCCTCGATGACGGTGGCGTAGCACACGGCGGTATTCACTTTTCCGCGGATCTCCATCATATGGTTCCCCTCCTTTCAAAAAAATAAGAAAAGCCGCCTGTCCCGAAAGACAGGCGGCCGTTTTGATCCATGGAATGCCGGTTACGGCATGAGTGATCTCAGGGCATGAGGTGCCTGCTGCGGGCATGACAAGTGACCATACGCTGCATCCATAGGATCGCTGTATGGTTTCGTATTCATCTGTTTCCGTAAACGAAACTGAATCAACATCTCGTCTGTCCTTTCCGGGCACTGCCCTTCTGATTTCCACGGTTAATATATCATGGAGAAAAGGAGCTGTAAAGTATACCCGTAGTTTAATCGCTGTACTGTGACCGGTCACAGCCGCACAGCCCTTCCCCGCAGCTTCTCCAGCAGGTCCCGCAGCGGCACGAAGGCCACCAGGGCGATGAGGAAGTTGCTGACGCCGTGCACCAGGTCATAGGGGATCCCGGAGATCCAGGTGGAGAATACCATGTGCCATCCCCCCACCGCGGCGTACACGGGAACGCACAGCAGTCCGAAGAACAGCC
>JAFPTK010000219.1 GCA_017400305.1 Lachnospiraceae bacterium | reverse complement strand
GGGATCGGTATGGTGATGTCCCCTCTGATCGGAGGACACTTCGTGGTCAAGGCCAAGGAGATCCTGTTAAAGCTTGGCCCCAGGATCCCGCTGTATGGGATGCTCTGGAGCATGGGATTCTTTTTCTGGGTACTCATCTTTGCCGCTGCCAGTCTGTTGTCGGAGCGGAAAAAAGAGGCGCGTCTGCGCCTCTTGCTCCTGCTGCCTTCCGCAGCACTGTATCTGACTCTGCTCATGGCCACGCCGTGCGGCAGTACCTTCCGGTACGTCTACCCCATGGTCTTTGTCACGCCGATCCTGGTGATCCTGACCCTGCTTCCGTTTCCGGAGAATGGGGCCTGACCTTCTTCGGATCCGGCTGATCAATCCTCTGCGATGAACAGGACACCAAGGGTCCCCGGTCCGCAGTGGGAGGAGATGACGCCGCCCGCCCGTGTCTCGATGATCTCATCAAAGTGATCCAGCCCCTTCAGATAGGAGCGCACCTGCTCGACGATCTCGGGATCGCATCCGGAATGGGTGATGAAGACCCGGTCTTTTTTGGCTTTCTTAAGCTCCTCCTCCAGATCGGCTGCATAGGAGAGGATCGACTTGCCGAGAGATCCCCGGTATTTCTTGTCGGAATGCATGGCGCCGTTTTCCACGACGATCCGCGGATGCAGCTTTAATGCCGATCCCGCCATGGCGGCCAGACCGGAGCATCTGCCGCCCCGGTGCAGGTAGACCAGGGTATCGACGACGAAGCTCGCTCTCACACGCGGGCGCAGGCGCAATAACTGCTGGACGATCATCGCGCGGCTCTTGCCTTCTTGGGCCAGGATCGCCGCTTCCACGACCAGATGGCCGACGCCGGTGGACAGGTTGGCCGAATCAAATACGCTGATCCGGTCCTCGGCCTCCAGTTCCTTTGCCGCGAGATTACAGATATTATAGCTGGATGACATGGAGGAGGAGATCGTGAACACTAACAGCTCGTCTCCCTTCTCCAGAAAGCTCCGGAACAGATCGGTCACATCCTGCATCGAAGGCGCAGAGGTCTTCGGTGTTTCGTTGTTCTGATCCGACCAGGCATAGATCTGCTCCGGACTGATGTTGACACCGTCCAGATATTCGTTATCTCCCAGTTGAACATGCAACGGGATGATCGTGACCCCGTAGCGCTCTTTCAGCTCCGGGGACAGGTCGCTGGTACTGTCCGAGATGATCCTAACCATAGCTACCCCCTTTTTATGTCAGTTGCTCTCAAATTTATATCCAACGCCCCAGATGGTCGCCAGACGCCAGTTCTCATGGTCGCCGAGCTTCTCTCTCAGCCGTTTGATATGCACATCCACCGTACGTGTGTCGCCGATATACTCGTATCCCCAGATCTGATCCAGCAGCTGTTCGCGGGAAAAGACGTGGTTGGGTGAAGAGGCGAGGAAGTAGAGCAGTTCCAGCTCCTTGGGCGGCATGTCGATCCGTTCGCCGTCACGCACCACGGAATAATTGGTCATGTTGATGGACAGACCGGGGAATTCGGCTGTCTTCTCGTCGGTTTCCTTTTTCTCGGGTCTGCTCTCCTGATAGCGGCGCAGGACCGCCTTGACGCGGGCCACCAGTTCCTTGGAGTCAAAGGGCTTCTCCATGTAATCGTCCGCGCCGAGCTCAAGGCCCAGGACCTTGTCAAAGACCTCCCCCTTGGCAGAGAGCATGATGATCGGGGTCGCCGAACCGGATCGCACCTCGCGGCAGACCTGATAGCCGTCGATCCCGGGGAGCATGATGTCCAACAGGATCAGATCGGGATCCCAGCTTTTCTGCTCCCGGATCGCCGATTCCCCGTCTCCCACGATCTTCGTCTCAAAGCATTCCTTTTCCAGGTACAGGGAGATCAGTTCCGCGATATTCTGATCGTCGTCGACGATCAGGATCTTCTGTTTCTGTGCCATGATTCTCGGTCTCCTCCTCTGTAAATGAATGCTGATACAGGTTCTTATTTGATAAATGACACGATGGTCACGCCGGAATCCCCTTCTCCGAATTCACCGAGCTTGTAATCCCTGACGTACGGGACCTGCCGCAGATGATCCTGTACGGCACTTCGGAGTGCTCCGGTCCCTTTGCCGTGGACGATCCTTGCCGAGGACAGATGGGCCATATAGGCTTCGTCCAGATAGCGGTCCAGCACGGCGATCGCTTCATCGACGGTCATGCCGAGCAGCTTGCACTCCGTGGAGATATTCCGGCCGCGGGAGAGGTTGACCTCCCGTTTCTCTCCGCGCTGATAGATGCTGCGGATCGCCTTCTTCCCGTCATCTTCCTCGCGGACGACGGCGAGGTCGTCGATCCGGACCTTGCTCTTCATGATCCCGCAGGTGACGAAGAGCTCACCCTTCTTGTCGGGCAGGGAAGATACGGTTCCCGTGAGCCCCATGGATACGATCCGGACCAGATCTCCTTTCCTGAGCCTGGCGGGATCCACACGATCCTTCTTCGGGATGGGCTTCGCGGTCTCCCGGGTGTCGAGCTTTCGGTCCTTTCGGGAGATCTCCCCGCCGATCCGGCTCCGCACCTGTTCGAGCTCCCGCACGGAACTCCCCGAGCGGTTCATCTCGCGGATCGTCTCGTCCGCGACCGCCTTGGCTTCCTTCAGGATATCGCGGGCTTCGCGGTTGGCCTTGTCGAGGATCGCGGCCCGCTCGGCATCCAGGCGGTCACGCTCCTTTTGCAGCTGTTCCCGCAGAGTGTCCGTCTCTTTCCTGGCGTTCCGGATCTGATCGCGCTCCGCATCCGCCTTTTTCCGGCTCCGCTGCAGATCGCCCAGCAGACGGTCAAAGGTCTCCGCGTCACCGCTCACGCGGGTACGGGCGGCTTCGATCACATCATTCGGGAGCCCCAGCTTCTGAGAGATCGCAAAGGCCTTGCTGCTTCCGGGTACGCCGATGAGCAGACGGTAGGTCGGCTGCAGCGTCTCCAGATCAAATTCACAGGCCGCATTCATGACGCCGTCATTGGTCATCGCGTAGACCTTGCATTCGCTGTAATGGGTCGTCGCCATGGTCCGGATCTTTTTGCGGTGCAGGTCATCGAGGATGGCGACCGCCAGTGCCGCGCCCTCCGTCGGATCCGTGCCTGCTCCCAGTTCATCGAACAGACACAGACAGTCGTCCGTCGCCTGCGCAAGGATCGAAGCGACATTCTTCATGTGGGAGGAAAAGGTCGAGAGACTCTGCTCGATCGACTGTTCATCCCCGATATCCGCGAACACATCCCGGAACACGCACAGATCCGATCGATCGCCTGCCGGGATGGCAAGTCCCGCCTGTCCCATCAGAGCGAGCAGTCCCACGGTCTTTAGCGTGACCGTCTTACCGCCGGTATTCGGTCCCGTGATGACTAACAGGTCAAAGGAGTCGCCGAGGTAGATATCATTGGCCACCGCGGTGTCTTTCTTAAGGAGCGGATGTCTGGCGCTCCGCAGGAGAAAAGCACGGCGTTCGTTAAAGTGCGGGATCATCGCGCCGGTCTCCAGCGCATACTTTGCCTTGGCGAAGGTGAAGTCCAGGAAGGCTGTCGTCTCCAGATCGAATGTAAGATCGTCCGCGCGTGCGCCGAGCATGCCCGAGAGATTTTCCAGGATCTTTTCGATCTCTTCCCGCTCCTTGAGGTGCTCCTCCCGAAGGTCGTTGTTGTAGGATACCACGGCCTGCGGCTCGATGAAGAGCGTCTGGCCGGAGGCACTGGCGTCGTGTACGATGCCGCCAACCTGCGCCTTGTACTCCGCCCGGACCGGCAGACAGTACCGATCTCCGCGCATCGTGATGACACCGTCCTGCAGGTACTGGCGATAGGTTCCGGTCAGCAGTCGGGAAAGCTCCTTCCGGATCTGCTCGCCGATCCGCGCGATATTCCGTCGGGCCTGTTTGAGGCCGGGACTGGCGTCGTCGGCGATCTCCTCCTCCGAGAGGATCGACCGTTCGATGGCATCCGAGATCTCGCGTAAGGGTACCAGTGCTTCGAAATACGGGGTCAGGGAATCCGCGGGCTCATCCTCCCGGTCGTTTTCTCCGTAGCTCCGGATCCTGCCGACATTTCGGAGGAAACGCGCCGCCTTAAGGAGTGATCCGGGATCCAGGCTTCTGCCGATCCGGAGAGCACCGAGCATCTGCGTGCCGTCGAAGCAGGAGCCGAAGGAAACATCGCTTTTCTTCAGATACCGCTCGATCGCGTCCGCGGTAAACCGCTGGTTCTTAAGGATCTCTTCCCGTTCGGCCGACGGCAGGAGATCCCGGCACATCCTGTTTCCAGGCGCGGAATCCGCATATTCTGCGAGTGCCTGCGTGATCTTGTCGTATTCCAGAAGTCTGAGTGTGCGCTGGTCCATAACGACGATATTATACCATACCGGGCAGACATGTGCTATACTGGGAGCCATGGAGACAACCGAGGAGAAAAAGAATCCCGCGGAACAACCGGAGGTGGCGGTATCCCCTCTTTCCAGTTCCGACACGGCTTTTATCCGGGAGAAGATCAAAGAACGGCCGATCAATAAACGCAAGCTCTTTCGGCGCACCCTGCTGACAGCCCTGCTGGCGCTGGTGTTCGGCGGGATCGCCTGTCTGACCTTCCTGCTGCTGGAACCGGTGTTTTCCGCCCGGCTTGCGCCTGCGGAGGAGCCCGAGATCGTGACCTTTCCGACCTCGGATGATGAGATCCAGCCGGAGGACCTCTATGCGGATGATCGGGAGATCGCTTCCGCTCAGGAGCAGCTGGTTGCGGAATCCATCCAGGCGTCGATCGAAGCCTCCGAACAGGATCGCGTGGAGACGGCGGTCAATCAGGCACTGGCTTCCTATATGATGAACAAGAGCGATGCGAGAGAGCTCTATCATGCGGTCCATATGGTCTCCGATGAGGTGGAGCCCTCGCTTGTCCTGATCCGGGCGGCCGCGACCGACAATGATTTTGTCGGCGGGATCATCGAACGCACCGATGAGACGCCGGGTTTGATCATCGCGGATAACGGGATCGAGCTGCTCATCCTTGCCCGGTCGGATATCCTGTCCCGGGGACCGGACATGACCGTGACCTGGTCCACCGGCGAGAGGAATGACGCTTCCCTCAAGATGCGGGATGATGAGATCGGCCTCTGTGTTCTGGCCGTGCCCAAGCGCGCGCTGTCCCAGACGACCAGGGAGACGGTCTCGCCTGCTTCCCTGGGGTCCTCCTCCGGGAACACTTTTCCGGGGACACCGGTCATCGCGGTCGGCAGTCCGACCGGTGTATACCGCTCCGTGTGCTACGGGATGATCAACTCGGAGCGGATCCCGATCGATCGCACGGACAAGGCGCTGACGGTCTATACGACGGACATCTTCGGCGGCGGTGCCTCTGACGGCTTCCTGATGAATTATAACGCACAGGTGGTCGGCGTGATCTACCCGGAACCGCTGGACGGGGTGGATGAGAATCGCGTGATCGCCTACTCGATCTCGGAGCTCAAAAAGAGCATCGAGCATATGGTCAACGCGATCCCCGAGCCGAGACTCGGGATCCATGGCGTCGATGTGACGACGGCGGTGTCGGACAGCCTCGGGATCCCGCAGGGAGCGTTCATTTCCAGGATCGAAACATCTTCCCCTGCCATGGCCGCGGGGCTTCAGAGCGGGGATGTGATCATACAGGCCGGCAGTGAGACGGTCGTGAGCTGGACACAGTTTGTCTCTCTCCTGGAGGAACAGGAGGCGGGACAGGAATGGGTGATCAGCGTCCTGCGGTTGGGTCCCTCGGAGGAACGGATCCCGATGCAGCTGACACTGACCCTGGGAGGTGAGGAATCATGAAGTTTATCAGAGATCTGGCAGCCGGAGACCGCGTCAATGACATTTATCTGTGCAAGCAGAGGACCAGCGCGGTCACCAAGAACGGCAAGCCCTATGACAACTGCATCCTGCAGGACAGGACCGGTACGATCGATACGAAGATCTGGGAGCCCAACAGTGAGGGGATCGGTGATTTTCAGGCGTTGGACTATATCGAGGTGGTCGGGGATGTGACGACCTTCAACGGCGCGCTGCAGCTGTCGGTGAAGCGTGCGCGTTACGTCAAGCCGGAGCATGTGGATGCCTCCCTGTATTTTCCGGTATCGGAGAGGGATAACGACGAGATGTTCCGGGAGCTCACCGGTCTCATCGGAGAGGTGAAGGAGGAGCATCTGAGTCTCCTGCTCCATCGGATCTTTCTGGAGGATGATGCGCTGGCCGGCTCTTTCCGCCGTTCTTCCGCAGCCAAGAGCATCCATCACGGGTTTATCGGAGGGCTGTTGGAGCATACCCTCGGTGTGGCGCATTTCTGCCTGCTCTACTGTGAACGGTATCCGATGCTGGATCGGGATCTGCTGCTCACGGCGGCGATCTGCCATGACATCGGCAAGATCCGCGAATTATCGCCGTTCCCGCTCAATGATTACACGGATGAGGGACAGTTTATCGGTCATATCGTGATCGGTGCCCAGATGCTGGAGAATGTCATCGCCGGGATCAACGGCTTCCCGGAGGAGCTGCGGATGCGGCTGATCCACTGCATCCTCGCGCATCACGGAGAATACGAATTCGGATCGCCGAAAAAGCCGGCGCTCATGGAGGCGCTGGCCTTAAATCTCGCAGACAACACGGATGCAAAGCTGGAAGCCTTTAAAGAGGCATTGAACAACGCCGGCTCGGATACGACCGGCTGGCTGGGATTCAACCGGCTGTTTGATTCCTATCTCTACAAACCGGCCGGATCGTAAAGCGCGCGTCAGATCTTCTTAAGGAAGCGGCGCAGGCGTTCCAGGGCGCGTTTCAGGTCCTCCATGGAATAGGCATAGGAGATGCGGATATAACCCTCGCCGCAGTCGCCGAATGCGGTTCCGGGCACTACGGCGAGCCGCTCTTCTTTTAACAGGCGGGTGGCGAATTCTTCGCTGCTCATCCCGGTATCGCGGATGGAAGGAAAGGCATAGAAGGCGCCGAACGGTTCAAAGCAGGGAAGACCCATCTCTTGGAATTCATGCAGCAGAAGCCGCCGTCTCCGGTCGTACTCCTCCCGCATCATGGCGACATCATCATCCCCGTTGCGAAGCGCTTCGATACCGGCGTATTGACTGGTGGTGGGAGCGCACATGATGGCAAACTGATGGATCTTGATCATCTGCTTCAGGATCAGCTCCGGTCCGACGGCATAGCCCAAGCGCCAGCCGGTCATGGCATATGCCTTGGAGAAGCCGCCGATGACGATCGTGCGCTCCCGCATGCCCGGAAGCGATGCGATGGATACATGTTTCCCCCGATAGGTCAGTTCTCCGTAGATCTCATCCGAGATGACATAGAGATCCTTTTCCCGGATCACACGGGCAACGGCCTCCAGATCCTCAGGCTCCATAACGGCTCCGGTGGGATTGTTGGGGAAGGGCATCACCAAGATCTTGGTCCGGTCGGTACATTTCTCCAGGATCTCCTCCGGTTTGAGCCGGAAGTCATTCTCCCCCTTTAGCTCGATGATGACCGGTTTTGCGTCCGCGAGGATCGCACACGGTTCATAGGAGACATAGGAGGGCTGTGGGATCAGCACCTCGTCTCCGGGGTTTACCATAGCCCGCAGGGCCAGGTCGATCGCTTCCGATCCGCCGACAGAGACGAAGACTTCGTGCAGGGGGTCGTAGGAAAGCCCCTGGGTGCGGTCCATATAGCGGCAGATCTCCTCGCGGAGCTCCTTGAGTCCCGCGTTGGAGGTGTAATAGGTCCGCCCCTTTTCCAAGGAGTAGATCCCCTCGTCACGGATGTGCCAAGGGGTGTCAAAATCCGGTTCACCGACACCCAGAGAGATCGCATCGTCCATCTCCTGGACGATATCAAAGAATTTGCGGATACCGGAGGGCCGGATAGCGGTCACTTTGTCGGAGAGCGGATTTCTCATGGGCTCACCCGCTCTCTGGTGTCTTCATATTTCTTAGTCAGGATCGTTCCGTGGTCCTTGTACTTTTTCAGGATAAAATGCGTTGCGGTACTCAGGATCGAATCCATGGTGGAGAGCTTGTTGGACACAAAGCCGGCCACCTCCTGCAGGCTCTTTCCCTCCAGGATCACCATCAGGTCAAAGCCGCCGCTCATGAGATAGACACTCTGAACCTCCGGGTATTTGTAGATCCGCTCTGCGACGGTGTCGAACCCCATCCCGCGCTGCGGTGTCACCTTGACCTCGATCAGGGCTGAGACCGCTTCGATCGAGGTCTTGGACCAGTCGATCATGGTGTGATACCCGCAGATGATCCCTTCCTCCTCCATCGACTGCAGCGCACCGGCGGCGTCGATCTCCGGCACTCCCAGCATGACCGCCAGTTCGTCGATGGCGATCCGGGAGTTCTTCTCTACGATCTGCAGGAGCTTTTTTCTGAGTTCTTGCTGTTCCATACCTATTCCTCCGTGCTTTCTAACGGATCGACCGCCACCGGTTCCTCGGCCGGCGGTTCCGGCTGCGGTTCCTGAGCGGGCTGCGGTGCTTCCGGCTGCGGAGCAGGGACTGCTTCTGCCGGTGCCGGGGCGGGTGCTTCCGGCGGGGGTGCCACCTGCGGAAGAGCAGCGCCGGCGCGGATCGCGTCCGCTACCGCCCGGACCTGATCGATGGATCCCGTGGCGATGGCCTGCGAGATGCGTTCCGCGGCAGAAGGATCCGCTGTCGCTGTTCCGACAGTGGCTGTTCTCGGAACCATCTGATAATAGGATTTGTTGATCACTTCCCGGCTGACCTGAACGTCCTTTTCGGTCACCACCTTCCAGAGCTGGGCCTTGTAACCGATATGTGCGCTCTGGACATGGATCTCTCCCGCGGGAAGGGAGGCGTTGGCGTTGATGACTTCCGAATCCGGTTCGGTCTTTTCGAGCGTCTCGCTCTCAAAGGAGACCTTGTGATCCGGATCGCGTACCTCTTTTCCGTAGATCACAAAGGTGATCTTTTTATCCTCGGTCGTGTATCCCTCGATGTAGACCGGGGTGTCCATGTTGTTGACAAATTTGAAGTCCTTGCCGGAGCTCTCCGCGATGGCCGCATCCGCGGAAGGCGAGACATAACCGACGATCATGGAGTGATTGTGACGCTCCGTGACGTTTAATTCGGCACGGAGTACGGCGTTGTACAGTGTGGTGGACACCTGACAGATCCCGCCGCCCAGCGAATCCACGACCTGGCCGTTCAGGTAGGAACCTGCCAGCTTGTATCCGTTGGCTTCCGTAAAGGGGGTGATATGCTCCAGGACCGAGTATTCCTCACCGGGGTATACCGTAGCATCGCTGGCCAGACGGCAGCCGTTCTCCACATTGGCCCGTCTGGCGGCGGAAGAGGTCTTGTAACTGGTGGTATAGGTCCCCAGCACGTCCCGGACGGATTCCAGCTCCGCCTTTCCGCCCTTTGGCTCCTGAACCGCTACCGCGAGCTCGATCTCGGCCGGCTTGAAATCCCATCCGTCGGAGACGGTCTTCATGATGCGATCCAGCGATGTATTCACATCGAGTTCCATTCCGGTCTGTCCGGAAGTGATCTCAAACTGTCCGTTGACGCGGTGCAGTTCGTAATTGACCGCTTTCTGCTCATAGCGCTTGGCATTTTCATCGAGCAGGGCGCGGACCGCCGCCTCATCGAGTGAGACATCGAGAGGCAGCTTCCTGGTCTGATGCTCCAGGTCCTTGAGCTCCTTGTAGCGCTTAACCGCGTTGCCCTTCCGACCGTAATCAAAGGCTTCCCCCGTGATATCCGGATTGTTCCATTTGAGTCCCAGTGCCTGCGGGGTGACGCCCTGAACGTCATCCTCGTCGGCGCCCTTTAAGGTGAGCCGCACGCCGCCGGCCTCCTCGAGGAAAGCGTCCACTTTGGCGCGCGCGCCGTCCGCGGTCAGTCCGCCGACATCCACCGGACCGATATAGATCCCTTTGGGGATCGTCTGGGTATCTCCCGCGCGGGCGCGTTTTCCTGCCTGCGCGTCCTGCCCGGAGAGCAGGAACAAAGACAAAAACGCCGCGAAAGACAGGAGCATTCCCGCCCGTGCAGCGCCGAAAGATTTATGATATAATGCTTCCCTGAGCATTGCAGACTCCTTAAAATCAGCACGTACAATATTCGAAGGAGTATTATATCATGTTCCTGCCGTTATTGACAAGTTTTCTCATCTTTGTTGCGATCGTGCAGATCGCGATCCGGAGGGGCGATTCCAGGGAAAAGGAAGAGACCGCTGCCTTTTTCAAACGGGAACATGAGGCGAACTTCGTCCGCAAGAAGGATCTCGGGGATCTGGATTACATCCGTATCCCGATCGACCGGCTGCCCTTCGGTGCCGCTCCCGATCATCCCGAGATCCTGGACGCCGAAAAAACCGTCCGGAGCCTTGCGGATCAAAAGATCGTCAATCTCACCGGGATCTCCAATACAGATCTGAAGCTACGGTACGGAACCGCCAATATCACGCCTCTTTCCGCATATGACGCCAACTATATGGAGCTTGCCAGAGCTCTCAACAAATGGGGGCGCGAGCTGTATGCGGAGGGTCTCTATGAGGAGGCCGGGCAGGTACTGACCTTTGCCGTTGAGACCCGGTCGGATGTGTCACAGACCTGGCATCTCTATATTGAATGCATCCGGTTCCACGCGGGCCTTGCGCCGGAGGAGATCTCACGGACCCTGCAGAGCCGCCTCACGATCGCGGAATCCCTGGATTCCCTCTCCCGGGACGCGATCCTCGCGGAATTGCAGGCTGCGATCGAGGCGGTATCGACGATCGCCTCTTAGCAGTAAAAAACCGTCCTTCCTGCGAAGGACGGTTTTGTCAATTCAGACGATCTCGCGCGGTCCGTCTCCGATATCCACTACGTAGAATTCCGCTTCGATCCCCGTGCGCTCCCGATAGACCCGGGACAGAGTCTGCTGATACTCCGCAACCGCCTCATTGCGGACGATGGCAACCGTGCAGCCGCCGAAACCGCCGCCGGTGATGCGGGCGCCGAGGACGCCGGGGATCTTCCAGGCTTCCTCCGCCAGGATATCCACCTCCGGGCAGGATACGTCATAATCGTCCCGGAGAGAGACATGGGATTCGTTCATGAGTCTGCCGAAGGCGGGGATATCGCCCTCTTTTAAGGCTTCTACAGCACGCACGGTGCGCGCGTTCTCGTAGACTGCGTGTTTGGCCTTGCGGCGTCGGTCTTCGTCTGCGATGGCGCTCTTTACTTCCTCGAAGCGCTCCGGCGTGAGATCGCCCAGTGCCCGGATATCCACCACCTTTTGCAGCTCCGCCAGCGCCTCTTCACAGGATCGACGCCTGTCGTTGTAGCCGGAGTCCGTGAGCTGATGCTTGACCTTGGAGTTGGTGATCACGATCTTCATGCCGTCGAGCACCACCGGGGCATAGGTGTAGGACAGATCCGCGGTGTCTAAAAAGATCGCGTGGTCCTTCTTCCCCATGGCGGAGGCAAACTGATCCATGATCCCGCAGTTCATGCCGTTGTAATGATTCTCGGAATATTGTCCGATCTGCGCCAGCGTGACGCCGTCCACGGAGAAGCCGTAGAGGCTCTTGAGGACGAAGCCCGTGAGCACCTCCAGGGATGCGGAGCTGGACAGCCCGGAGCCGCCCGGGATATTGCCGTAGATCACCATCTCAAATCCGGAGGGAAGCTTCATGCCGCGTCCGGCAAAGGCCCAGACGACGCCCAGGGGGTACATGGTCCAGCCGCTCTTGCCGGCGGGCTCCAGATCATCCGTGCGGTATTCGGTGAAGGTGTTCCCTTTGCCGTTCATGGAGAAAAACCGGATCTTATCGTCCTCTCTCTTCCTGGCGGCGGCGTAGGTGCCGATCGTCAGGGCGCAGGGAAATACGTGGCCGCCGTTGTAGTCGGTGTGTTCCCCGATGAGATTGACGCGGCCCGGTGCAAAGAAGAAGCGCACCCCCTCCGCATCGCCGTAGAGTGCGGCAAACTGTTTCCTCAGATCCTCCCGGATCTCCTGTTCGGTTTTCTCTCTGTTCATGTCGGCCTCCGAAATAAGTGATGACACGTATGGTACCGGACGGTAACGGTTCGATTATATCACAGAAAAATCTCCTTGACATTTTTTCGTGTCTTTCGTATCATCAACACACCGACATTCTGTCGGCCCTTTCGTTAAAAATCCCTTATCAAATAATCCACGCCGCCAGCTTTCGTTGTCATGTAACGGTATACAAGGAGGTGCTTTCATGCTGTTTCGCATAGAAAAGGCGGTGCTGTCCGATGTCGGCACCGACCGACGTGTCAATCAGGATGCATTGCTGTGTAAGATCGCCCGTCACAGGCAGTACGG
The DNA here is from genome assembly GCA_017400305.1 of Lachnospiraceae bacterium. Taxonomy (GTDB): domain Bacteria; phylum Bacillota; class Clostridia; order Lachnospirales; family Lachnospiraceae; genus Butyrivibrio. Next base: position 842 of record JAFPTK010000219.1, on the reverse strand, counting down.
GAGGATCTGCTTCGCGGCTGTCTGCGACGGACTCGGCGGACTCTCCCAGGGGGAGATCGCGAGCGCCGCGTTTATCCGCCGCGCGGAGGAATGGTTTTTCCACGATTTTGTCGATCTGCTCAGACAGGCGGAGCGGGAGGAGCTCTCCCCGGCCCGCTGTCTGCACCGTGCCGGGATCGACTGGCAATCCGTTATCATGGAGATGAACGACCGGATCTCCCGCTATGGTCACAGGGAGGGGGTCCGGCTCGGGACCACGGCGGTCCTGTTCCTGCTGGTCGGCTGCCATTATCTCGTCATGCACGTGGGAGATTCCCGATGCTATCTCGCAGACGAGAGGGGATTGAAGCTGATCACCCATGATCACAGTCTGGTTCAGAAGCAGCTGGATGCCGGGATCCTGACACCGGCGCAGGCGGCGCTGTCCGACAAAAAGAGCGTCCTGCTCCAGTGCATCGGCGCCTCTGATGTGATCCGGCCCGATTTCTGCGAGGGTCTTCTGCTCAAGGATACTTCCGTCATCCTCTGCACGGACGGTTTCTGGCGCAGACTGCCGGAAACGGTGCTGTGGGAGGCGATACAGGCAGATCCCGAGGGCAGCGAAGAGGCCATGAGCGGGGTGTTAAAGCAGCTGGCGTCCAGGGTCAAGCAGCAGGGGGAGCGGGATAATATCTCCGCGGTCTATCTGATGCTGTTGACCGAGGGGAGTGAGACCGGCTGGATGCCGGCGGCCTGTCCGTCACGGCAGGTAATGGCATGCTGACGGCGGGAAGTGTCATCGGCGGGAGATACCGGATCCTGGACATCATCGGACAGGGTGGACAGAGCCGGGTATACCTGGC
>JAFPTK010000218.1 GCA_017400305.1 Lachnospiraceae bacterium | reverse complement strand
CTTTCCCTGTGTTCCTCTCCCGGTCAATGATTCCGTCCCAAATGAAATACGCTCCCGCGCGAGTCAAAGCCATGCTGTCCGCGCACTCTGCAATAATCATATTCCCCGCAGAAAGCAGCGGGAATGACCGTCCTGCTGTCCGCGCATCACTTCTCAATAAACCCTCTCCCCTCCAGGGTCGTCTCCTTCAGCTTCCCGTCCGTCACCTCATAGATGCGGTCGCACTTGGCGATCGTGTTTAAGCGGTGCGCGATGATGATCATGGTCTTTTTCCCATGGAAGCTGTTGATGGCCTCCATGAGCGCCTCCTCCGTGTCGCCGTCCAGCGCGCTCGTCGCCTCGTCAAAGACGAGGATCTCCGGATCGTGATAGAGCGACCGCGCGATGCCCAGCCGCTGCCGCTGTCCGCCGGAAAGTCGCACGCCCCGGTCGCCGATCTTCGTATCCAGCCCCTCCGGGAGCGACTTTACGAAATCCGCGAGCTGGGCTTCCTTTAACACCTCCCAGATGCGCTCCTCGTCGATCCGGTCCGCATCGATCCCGAAGGCGATATTGTCCCGGATGGACTCATCGATCAGATAGATCGCCTGCGGGATGTAACCGATCTGATGAAGCCACGCCGTATAGCGGTCAAAGATGCTCACCCCGTCGCAGGTGATGGACCCCGCCTGCACCTTGAGGAGCCCTAAGAGGATATCCACGATCGTTGATTTCCCGGCACCGGAGGCACCCATGATGCCCACCGACTCGCCCTTCTTCACATACATGGACGCATCGGTAAAGATGTCCCGATCCGTATTGGGGTAACGGTACGTGATGCCCGAGAGCTCGATCATGGGACGGGTGGGATCCTTCTCTCCCGGCTGAGCCGGCAATCCACCCTGCGGTTCCGTTCCCTCAAGATCCCCGAGGAACCGCATGGCGCGGTCCGCCCTCATGGCATCGGAGTCCGACGGCACTAAATTCGATGTTCGCGCTTCGCGCTCCATCTCATTAAGTGCCCCTGTATAAGGTGCTCTAGCTTCGTCTTCGCTCACCGAGCTCGACTCAGCAAGAGCAACCTTATAGTTTTCATAAACATAATCCAGCGAGGGCTGTTCGTAGGCGATCTCCGTGAGATAGGTGTTAATCCGGTTGGCGCTAGGCATGACGCGGACTGCTGCCACGGCAAATGCCATGAACTGCGGGATGAGCGGTTCCACATCGCCTCCCGTCCCGACGTAGATCGCCAGAAAGGCAAAGACGCTGCCCAGGAAGACCGTCTCGATCAGCAGCCGCGGGATATTGTTGAGCACCGTGTAATTCCGGTCCGTATCCGCGCCGATCCGCCCGCTCTCATAATAATTGCGGATGAAGAAATCCTCCCGGTGCAGGACCTTGACATCCTTTAACCCATAGATCGCCTCGATCCGCCATTTGGCGATCCGGGACTGGATCGCCTGATTGGTCTTGCCGATCTCGTTAAGACGAGGCTTTAAGACCTTGATGTTAAAGCCCGTCATCACTAAGAAGATCACGGCGACAAAGGCGGTGAGCTTCCAGTTGACAACAAAGAGCACGATGCAGATACAGACACTCACCACCAGCTCCGTGGTGAGATTTAACGTCGCAAGGACCAGCGAGAACATCTTGGGGATATCGCTGTCCGTGATCCTGAAAACCGTGGGGATGTCCGCTCCGAGGTACTCCTCATAGGGGCGATTTAAGAATTCCCGCATCACGCGGCTGATCATCTCATTGCGCGTGCGGGAGATAAAGGTGCTCTGCCGCCGGGCGAGCAGCAGGAGATAGAGGTTCTTGATGACAAAGAGGCAGATCAATGCCACAAGCATCGTCACGATGAGGCGGGTGTCCGACTCCGCGAGACCCAGAGCTTCCGTGATCCGCTGAAGCGGCTCATACCGGCCGATCACCTCCCGGACGGAAGCCGGATCCAGCACGGCACTCATCACCGGCACCATCATCGAGACCCCCAGCGTCTCAAAGAGACCGCCGATCAGGATCATGACCCCGAGGCCGCAGAACTGCCATTTCTCTTTTCTTCCGAAGATCCGGTACAGCTTCTTTAACATACGATCCCGCTCATCCCGTCAGTGCACCTCGCCCCAAGAGCGCGGTTGTTCCACCATAACTTATTGATTGTACCACAGAACAGAATAAAATACCACCTGTTTTTATTGGGCCACGAACTATGTTATAATATGAAGATCATGGTGATCATACGTCTGCAGGGAGGGCTGGGAAACCAGCTGTTCCAATATGCGCTGTATCGGCAGCTGCTCGCGCAGGGCTTCTCGGTGAAGATCGATGAGGTGAGCGGCTTTGTCGGCGACCGGCAACGCAGGCCGGGCCTGAAAGAAGCCTTCGGCGTCTCGTACGAAGCGGCCTCCTCCCTGGAAGTCGATACGCTCCGGGATGCCTTTCTCGATCCGTTCAGCCGGATCCGCCGGAAGCTTACCGGCAGAAGGAGCAAGGAATGGGAGGAGCCGGACGGGCGGTTTTACCCGGAGGTTCTGGCCATGGAGGACGCCTATCTCAACGGATATTTCCAGAGCGAGTCCTATTTCCCGGATCCCGCCGTGCAGGCGGATCTGGCGGAGATGTTTGCGGAGAATATCAGACGGCGCCTGAAAAATGATATGTCTTTCTCGGATACGGATGCACCGATCCCGGGATCCGCAGGACCGGTCGCGTCACACCCGGAACCCCCGAAGGGACCGGGTACCGTGACGAAGTCTGTCAGGGAATCCATGACGGATACGTCCGACTTCGCAGGCTGGGCCGCCCGGATCGCCGCAGACGGCGGCCGCTCGGTGAGCCTGCATATCCGCCGGGGGGATTACCTCAAGCCCGACACGGCAGAGACCCACGGCGGGATCTGCACGGAACGTTATTATGAGAAGGCCGTGGCGCAGATCCTGGCGGAGGTCCCGAATGCCGTATTCTATGTATTCAGCGATGATCCGGCATACGCCGCAGAATGGATCTCCCGGCACCGGACGGCCGGTGAGGGAGAGTTCCGGCTGATCGCTGTAAAAGATCCTGCGCAACCGCAGACAGCGAGTCCGGCCGAAGATCATTCCCGTCCATCAGACAATTGTACACAGCAACAGAGAAATGACGTCTCCTCCGCGTCCGCCGCTCCCGGCCCCAATAAAGGATCTCTGGAGCGTGATGTGCAGAGCCTTCTCCTCATGCGGTGCTGCCGCCACCATATCCTTGCTAACTCCAGTTTCTCCTGGTGGGGCGCCTGGGAACCGGGAGCGGTACCGTCATCCTCCGGAAATACCCTCGCAGGGCAGGACCTTCCGGGTAGTCCTGAGCCGTCCGCACCGGATCCCGAGCCGCACCCGCCACTCCTGCTGGCCCCTTCCCGGTGGTTCAACAACCGCGCCTTCGATGCGATCTACACTGACCGAATGCGCCGGATCGAGGGATAGCACGCTGTTTCCCAAATTACTCCGCCCACCGCGCATGACAGATATCCACCGCCTATCCCATACTCTCCATACTGCCTGCCGGACAACCGGGAATCGTAACCCGGATTTTTACAGAATCCCTGATTTGGTATATACTCTAATGTCAG